>FZLR01000010.1 GCA_900197615.1 Rhodospirillaceae bacterium Spongia-Bin9
TCCGACGCCCGCTTCATACACCGTTATTGTTCGGTCGCCGAGTTCGGCGCTATCGGCAAGACCATGCACAAGGTCGACGAGCAGGTGCCCGTCGCCGACCTGGAAGCGCTCGCCCGTATCTACCGCCGCGTGCTCGACAGGATTTTTCCGCAGTAGCCCGGCGGTCCGAAGCGCGGGCGGATTGGCCCCTGTCCGCGCACTCGAAAAGACGCAAATATATTTGCGATGTCCGACCTTACCGAAGGTTTCGCCGCGGCTTTCCGGCTGCTGTTCGGCTTCGACGCCGACCTGTGGGAAATCATTGTCCTGTCGCTGGAGGTGAATCTGGCGGCGGTCGCGCTGTCCTGCCTGATCGGCCTGCCGCTCGGCGGCGCGCTGGCGGTTTACCGGTTCCGCGGGCGCAGGGCGGTCATCGTCCTGGTCAACGCGCTGATGGGCCTGCCGCCGGTCGTCGTCGGCCTGCTGGTCTATCTGATGCTGTCGCGCAGCGGCCCGCTGGGCGCCCTGAATATCCTGTTCACACCCGGCGCAATGGCGATCGCGCAGGCCATCCTCGTAACCCCGATCGTCACCGCCCTGACCCGCCAGATCGTCGAATCGCTCTGGCACGACTATCGCGAGCAGCTCACCTCGCTGGGCAGCAGCCGGCGGCGCGCCATCCCGACCTTGCTGTGGGACGGGCGGACCGCCGTCCTGACCGCAATCCTCGCCGGCTTCGGCCGGGCGGCCGCCGAGGTCGGCGCCGTCATCATCGTCGGCGGCAATATCGCCCATCACACGCGCACCATGACAACGGCGATCGCCCTCGAAACCGGCCGGGGCAACCTCGCCCTGGCGCTCGGCCTCGGAATCGTGCTCGTCACCCTGGCCATCGTGTTGAACGCCGCGGCGTGGATGGTGCGCGAACGCAGCACACCGGAAGCGGCGCTGGTCGTCGCGAGCCGGTAAGAGCACCCGATGGAAGCCCCGAGCATCCTGCCGCTGGCGCTGGAGAGTATTTCGCTCCGGCACGACGGCCAGCAAATCCTCGACCGCATCAACATGCTGGTCGCCCGCCGGCGGACGACTGTCGTTCTGGGGCCGAACGGCGCCGGCAAGAGCATGTTGCTGAAAATCGCCCACGGCCTGATCGCGCCGGATAGCGGAACCGTCCGCTGGTCCGGCCTGACCGGCGCAGCGGCGCAGGCGCGGCAGGCGATGGTGTTCCAGAAGCCGGTCCTCCTGAACCGGTCGGTGCTGGCCAACATCGTGCACGCCGTCCGTCTGCAGGGCATTGCGCGGGCCGCAGCGGTTCACCGGGCGCACACAGCGCTGGACTATGTCGGCCTGGGCGACATGGCGATCCGGCCGGCGCGCAGCCTCTCGGGCGGCGAGCAGCAGCGCCTGTCCTTCGCCCGGGCCTGGGCGCGCGATCCGGAAGTCCTGTTCCTCGACGAACCGACGGCGAGCCTGGACCCGGCCGCGAGCTGGAGCATCGAGCAGATCATCCTCGAGCTGCGGCGCGAAGGCCGGACGGCGATCCTGTCGACCCACGATCTCGCCATGGCGCGGCGGCTGGCCGACGATCTGGTGTTCCTGCACCACGGTCGAGCCCTGGAGGCCGGCCCGGCGGCGAGCCTGTTCAGCGATCCGAAAACGCCGGAACTGACGGCATTCCTGAAGGGAGAACTGCACTGGTAAGGCTCGTTTTCGCCGCTGTTCTCGCCGCGGTCGCGACGGTCGTGGGCCCGGCGCTGGCCGAAACCATCCGCGTCGCCTCCACAACCTCGACCGAGGCTTCCGGTCTGTTCGATCACATCCTTCCCGCATTCACCGCCTCGACCGGCATCCGGGTTCGCGTGATCGCCGTCGGCACCGGCCAGGCGATCCGGCTGGCCCGGCGCGGCGACGCCGACGTCCTGCTGGTGCACCACCGGCCGTCGGAAATGGCATTTGTCCGGGAAGGCTACGGCCTGCAACGCTATCCGCTGATGTACAACGATTTCGTCATCGTAGGCCCCGAGTCCGATCCCGCCGGCATCCGCGGTTCCGCCGACGCCGTCGCAGCCCTGACGAAGATCGGCCAGGCCGGGGCGGTGTTCCTGTCCCGGGGCGACGACAGCGGCACCCACCGGCGCGAGCGCAGCCTGTGGCAAGCGGCCGGAATTGCGCCGTCGGAGCGCGCCGGCTGGTATCGCGAGATCGGCGCGGGCATGGGCCGGACCCTGAATACCGCGGCGGCCATGCCGGCCTACACCCTGGTCGACCGCGGCACCTGGCTGTCGTTCGGGAACCGCGGTCCGCTGAGGTTGCTGGTGGAAGGCGATGCGCGCCTGCGCAATCCTTACGGTGCGATCGCCGTCGATCCGAAGAAACACCCGCACGTCAAGGCGGCGGCGGCCCGGCGCTTCGTGGCCTGGCTGGTTTCGCCGGCCGGGCAGCGCGCCATCGGCAGTTTCCGGATCCGGGGCAAGGTTCTCTTCCACCCGGCATCGCCGAGTTCGGGCGGATAGGCGTATGGACATCTGGGAGGAGGGCAGACGGTCGGTGCGCGGATCGTTCCGCGTCATGGGGCTCGACGCCGACGGGCTGAAAGCCTTCAACCTCACCCTGGAGGGGTACTGGCGCTCTTTCTACGCCGCGCTGTTCCTGCTCCCGCTCTATATCGTCTACCTGCTGAACCTTCCGTTGCCCAAAGGGGTCGGGATCGGCCGTTTCTGGCTGATCGAGGCGATTAACTATCCGCTGGTCTGGACGCTCTGGCCGCTGATCTCCTTCTATGTCTGCCGCGGCGCCGGCGTTGCGGACAAGTACACGACCTACATCACCGTCCACAACTGGGCGCAAATTCCGTTGCTGGGCGGCCAGCTGCTCGTCGTCGTCCTGGCGTTTGCCGTCGACCCGGCGGGGCCGGGCGCCAGCCTGCTGTTCCTGGCCTGGATCGCCGTGCTGACGGCCGAAACCCTGATCGTCCGGACCGCCCTCGGCCTGCCGTGGCCCCAGACCATCATGATCGAGGGGCTGGCTTTCGCGGTCGCCTTGCTGCTCGGCGCTGCGAAGCAATACGTCATGACGGGCGGAGGCTGAACCTGTGCGGGCGGATCGGGCCGTTCGGCGCGCTACCAGCGCAAGGTCAGCCGGTCGCCGCTGATCTCGAACGAGTGGAACTGCCGGAGAAGCGATACGCCCAGCAGCGACACCCGACCCTGGCGCAGCACCAGCGCCCGCCTATTGCGGAAGGTCAGCCCGCCGACCCGGATCGTGGCCAGTACGGCCGGGGCAGCCAATGAAGCGCCGTCGGCGGTCTGCACCGGCACGGTATATCGAAGAGCGCCCACATCGAGCCCGGCCACCCGGGCGTCGGCCGGTGAGAGGGCCACACCGGTGGCGCCGGTATCGACCAGCATCCGCGCCGGTTGGCCGTTCAGGAACACATCCATATAGAAGGCGCCGTTGCCGGAAGCTCGCACGGTCAGGCTGCGCTCGCCGTAGACCGCCGCGCCGGGCGAGAGCTCGCCCACGACCCGCTGCCAGACCATCGTGAGTTCGTGCCGGTAGCCATAGCCGGCGACCGCAACGAGCCCGATGGCGACCCATGCCAGAAGGGATTTCAGGATCCCGCCGATCCTGTGGCGCCCCCTCACCAGCAATCCGCCGCCGAGAAAGACCAGCAAGGCGATCAGGAATCCGGCGTAGAGACCGTCTTCCGCCGAATCGAAAACGCCGAAAGCTTCGCCGAGCAGCCAGCCCAGTCCGGCGAGACCGCCGAGCACCGCTGCGAGGATCAGGAAGGTCGGCAACAGATCGCGGAACGTATCGCCGCCTTCGGACCCGCGTTCGCGTCGGCGGTCTTTCTTGCCGTCGAAACCCCAGGGATCCGTCACGACCGGAAAACCTCGAATTCGCCGGCGATCGTGGCCTCACGCCGCTTCCGTGCCGCCGACGGTGATCGCGTCGACCCGCACGGTCGGCTGGCCGACCCCGACCGGCACGCCCTGACCGTTCTTCCCGCAGGTCCCGATGCCGTGGTCGAGCTTGAGGTCGTGGCCGATCATCGAGACCCGGTTCATCACGTCCGGCCCGTTGCCGATCAGCGTGGCGCCCTTGACCGGGGCGGCGACCCTGCCGTTCTCGATCCGGTAGGCTTCGGTGCAGGAGAAGGTGAACTTGCCGCTGGTGATATCGACCTGGCCGCCGCCGAAGTTGACGCAATAGAGCCCCTTGTCGACGGATTTGAGGATGTCTTCCGGCGCTTCCTCGCCCGCCAGCATGAATGTGTTGGTCATGCGCGGCATCGGGTGGTGGGCATAGCTCTCGCGCCGGCCGTTGCCGGTCGCATCGACGCCCATGAGCCGGGCGTTCAGCCGATCCTGCATATAGCCCTTCAGAATGCCGTCCTCGATCAGAACCGTGCGGCCGGTCGGCGTGCCTTCGTCGTCGATGGTGAGCGAGCCGCGGCGGTCGGCCATGGTGCCGTCGTCGACCACCGTCACGCCCTTCGACGCGACCTGCTCGCCGATCCGGCCGGAGAAGGTCGAGGTCCGCTTGCGGTTAAAATCGCCTTCCAGGCCGTGGCCCACCGCCTCGTGCAGCAGCACGCCGGTCCATCCCGGGCCGAGCACGACCGGCATTTCGCCCGCCGGCGCCGGCACCGATTCCAGATTGACCAGCGCATGGCGCAGCGCTTCGTCCACCTGGCCTTGCCAGTTGCCGGGATCGAACCAGCCGTCGTAGGCCGCGCGGCCGCCCGCGCCATCCGAGCCGGTTTCCATCCGGCCGTCCTGCTCCACGACGACGGAAACATTCAGGCGGACCAGCGGCCGGATATCGGCGGCGCGGCGGCCGTCGCCGCGCACGATCAGTACGGCCTGCCACTCGCCATAGAGCGAAGCGGAAACCTGCCGGATCCGCTCGTCTTTCGAGCGGGCGTAGCCGTCGATCTCTTCGAGCAGCTTCACCTTGCGCTCGAAGGGCATTTCCCGCAACGGGTTGACGGGCGCATAGAGCGCCCGGTTGGTGCCGCGCGGCCCGGCGGCCAGCGTGCCGCCATGGCCGGCGAGGACCGCCCGAACCGTGGCCGATGCCCGCCCGATGGCGTCTTCGGAGAGTTCGGAGGCATGGGCATAGCCGGTCGCCTCGCCCGCCAGCGCGCGCAAGCCGAATCCCTGGCTCTCGTCGAAGGTCGCGCTCTTGAGCTGATTGTCGTCATACACCAAGCTCTCGGACTGGGTGTATTCGAGGAACAGTTCGCCATCGTCCGCGCCGTGCAGCGCATCGCCGACGAGTCGATCCACCCGCGCGCGGTCCATACCGGTGCGGTCGAAAAACAGGCTGTCTGCCGTTGCGATGTCGCTCATGAAAATCCGGTTCCTGCGCCTGTCCGACGGTGCCCGGAATCCGGACGGATCGGCGCGCTGACGGACAGGCCCTGCATGGCTGGGCGCACCGGTCGGAACTGGTCTATCGCAAAGAATGGCGATCGCAGGGCGCAGGGTAAAGGGGCAGCGCACGATTTATGCCCGCAGCGACTCCGGCGCGGGGCGCCTGCCGCGGGGCGATCGGGCGGGTAGCGCGACAAATGCCGCGTTGCTGCCGCTTGCCCGGCCGGAGCGGGCTGGCTATATACCGCCCTCTGCATCGCGATGCAGGCAGAAGCGCTGCGGCCTCCGGGTTTGCGGCGTTTTGCTGTGGCGGCCGGGCTCGAAAAGGGCATGCCTCGGGCCGCCGAACAGGACGATCCGGCGCGGCGAGAGCATCGAATTCGACCGCGCTCCTTCAGGAGAGGACCGAAATGCCCAAGCTGAAGACAAAGAGCTCCGTCAAGAAACGGTTCAAGTTGACCGGCAGCGGCAAGATCAAGCGCAATTTCGCGTTCCGCAGCCACAACCTGAGCAAGCGATCCACGACGATGAAGCGGACCAACCGGGGATCGACCATTCTCGACAAGTCGAACGAGAAGATGATCCGGCCATTGATGCCGTACGCCAAGTAACGGCGCGGCACCGGTCCCTTTTTCCTCCAAAGTCAGGAGTATCGTTTCATGGCGCGAGTCACACGGGGCGTCACCAAACACGCCCGCCACCGCAAGATTATCAAACAGGCCAAGGGCGCGCGGGGCCGGCAAAAAAACACCTTCCGCGCGGCCAATCAGCGGGTCGAGAAGAACCTGTTGTACGCCTACCGCGACCGAAAGGTGCGCAAGCGCAGCTTCCGGAGCCTGTGGATCCAGCGCATCAACGCCGGCGTCCGCGAGCACGGCATGACCTACAGCCAGTTCGTCAACGGCCTGAACAGGGCCGGCATCGAGCTGGACCGCAAGGTGCTGGCCGACATGGCCGTGCGCGACGCCGAGGCCTTCAAGGCGGTCGTCGACGCGGCGCAGAAGGCGCTGGAATAGCCGATAGGACGGCAGCGTCAGCGCTGCCCGTCCGTCGATTCTCTCCGGTCCGATGAGCGAGCTCGATACCCTGCGCACCGAATTGCTGGCAGCTGTGGATGCTGCGGCCGACCTGAAGGCGCTGGACGCCATCCGGGTCGATGCGCTGGGCAAGAAGGGGCGCATCACCGACCGGATGAAGATGCTGGGCGGTATGGAACCGGAGGCCCGAAAGGCGCTCGGCCGGTCGCTCAATATCCTGAAGGACGAGGTTGCCGCCGCCGTCGAAGCCCGCAAGGCGGCGCTCGAAGATGCCGAATTGGACGCCCGCCTGGCCGGGGAACGGATCGACGTATCGCTGCCCGCGCGCTCGACGCCGATGGGCCGCATCCATCCGATCAGCCAGACGATCGAGGAGGTCAGTGCGATCTTCGGCGACATGGGTTTCTCCGTCGTCGAGGGCCCGGACATCGAAACCGACT
This sequence comes from Rhodospirillaceae bacterium Spongia-Bin9, assembly GCA_900197615.1. Lineage (GTDB taxonomy): Bacteria > Pseudomonadota > Alphaproteobacteria > Bin65 > Bin65 > Bin65. The sequence continues at coordinate 6,838 of FZLR01000010.1, forward strand.
GGCACAATTTCACCGCGCTGAATTTCCCGGAAGGCCATCCGGCTCGGGAGATGCAGGACACCTTCTATCTGCCGCCCAAGGACGACGGCACGAGAATGGTCCTGCGCACCCATACCTCGCCGGTCCAGGTGCGCACGATGCTGAGCCGCAAGCCGCCGATCCGGATTCTCGTGCCGGGCCGCACCTACCGGAGCGACTGGGACCAGACCCACACGCCGATGTTCCACCAGTTCGAGGGTCTGGTGATCGACGAAACGACCCATATGGGCCATCTGAAGGGCTGCCTGATCGATTTCTGCAAGGCCTATTTCGAGATCGACGACGTCAAGCTGAATTTCCGCCCGTCCTTCTTTCCCTTCACCGAACCGTCGGCGGAAGTGGACATCGCCTGCAACAAGAAGGACGGCCAGCTCCGCTTCGGCCATTTCGGCGACGGCCACGACGACTGGCTGGAAATTCTCGGCTGCGGCATGGTCCATCCGAACGTGCTGAAGAATTGCGGTCTGGACCCGGCAGTCCATCAGGGCTTCGCCTTCGGGATGGGCTGCGAGCGGGTCGCGATGCTGAAATACGGCATCCCGGACGGCCGCAGCTTCTTCGAGAACGATGTGCGCTGGATGGCGCATTACGGCTTCCTGCCGCTCGACGTGCCGACGCTCACCGGCGGCCTGTCGCAGTAGCGGCTTCCCGGCCGGCCGCCCGACAACCGTTAGTAGATCACCTTGTCGAGGTAGAGCCCGCAGGCCGGGGCCGTCGCGCCGGCCTTCTTCCGGTCCGCTGCGCGCAGCACCGTGGCCAGCCAGGTGACGGGCTTCTTGCCTTCGCCCACCGGCGTCAGCGTCCCAACGATGTTGCGCACCTGATGGTGCAGGAAGGACGGCGCGCGCAGCGCGATCTCGATCTCCTCGCCATAGCGGGAAACCCGGATATCCGTGAGCGTCTTGAGCGGCGAGGCGGCCTGGCACTCCGCGGCCCGGAAGCTGGAAAAATCGTGATGGCCGATCAGCGCCAGCGCCGCCTCGTGCATCGCTCCGGCGTCGAGCGGCCGGCCGACCTGCCAGGCCCGGCCGGCATCGAGGGCGAGCGGCGCGCGGCGGTTGACGATGCGGTAGCGGTAGCGCCGCTCGACGGCGGAAAAGCGGGCGTGGAAGCTGTCGTCGACCTGCACGGCGTCGGTCACCGCGATGGGCCGGGGTTTCAGGTGGTAGTTGAGCGCTTCCTTGATCCGGAAGGGCTCGGCGTCGCGCGCGATGTCGATGTGGACCGCCTGGCCCAGCGCGTGGACGCCCGAATCGGTCCGGCCGGCGGCATTGGCGACGACCCGCTCGCCGCAGAACTTCTCCACGGCCTCCTCGAGGCATTGCTGGACCGACAGGCCGTTGTCCTGCCTCTGCCAGCCGACGAACGGCCCGCCATCGTATTCCAGGGTCAGCCTGAAACGGCGGGCCACGACAGCACCGTGCCGGGTGGAATGGCGAAGCCGCGCAGCAGGTCGCGGGCCGCCATCGGCGCCTTGCCCTGGCGTTGCACCAGGCTCGGGCGCAGCGCACCGTCGCCGCAAGCGACGGTCAGTTCGTTGTCCAGCACGGTTCCCGGCGCGCCGGACCCCTCGGCGAGATCGGCGCGCAGAACCCGGATGCGCTGGCCGCCGGCGTCGAAGAAGGCGCCGGGCGCGGGATCGAAGGCGCGCACCGTGCGCTCGATCCGGCCGGCCGGCTGCGACCAGTCGATCCGCGCCTCGGCCTTGTCGATCTTGCGAGCGTAGGTGACGCCGGCTTTCGGCTGGAGCCGCGGCGTCAGGTTGCTGGATCCGGAGCCCTCCAGCCAGGCCAGTGCGTTCACGATCGCCTCGCTGCCCAGCGCGGCCAGCGCATCATGCAGCGCGCCGCCGGTCGCCGCGCCGGCAATCGCCATGCGCCGTTGCAGCAGGATCGGGCCGCTATCGAGCCCGGCTTCCATCTGCATGATCGTCACCCCGGTTTCCGCATCGCCGGCCTGGATCGCCCGCTGGATCGGCGCCGCGCCGCGCCAGCGCGGCAGCAGGGAGGCATGGATATTGAGGCAGCCCTGGACCGGCGCGTCGAGCACCGCCTGGGGCAGGATCAACCCGTAGGCGGCGACGATGGCGGCTTCCGCTTCGAGGGCGGCAAAGCCGGCGACCGTCTCCGTTTCGGCAAAACCCGTCGGCGTGCGCACGGGAATGTTCCGTCCCTCGGCCCAGGCCTGGACCGCCGAGCGCCGCACCGCCCGGCCCCGCCCGGCCCGGCGCGGCGGCTGGGTATATACTGCCGCCATATCGTGACCGGCCGCAACCAGCGCTTTCAGCGCCACCAGGGCGAAATCCGGCGTGCCCATGAAGATCAGGCGCATCGTCTCGGCCGCAGGTCGGCGTGAGGCGGCCGGAGCCGCCGGCCCGTCCGGATCACGCAGGCACCGCCTCCTTCGCGGCGAGCTTTTTCTCCTTCAGCAGCTTGCGCAGGATCATGTTGCGCTTGAGCGCGCTGATGTGATCGATGAACAGGATGCCGTCGAGATGGTCGATCTCGTGCTGAACGCAGGTGGCGAGCACGCCGTCGGCTTCCAGTTCGCGAATTTCGTTCTCCCGGTCGAGATAGCGCACCCGGACTTCGGCCGGGCGGACGACATCGGCGTAATGCTCCGGCACGCTCAGGCAGCCCTCCTCATGGGTGTTGTCATGGTCCGACACCCAGACGACCTCGGGGTCGGCGAGCGCATGCGGCGCGGGCGGGCCATCCTTGTCCGAAACATCCAGGACGATGACCCGCTTGAGCACGCCGACCTGCGGTGCGGCGAGGCCGATGCCGGGCGCGGCATACATGGTCTCCAGCATGTCGTCCATCAGCCGGCGAACCTCTTCGTCCACCGTTCCGACGGGCCTGGATTTCTTCTTCAGCCGCGGGTCGGGCGCGGTCAGGATCGGCAGTAGCGCCATCGTTCATTCACCCCGGAAGTGGCCGGTTTCAAGGGTTTCTTAACCGGTTGCAGATAGGTCGGGCGGGACGGAAGGTCAACGAATCGGCGCGTCCGGCCGTTTCGTGCGCCGCGCGAGGAAACGCCGGGAAATGCGCCGGTTTCCGCAAGAATAATCATGGCTGCCGCACGGGCTTGTGATAGGAAAGCCGCGCCATGACCGGACTGGACGCCAATACGCTGATCGTGCTGGGCGCAGTGGCCTTTCTCGCCCTGATCGTTCTCGTCGTCACCTTGCGCACCGCCCGGGGCCAGACCGAGATCAATACCCGCCTCAGCGGGCTGGCCGAGCGGCAGGACGGCATCCGCGATTCCCTGAGTACGCGCCTGCAGGACCAGGAGCGGGCCATTTCCGAACGGCTGGAAGGCGTCAGCCGCCGGGTCGGCGCCAGCCTCGAAACCAGCACGGAAAAGACCGGGGAATCGCTGCAGCAGATCCGCGAGCGGCTGGCCGTGATGGACCGGGCACAGAAGAAAATCACCGACCTGTCGGAACAGATGGTCGGTCTGGAGAATATTCTGGCCAACAAGCAGGCGCGCGGGGCGTTCGGCGAAATCCAGCTGCACGACCTGGTCGAGAGCATCATGCCGCCCGGCGCCTTCGCCTTCCAGGCGACGCTCACTAACGGCAAGCGCGCGGATTGCCTGCTCAAACTGCCGAACCCGCCCGGCCCGATCGCGATCGACGCCAAGTTTCCGCTGGAAAGCTGGCAGCGCCTGCAGAACGCGGCGGACGAGCGGGAGCGGAACGAGGCGGCGCGCGGGTTCAGTGCCGACGTGCTCAAGCATGTGCGCGATATCCGGGAGAAATATATAGTGCCGGGCGAGACCGGGGACGCTGCGCTGATGTTCCTGCCGTCGGAAAGCGTCTATGCCGAACTGCACGCCAACTTCGCCAACGCTGTCGAGCAGAGCTTCCGGGAAAAGGTCTACATCGTCTCGCCGACGACCCTGTGGGCGACGCTCAACACGGTGCGCGCCGTGTTCCGCGACGTGCGGATGCGCGAGCAGGCCCATCTGATCCAGAAAGAGGTCGAGACCATGATGACCGATGTCGGCCGGCTCGACGACCGGGTCGGCAAGCTGGCGTCGCATTTCGACCAGGCCCGGCGCGACATCGACCAGATCCAGACTTCGTCGCGCAAGATAGCGAGCCGCGGCGAGAAGATCTCCGAACTGGATCTCGAAGACGAGGACGGCGCCGCCGGCGGCCCTTCGCCCGGCCGCCTTTCCGCCCCGCCAGCCGGCTGAAGCACCGTCGCGCGACACTCCCGCTGCGCCATGCTATCGTCTCGCCCTGCCCTCAAGGCCAGACAACGGAGAGCACCCGTGATCAAGACCCATAATCCGGCGGGCATCGCCGGGCCGTTCGGCCATTACGACCAGGGCGTCGAGGCCGTGAACATCTCGCGCCTGCTGCACGTTTCGGGCCAAGTCGGCGTTTCGCCCGACGGTTCGATCTCGGACGATATCGAAGCGCAGATCGAGCAGACCTGGCTCAATATCGAGGCCGTGCTGACCGAGGCCGGCATGACGACGTCCAACATCGTGCGCACCATAACCTACATCCTCGACGCCGATCCGGTGCCCCTGCTCGCCGCCGCGCGCCGCAGGCATCTCGGCCCGGACTGCAAGAGCGCGTCGACGACATTTATCGTCGCCGGCCTGCTGCGCCCGGAATGGAAGGTCGAGATCGACGCCGTCGCGGTCGCCTGACGGGGCCGGCGGCGCGGGCCGCTCAGCCCGCCTCCGCCTCCAGCAGGGCGCGCAGTTCGGTCTTCAGCACCTTGCCGTAGTTGTTCTTCGGCAGGGCGTCGACGAAGCGGTAGTCCTTGGGCCGCTTGAAGCGGGCGACATTGTCGAGGCACAGCCGGTCGAGCGCCTGCGGGGTCGGGCCGTCCGCCCCACCGCCTTCGCCGGCGACCACGAAGGCGACGACTTCCTCGCCCCAGTCCTCGTGCGCGCGACCGACCACCGAGGCCTCGCGCACGCCCGGATGCTTCAGCAGCACCTCCTCGATCTCGCGCGGATAGATGTTGGTGCCGCCGGAGATGATCATGTCCTTCGAGCGATCCTTGAGCGTGAGAAATCCGTCTTCGTCGAAGGCGCCCATGTCGCCGGTATGGAGCCAGCCGCCCTTGAGGGTCGCGGCCGTCGCCTCCGGGTTGTCCCAGTAGCCGCGCATGACGACGTCGCCACGGCACACGACCTCGCCGATTTCGCCGGCCGGCAGGGCGTTGTCGCCGGCATCGACGACGCGGACCTCGACATCGGTGCGCGCCACGCCGACGGAGCCGAGCCGCGCCCGGTAGCGCGGATGGCCGCTGTCCGCGTGCATCGCGCGGGTCACGCCGGTGATCGTCATCGGCGCTTCGCCCTGGCCGTAGATCTGGACGAATTTCGGGCCCAGCAGGTCGATGCCGCGCAGCAGGTCCTCGACATACATCGGCCCGCCGCCATAGACGATCAGCTTGAGATTGGCGGTGTCCGCTTCGGCGAGGCCGGGATGGTTGAGCAGCCGCACCACCATGGTCGGCGCAAAGAAGAAGCAGGCGCCCGGCCAGCTTTGCAGCAGGTCCAGCATCTCTGCCGGATCGAAGCCGCCGGACTCGGGGAACACCTGGGCCGCGCCGCGCGCGACATGGGGAATGCCGTAGCAGCCCGAGCCGTGGGACGCCGGCGCGCAATGGACGATGCAGTCGCCGGGCGCGATATCGCCGACATCGGCGAAATAGTTCATGGTCTGGCTGACCAGGTTGCGGTGGCTGAGGATCGCGCCCTTGGGCCGCCCGGTGGTGCCCGAGGTGTAGAACAGCCAGGCCGGATCGTCGGGTTCGACCTCGGCCATCGGCGCCGGCTCGCCCGCCGCCATCGCGCGCCACAGGTCGCTGTCGGTCGAGACGATCCGCTCCAGCGTCGCGATCTCGCTGTCGAGCCCGGCGATCGCGGCCTCTTTCCCGCCATCGGTGAAGCAGACCCGCGTGCCGCTGTTCTCCAGAATGAAGGCGAATTCCTTTCGGTGCAGCTTGGCGTTGACCGGCACGGCGCAGATCCCGGCATGCCAGCACGCGTATTCGACGACCATGTAGTCCGGCACGTTGGCCATGACGATCGCCGCCCGGTCGCCCTCTCGCAGGCCGAGCCGCCCGGTCATCTGCCCGGCCATCACTGAAACCCGCCGGGCGAAGTCGCGATAGGTCGCGACTCGCGCATGGCCCTTGCCCAGCGCCGTCGCGTCCGGGTTCAGAAGGGCGGTGCGGTGAAGGAAGGCAGCGAGGTTCATGATGCCCGTTACTATCCGCCCGCCGCGGTCCAAGGCAAGGCAGGGCTGCGCAAGATGCCGGTTGCGGCCCGGTGCAACGGAGCGCTATTGCAGCAGGGTCGATTTCCGCCCGGCCGGCGGATGGCGGCGCGCGCACCGATCGGGGAGGAGCCGGGACATGCAGAACCTGACGATAAACGGCGACCGGCTGTGGGACTCGCTGATGGAGCTGGCGCAGATCGGCGCGACCGAGAAGGGCGGCGTGTGCCGGCTCGCGCTCACCGACCTCGACCGGGAGGGCCGCGACCTGTTCATCCGCTGGTGCGAGGCCGCCGGCTGCACGGTGAGCGTCGACCGGGTCGGCAACGTCTTTGCCCGCCGGCCGGGCAGAGACGACTCGCGCCCGCCGGTGATGACCGGCAGCCATCTCGATTCCCAGCCGACCGGCGGCAAATTCGACGGCGCCTACGGTGTGCTCGCGGGGCTTGAGGTGATCCGCACGCTGAACGACCTGGAGATCGAGACCGACGCGCCGGTCGAGGTCGTCGCCTGGACCAACGAGGAGGGCAGCCGCTTCTCGCCGCCGATGATGGGCTCCGGCGCCTTCGCCGGCGTGTTCAGCGAAGAGGAAATGCTGTCCCGGCCGGACAACGTCACCGGCGACCTGCTCGGCGACGAGCTCAAGCGCATCGGCTACGACGGCGCCGCCGCAGTCGGCGGCCGCGAGGTCGGCGCCTATTTCGAGGCCCATATCGAGCAGGGCCCGATCCTGGAAAACGAGGAGAAGACGATCGGCGTCGTCACCGGCGCCCAGGGCCAGCACTGGTACGAGATCACCGTGACCGGGCAGGAGGCCCATGCCGGCCCGACGCCGATGCCCCTGCGCAGGGACGCGCTGGTCGCGGCCTCGCGAATGATCGACGCAATCAACCGGCTCGGCCACGCCTTCCCGCCCTACGCCTGCGCCACCGTCGGCTTCGTCGACGCCAGCCCGAATTCGCGCAACACGATTCCCGGCAGGGTCTTCTTCACCGTCGACCTGCGCCATCCCGACGACGACACGCTGGCGGCGATGAACGACCGGCTGCGCGCCGAGTTTACGGAGATTGCCGAAGCCGCGGGCTGCAGCGTCGAGATCGTCGACTTCTGGGAATTCCCGGCGACGCCGTTCGACGAGGCCTGCGTCTCCGCCGTGCGCACGGCCGCCGAGCAGGGCGGCCACAGCTGGCGCGACATCGTCTCCGGCGCCGGCCACGACGCCGTCTACATCGCCCGCGTCGCGCCGACCGGCATGATCTTCATCCCCTGCGAGGACGGCATCAGCCACAACGAGATCGAGAACGCCACCCCCGAAGACTGCGCCGCCGGCGCCGAGGTGCTGCTGAAAGCGGTGCTGGACCGGGCGGTGGGAGAATCGGGTTGATTGGTGGCGAAAACTGACTGAGCGTATTCCTTAGGATCCCCATTCTCAACCTAGCCGACTTCAAGATTATACCAAAACCGGAAAATGATGCGGTTTGGCTTGTGGCCGTACCATCGATATGTGGCTATCTGATACACGCTAGAAGTTGCATCACTATTCGATAGGCTGGTTCATAGCAGGTAAGTACTTGCGGATCGGCGTCAACCTCCCCATGAAGCAGCGCGTTTCTCATCGCATAAATCGTTTCCACCAACCCGGAAAAAAGATCATCCGGATGGCAATGAAACTGCGCGGTACCTATAGTTAATATCGGTCCACTCCCTTGGACTAGATCGTGCATCGGACGCGGATTGCAATCGTTGTAAAACTGACGAAGCGTATTGCGCTGCGAGTACGAAAGATTCGCCAAAAACTCTGGATGTGCATACATCGCATTTGGATCGTACTGATCCTGCGTTATTCGAATTTTATCCTTACGGGTCTGCAACGATGTTACGATAACTTCAATTGCCCCTCCCGGCATCTTCGCTGCCTTGAACTCCTGCCCGAATCGTTCCATAGTTTTATCTTGCAGTGGTCGAGGGTTTATACAAACAGAACGAAGAGATATCCGCTCGACCACGCTCTTGCGTGTCACCTCGAAATGGATCGCGTCGAGGCTTTGGTGTAGGTCGTAAATCGCTTGCTTGAGTTTTAGCGCATCCGCAGTGCCATTGTCATTATCCAGCAAGGGTAGCACGTTCCGCCGCGCTGCATTAGGTGCATTTTTTACATACTCTAGCATCGCGCGTTCTTGCGCCTTACCGGATGCATGCCGATACCATGCGTTAAAGGCGGCCCATGCCTTCACGAAAGGACCGATGTAGTCGATCTCGGCCCTGTTCATCCAATCGATAGCATGAGGAGGAAGCGGCATCAGCTTGCGTTCCCAGCCTGATCAAGGAAATTGATCGCGGCGGATTCGCCTTCTTCAACCGCGATTTCGACGGAACGGGTAGCAATATCAAGTAGACGCCTAGATCGAGATCTTAATTCTTCGCTTCGTTGAAGTTTATTCGTTATTGTTGTTTGAATAGCAGCAGGGATAAAAGGAACAATAAACTTGTCGATATCTCCTGGATATAACTCTGGCTGAGCGGTTCCGGAGCAGTATCGTTCCGTTTGAAGCCTACCGATGAGTGAATTCATGACAAATGCGACGTATTCTGGGTCGCCTTCACTGAGTCGTAGTATGTTTACATGATTGCTAGCAACAGCGGAATTAGAAAACTGAAAATGCGCAGTACGCCCGATCTTTGCTCCTGTGGTATAAGTGAGAATATCGCCGGACTGTAGCTGTGCCCGTTCATTAATCCTGAGCCACTTTCTGTTAGTTCTCTCAAAGTTCTCATAGTCGATTCTTGCTTCAAGTATATGACGGCTGTTGACAACGTAGACATTTCCGTCAGGCACGTATTCTGGCTGGAGACCACGCGAATTAAAAAAGCGGATGTCTCGAATAGTTTTCAACTTCGCTCCGCTTGCCAACAAGCGTTTACGCAATTCATCGAATTTTATCGAGAAAAACTGCGCATCCATCCGCCTGGCAGCAAATACCTCTTTCGCTCGAGCGGTATAGCTGAGCGGTTTCGGCGGATCCCAACCTGCGAGTCCAAGAGCCGAAAATAGAATGCCTTCCGCCTCGTGAACTTGTCTTACGGCGACGTCAGTATATTGAAAAGCCGCTGTGACTGTCGACGCGACTGTTTCGGCAATTTGGGATGATCCCGAAAAAAACGGCAGCTCACGAACAAGCGTTATAGTCAAGTGTGGTTGCGTCGTCTGGGAGCTTGAGCGCAACAACATTCGTCGGAAAAATGCCGTGCGAAAATAGGTGAATAGTAGGAGTCGTTTTGATCTAGATATACAAGACGTATTCAAAAAAATTAAATCACGACTGACAGCTCCTTCGCTCGTAACATAGCCAGTTCGATCAATCGCGCCGCCTTTCGTAAAGAGTATATCACCCGGCTTTACCGTTTTGAGCGTCAAGAATCGACTGCATATTTCGATAGGAATTCGCGTTGCTTTCTCTACGTCTATAATCCCTTCAACGTCGCCCACACGGTAAAAGGGCACATCCCCTGTGTCGTAGTATGCTTCGATGCTCGGATAGAATGCACTTGCATCGACGCGTATTCCCAACTCGCTCGCCGCCTGGAATGTATTCGAATTTTGGCGAACCAACTCAGCGTCAACTAAGTGCTGTTTCTGAAAATATTCTGGATCGTATCTGATCGTTTTTGCGGCGTTTAGAACAGTTGACATCGAGACAATGGAGACTTCTAGCCCCTCCAACAGTCCGCTCAGGCGGTCAATGTCGAAGGGGCGGGGCGAAAAAAACTTAGCCCCTCTCCGGCAGCAAACTCCCAAAAAGCTTCGGCGATCCCGTTTCGAGTCAACCCTTCGTGATTGAATAGGTCATGGGCGACGACGAAATGCCCATGCACGTCTCGTAGTAGGCTGCCGTCGTCCCTGCATGCATAGACTTTTTCCCCTCTGTTATTTACGCTTTCTATTTGCTGTGTGGCAAAAAAGATATTGTAGTCATCCACCATAGGACAGAGCATTCCTGCCTCTGGATCGTCGTTCCACTTCTGCACGAACAAGACACTGGTCTTGGTGCCAGTGTGCGGTTTGAACGTGTTCGGATGCAACCCCACAACGGCAAGAATACGGCAACGTTCCATGATGAACTCGCGTACCCTCCGGTCGGTTGCGTTGTTGAACCGACCCTGCGGTAGCACGATGGCCATGCGGCCGCCGGGCTTTAGGAAATCCAGATTGCGTTCAATGAACAACAAGTCGCGTCCGACAGCACGCTCCAGCTTGCCTGTCTTCTTGTGGGCCAAGTCATAGGAAGACAGCATGTCGGATTGCTTGATGTCGCCCGCGAAAGGCGGATTGGCCATGAGGATGTCGAACTTGAACTGCCGGTAGTCGGCTTGTCGGCCTCCAGCCCGTTGTCTCCGCAGCCGCCGCCATCCGTCGCCATAGGTATCGGACCAGTCGTCCTGCCTCACGGTTTCGTCCCACTTGGTCCAATCGAGCGTGTTGAGGTGCAGAACATTGCTCTCGCCATCGCCTGCGATCAGATTGAGGCAGCGAGAGACTCTAACGCTCTTTTCATCGAAGTCGATGGCAAACATCTTTTCGCACACATAATCCTCGCAACGCGGAGGCTTGGATTCCATAGTAAGCAGGTAGCTTTCCTCTAGTCCCATATTTGCAATGATTTTTCGCCAGACATGAAACATCGTATGCACGGTGAATCCGGACGATCCACAAGCGGGGTCAATCACAGTTTCATGCTCTTTCGGATCGAGCATCTTAACGCACATATCGATGACCCAACGGGGTGTGAAATATTGACCTTTTTCGCCCTTAGACGACTTGTTTACCAAATACTCGAATGCATCGTCGATCACATCGAGATTGGAATTGAACAGCTTCCATTCTTCAAGTGATGCGACACAAACTTGAAGATGGTCTGGTGAAAGCCGAATTCGTTCATCGTTGAGGAATACGCCGGGCCATTGTTTTTTTGCGTCGTCGAACAGATTCTGAATCGCTACCTTAAGCTGCGCGGCAGTGTTGCTATTGCGGAAACGAAGTTGAGGATATCGCTCCCGATGATGGGACATCTCGTCATAGAGCTTGGTAAAGACCAGCTTGAACACTTCCTCGAACACGTCGACGCCCGCGTTCGCAAGAACCTCGTTCTCCATATCGACGATTAGATCGCGAAGCGACCGAGCCTTAGCCCCTTCGCGCTCGCGTTCCAATTCCTTGTCGATGAGGGTTTGAATGGTCCACGGCTGATTGACGATATCCTCAATCGTCTGGTCGGCGCGGGGCAAGTGGTGGATGGAAACGAAGTAATTTGGATTCTTACGGTGCCACACTTCGGTCAGAATACCGTTACTCCACATAGCAAGCGGCGCGCCGGTTGCATGAGCATAAGAGCGTAACTGCTCTTTCCCATCGCGCAGTTTCGGTTGTTTCACCTCGACAATAATGTAAGGGACAGTAGGACGGTCAGCATCGAACACTACAATATCCGCACGCTTGGAACTATCCCGCCCGAAAGTGATTGGATATTCGACCGCCAGACGCGATGCCGGATAGCCGTATCGGTCGATCAAGCGGGATAGCCACAGTTGCCGGGTCCGCTCTTCGGGCGCTAATCGCACTTCCTTGTTGCGAACGAGGCAGGTCACATAGGTAGCGATTTTGCGTCGCACCTCCTTTTCGAACGTCCGCTCGTCTAGCGCTTGAATCTCCTCGTCTGAGAAAAGGACAAATTCATCAGAACTAACGGCGACCTTGGTCATGTATGCTCCCGTTTCGGATATCGCCTAGTGCCAGCAGCGACTCATCTGCAACAACATTTTGTGCTGGTTACCTGTACCTTACTTTACGTGCAAGCACGATTCACGCCCCGGCCCCCGGCACAACATCCACCACCGCCGCATCCCCAACACCGTCCCCCCGCCACGCCACCGTCCGGTCGGGGCCGTCGGCGGCAGGCCGGCGGGGCGCACGATCGCCGGTGTCATGATACGGTGGGCGGGCAACTCCAATCGCGCGGCGCGGACTGCCTTGCGCGCGGTTCCCTCCAGGCGCAGGCCCAGGAGCACAGGATGACGACGTTGTCGATACTCGACCTCGTGCGCGTCACCGAAGGCACGGATGCCCGCGGTGCGCTCGACAATGCCCGCGATCTCGCCGCCCACGCCGAGGGGTGGGGCTATCGGCGGCTCTGGGTCGCCGAGCATCACAATATGCCGGGCATCGCCAGTGCCGCGACATCCGTCGTCATCGGCCATATCGCGTCCGGGTCGAAGACCATCCGGGTCGGGGCCGGCGGCATCATGCTGCCGAACCATTCGCCGCTGGTGATCGCCGAGCAGTTCGGCACGCTGGCGCGCCTGTATCCCGGCCGTATCGACCTCGGGCTCGGGCGGGCGCCGGGCACGGACCGGCACACGCTTCAGGCGCTGCGCCGCGCGCCGCAGGCGGCCGAGAACTTTCCCCACGATGTCCTGGAATTGCAGCATTATCTTGCGCCGCTCCAGCCGGACCAGCGCATTCAGGCGGTTCCTGCCGCCGGCACCGAGGTACCGCTGTGGATACTCGGCTCAAGCGATTTCGGCGCGATGCTCGCGGCCGAACTCGGCCTGCCCTATGCGTTCGCATCGCATTTCGCGCCGGAGTTTCTGCTGCCCGCCCTCCGGATATATCGCAGCCGCTTCAAGCCGTCGGCGCAGCTCGCCGAACCCTATGCAACGGTCGGCGTGAACGTCATCGCCGCAGACAGCGATGCCGAGGCGCGCCGGCTCGCGACGACCCAGCAGATGTCCTTCACTAACATGGTTCGCGGCGCCCGCGGGCTGAGCCGTCCGCCGATCGACGATATCGAGGGCTATTGGTCGCCGGCGGAGAAAGCGCACGCGATGAGGATGCTTGCCCGCTCTATCGTCGGTTCCCGGGACACGGTGCGCGCGGGTCTCGATGCCCTCCTCGCCGAGACCGGCGCGAATGAACTGACGATCGTGTCGGATGTCTACGATCACGCGGCGCGGCTGCGCTCTTTCGAGCTGATTGCCGCGGCCGGAAGAGACGTTTCCGCCCACCGGGCGGGCCGACCGGGCATTGCAGTCTGACGGGATATCACCCGCCGCCGGCGCCCCTTACAACATCGACCAGCCCCGCAGCATCCCCGAAATCGCTGCCCCGCCACGCCACCGTCTGGTCGGGGCGGATAAGGGCGTAATCGGCCTCGTAGAGATCGCGCAGGGCCGGATCGCCGGGGGCAACGTGGGTCAGCGGCAGGCCGGCGCTGCGGGCCGCCTCCAGCATCGGCGCGGCGCGGTCCGGATCGCGACCGAGGTCGAGCAGGGTGAATTCGAAGCCGAAGCGGTCGTAGAGCGACGAACCGTCGGCGAGCCAGGCGTGGGGCGGGCGGCCGCCGGGGCAGGCGGTCGGGACGTATTCGTTCGGCCGGTCCGGCGGCGGCGCCGTGCCGTCGGGCAAAATCGCCGGCGAGCCGTCGATGCGCGTGCCGAAGGTGATGCCGGGGATGTTGAACTCGCGCCGTCCGTGGTCCTCGAAATAGGCGCCGGCCTCGGCGCGTAAGGCTTCGCCTTCCGGCGACGCCTCTTCCAGCTTCGGGTCGGGGATGAAGTTACCCAGGGAATCGGCAAAAGCGCGGGCATAGCCGGTGTTGCGCACCGCCGCCGGCTTGCGCTCAAGCTCGTAGGAATCGAGCAGGCCGGGGCCGCCCCAGCCCTTCACGACCGCCGCCAGCTTCCAGCCCAGGTTGACCGCGTCCTCGACCGCCGTGTTATAGCCGAGGCCGCCCATCGGCGTGAACAGGTGGGCGGCGTCGCCGGCGAGGAACAGCCGGCCCCCGGAATTTCCGGGCCGGAAACGCTCGGCAACCAGGGCAAAGCCGGCGGTCCAGGAGGCGCGGAACAGGATCTCGAAATCGATTTCCCGGCCCATGCAGTCGGCGAACATGCGCCGGACGTCGCTGTCGGTGAGCGCCGCTTCGTCCTCGCCCGCCAGGAGCTGGGTGTGGAAGACGAACTCCGAGGCGCCGTCGAGCGCGATCGTGAAGCTGCGCCGGGCGTGGTGGACGTTGACATGCATCCAGCCCGGCGGGCCGCTCATGGCCGATCTGACGGCCGCGCTGCGCAGGTGGACGGCGTGCATGCGGCCGCCGGCAAAGTTGCGCTGCACGCCGGCTTCGCCCTCGTAGCGCACGCCCAGATGCTTGCGCACCAGGCTGCCGGGGCCGTCGCAGCCGACCAGAAAGCGGGCCGAGGCTTCGAAGGTCTTGCCGCCGTGTTCGACCGTGGCCGTCGCCCGCGCGCCGTCGTCCCGCACCGCGACGACCTCGTGCTCATAGTGCAGCGTTACCGACGGCAGGGCGGCGGCGTGACGCTGCAACACCCGCTCGACATACATCTGCGAGACCCGGTGGGGCAGTTCGGCGGCGCTCCACGAGCCGGTGAGCCGCTTCGGCAGTTCGGCGGCCTGGCGCGCCGTCGGCAGGCGGAAGCGCGCCAGTTCGTAGCCGGCATAGGTCGTGTAGTAGACGATGTCGGTCGGGTGGTCCGGCGGCAGGCCGAGTCGCCGGATTTCGCCGGCGAAACCGAGCCGCCGGAAATGCTCCATCGTGCGCGCCTGGGTGGCGTTGGCCTGGGGGCTGAAGGAATCCGCCCGGTCGTCGTCGAACAGCGCCACGGCGACGCCGCGCCGCCCGAGCTCGATGGCGAGCATCAACCCCGCCGGCCCGCCGCCGGCGATAATGACGTCCGTATCGGGCAACTGCGGGGTGAGGCGGGATTCGTGCAAGGAACGGGTTCTCTTCAGGGTGGAATTCGCAGATATTGTTTTGTGGTTTTAACGGCCGGACCAGAGGCGCGCCTGTTCCGGTGTGGGCGCCGGAAGGAATCAGCATGATTTGCCGGACTACGACAACATCCCTTCTCGTCGTCGGGGCCCTGTCGTTCGCTCTCGCCGCCCTGGCACCGCCGCCGGCCGCCGGCGCGGAAGCCTGCGCCGGTTTTATCCACCCGTTAGGCCGCGCCGAATCCTTCTGGCGGAAGGCCGGGGCAGAGCGCGTGCAGTCCTGCATCGCACAGCTCGGTGCAGCGGCGCGCAGCAAGAGCCAGCAACTGACCCCGTTGCATCTGGCCGCCCTGTTCAGCGGCAACCCGGCGGGCGTTTCGGCGCTTCTGCAAGCCGGCGCCGATTCCAACGCCGGGGCCAAGGGCGGTTTCGCGCCGCTCCATCTCGCGGCTCAGTCCGGCCGCAGCCCGGCGGTCGTCGCAACCCTGCTGGAAGCCGGCGCCGATCCCAACGGCAAGACCGAGAAGGGATTTTCGCCGCTGCATCTCGCTGCGGAGTACAACCGCCAATCCGGGATCGTCGCGGTATTGCTGAAGGGCGGCGCCGATCCCAACGACGGGATAAGAGGCGGGTTCACGCCGTTGCATATCGCCGCTCAGCATAACCGCAACCCGGCGGTTATCGCGGAACTCGTAAACGGCGGCGCAAGACCCGACGCCAGGACCGGGAAGGGTGTGACCCCCTTGCATCTGGCAGCGATTTTCAGCCGCGCTCCGGCGGTCGTCGCGGCGCTGGTGAAGGGCGGCGCCGAGCCGAACGCGAAGATCAAGGCCGGCGCGACACCGCTGCATCTGGCGGCCCGCCGAAACAGCAACCCGGCAATTGTCATGGCCCTGCTGAACGGCGGCGCGGATCCGAAGATTACGGTCAAAGGAAAGACAGCGTTCGACTTCGGGAGGAACAACAAGAAGCTGGCCGGCAGCGCCGCCTATCGCCGGCTAAAAGATGCGCACGACAAGTCGGCAGCGGCGCGGCAGTCGGCCCGGAAAAAGGCGGACACGAAATCGCGAACTCCGGGTACGTCCAAGGCCGCCCGAGAGCCGGTATCGTGGCGCGGCGCCTGCATCGTCGGCAAGGACCTGAAGCCGGGCGAGGGCTGCAGGATACCGGGCGGCGGCGAATTCAAGGTCGCGTCCGACGGATGCGTCCGCAGTATACCCGATATCCCGCGCGGCTCGCCGAAGGAAAAGGTCAAAATGTCGATGGGCGGATTTAGCGTATCCGTCCGGAACGGAAAGTCCTCGACATGCATCCGCGGCCATTTGCGATTGGGCAAGTTCGCGGCCAGAAGGCAGGCGGAAACATCTTCCTGGAAAATCGAGGCGTTGCCCTGAGCGCTGCCGACAGGCCGGCAGTTCCTGTACCGCACAAGGCCGCATCCTATCCTTCAGGCGCCATACCCTTTTTCGCGAGTTCCCCGATCGCGTTCGGCGTCTTTTTCAGATGGCCGAGGCCCATGCCGTTCAGGACATGGTCGGCCTTGGTGTATTGGATGTTGGTGTAGGTCGTGAGCTCGACGCGGTTGCCCCACGGGTCGAGGAAATCGGTGAAGCGGGTATCGAGCAGTTCGACACCCATCTCCTTCAGCCGCTCAATGGCGAGCGGCTTGTCGTCGACCGCGATGCCGAAATGCCGCCCCTCGTCCGGCCCCTGGCGCCGGCCGGTCATAAAGTTGATGAACTGGTCGCCGAAATAGATGAAGGCGGCCGTCTCGCTCTGGGACGAGACCTCGAAATCGAGGAAGCCGCGGTAGAAATCCAGCGCCTCCTGGATGTCGCCGACCTCGAGCGCGATATGGTTGATGCCGACGGGCCGGGCCCTGGGCGTTGCGGATTGTGTCATGCCGTTCTCCGGGTTTCGCAGCGCCGGCCGCCCGATGCCGGCAGGGACTGGCCCGGAGATGGGGGCTGACCGCCGCGGGACAAGGGGCGAAGGCTGCGGCGAGGAGCGGTCGTTGCGGTCAGGAGGAAGACAGGGTGCGCTTGCTGCCGTCCCAGCACGCGCCGGAGACACACCGGCATTTGCCGCGGCGAGCGCCGGCGGATAGATTGTGCCGCAACCTGACCATCGAACCCCGCACCCCACACCCCCATGACCAGCCATTCCCGCTATTGGGCCGACCATACGACCGAGGAGTTCGCCGACTTCGACCCGGCGGCGACCGTCGTGCTGCTGCCGGTCGCGGCGACCGAGCAGCACGGGCCGCACCTGCCGGTTTCCGTCGACCACGACATCTGCACGGCGCTGGTCGAGCGGCTGGTTGCGCGGCTGCCGGTCAAGGTGCCCTTGCTCGTGCTGCCGGCCCTGCCGGTCGGCGTCAGCATCGAGCACGGCGATTTTCCCGGCACCCTCAGCCTGTCGGCGGAGACCATGATCGCCGTGCTGATGGAGCTGGCCGGCGGCGTCGCGGCAGCGGGCTTCCGCAAGCTCGCCCTGCTCAACTGCCACGGCGGCAACCCGGCGGTGCTCGACATCGTCGCCCACAAATTGCGCCGCAAGCACGAATTGCTGGTCTTCCCGCTCAACGGCTATCGCTACTGGCAGGCCGAGAGCCATTTCGGCGTCCACGAGGCGGCCCACGGCATCCATGGCGGCGCGGCGGAAACCTCGATCATGCAGGCGATCCGGCCCGGCGAGGTTCGCGCCGGCAAGGTGCAGCGCTTCGCCTCGCGCTCCGAGGACATGGCGCAGGCCTACGCCCATCTGCGCCCGTTCGGCCGCACGGCCGGCTTCGGCTGGCAGACCCAGGACCTCAACCCCGCCGGCGCGGTCGGCGACGCCACGCTGGCCAGCCCGGAGACCGGCACGCGCCTGCTCGACGAGGCGACGGAAGTGCTGGTCCAGGTCGTCAGCGAGATCGGCAGCCTGCCGCTGGACGTTATCGATAGCTGGCCGGAGCCGGCGGGGGAGTGAAGGCTCGCAAATTCCCGCATTGCCGCCCCGGCCCGACACCCAACCGTCATTTCGACCGGAACGGTCCGCAGGACCGTGGAGTGGAGAAATCTGTACTTCGCCGGGCGCTGCCGCACGCACCGCTGCCGGGCGTCGGCAGAGCGCAGGGTAGATTTCTCGTATCTTCGGCGTCGCCCCTCGCCATGGACCCGAACACCCGGACGTCGCCGACACCGTGGCGTTCGGCGAGCGCGAGAATCTCGGCGCGGTGGGTTTCGATCAGCGGATGCATCGCAACCTCTCTATGTTCCGCGCGCAGGCCCGGACCAGCCGGCATCGTCGCGCCCCGACGGCTCCCAACCGCTACATGTATAGGCATGGGCGCCGGAGTCCGGCTGTCGGGGCCCGCGGATGTCGTTTTACCGGAAAACCGGCCGTCCTGCGCTATGATCGACGCGAGCCGCGCCCGCCAGACCGTAGGGGAGGATTTTAAACCTCCCCTACAATGAGACCCAGCTATTACGCCAGCCGGAATACCGCGTCGGTGCCGAGTTCGCCATCGGCGCGCACCTTTTCCTTCTCGACCAGCCAGACAAGGTGGGACAGGACCGAGCGCGCTGCGGCCGGATACATGGCGGGCGGCACGTCGCCCGCGTACATGCGCGGCACCATATCCGCGATGCCGGTCATTCCGTCCCTGAGGCAGGCGAGAACCTGCTCCTCGCGGCCCATCCTGTGCGCCCGCAGCGCCGGAACGAAAGCGCCGGGTTCGCGGATCGGCGCGCCGTGGGTCGGCCAGTAGATGGCGTCGTCCCCTGCCCCGCCCCGGGCGATCAGCTTGTCCAGGCTGGCGACATAGTCAGCCATGTCGCCGTCCGGCGGCGAGACGATGGTGGTCGACCAGCCCATGACATGATCGCCGCTGAACAGGGCGTTCTCCTCCTTGAGGTGGAAGCAGAGATGGTTCGAGGTGTGACCGGGCGTGTGGACCGCCTCGACCGTCCAGCCGTCGCCCTCGATCGCGTCGCCGTCACCGGTCGCGAAATCCGGCACGAAACTCTCGTCGCCGCCGGCCTCGACCACCGCGCCGGCCTCGATCCTGCCGCCGCCGTGCGGGCCGAAACCGTAGGTTGGCGCCGCCCACTCTTCCTTGAGCGGCGCGGCGGCGGGCGAATGGTCCCGGTGGGTGTGGGTAATCAGGATATGGGTAATCGTTTCGCCGCGCAGAGCGTGTTTCAGGGCCTGGATGTGGGAGGAGAGAAGCGGACCGGGATCGACGACCGCAAGCTTGCCGCGCCCGATGACATAGGTGCCCGTGCCGTGGAAGGTGAACGGCCCGCCGTTCGGCGCGATGACCCGGCGGATCGACGGCGAGACGCGCTCGATCCGGCCGTATTCGAAGTCCAGTTCCCGGTCGAAGGGGATGCCGTCCGCCATCGCTTACCGTCCGCTCTGCCGCAGGTCGCGCGGCACACTAACGGGGGCGCGGCGGCGGGACAACGTATCGTGAGCGGCAACGGCGGTGGCAGGCGCGAAGCCGGTCGCCTGGGGCCGCGCCGGCGTGTCGGAAAAGGTCATGTTTCGACGTCATTCGATGGCGAACAGCGAGATGTGCACGGACGATTCGCGGCGGGCGCCCGTGCCGACGAAAAGCATCCGGTTCACCCACCGGTATTTCGAATCGCCGGTCTCCAGCCGGGCCTGCGTGCGCATGTAGTAGCTGTCCGGCGGGACATCCTCGCCGGCCGCCAGGCGTTCGATGACATCCGCAGGCCCGTGGCGGTAGCCGTAGTTGACGACCTCGATCAGGGCACCGTCGTCCGTTTCCATCGCGTAGCGGGTGTCGAGCTCGGCCATCCCGTCGGCAAAGATCGTCTGCCAGTCCGCGCCCAGGTTCAGGAGCCGTCCGGAGATTTCCGGCCCGCTGACGCGTCCCCCGACGATAGGGATGATTCTGCGCCGGCCGGCGCGGCCGGAACCCATCTCGCGGATCGGTCCCAGCTCGACATCGATGTCGCAGAAGTGTCGGAGGCTCGGAGTGGACAACACGGATCGGCCTTTCGTACAGAGGTCGTTCCGACCCGAATCGGCCGGCCGGATTCCCGAACGGGATTATCCGGATTCCCGAACGGGATTATAAGGTCTTCGCCAACACCCGATAGCAGCCGGAAATGAACCTGTCGCCCGGCGTTCCGGCGCGGTCACAGGCGGGAGCGCGCGGCGGTATGGGCCTGCCCCTCTGTCGTCTGGAGAATTGCATCGGACGGGACGTCAAGACGCTCCGCCAGCTCTGCAAGGCGCGCGACCGTGCCCCCGGCCAGCGGGATGCCGTCTCGATAACGCGCCTCGGCCAGGCGAAAGCCGCGCTCTCCCGGCATCAGGATGGCGTCGGTCCCGGCGGTCGTCGGGAGGCCCTTGAGCGCGGCAACCAGCTCGGCGATCTGGCGCGCGAATACCTCCTTCTCGGCGAAGGCGCCGATATTCACGGCCAGCGCCAGACCGTTCATGGTGGCCTTGCTTCCGGCGAGCGCTTCGGAAATTGCCGGATTGCCGACGAGGACGCTGCAAAGCACCTCGATCATCAGCGACAGCCCCGATCCCTTCGGACCGCCGAGCGGCGCGAGTGCGGCCACCCGCGCAGGATCGGTCGCCGGCGCCCCGGTCTCGTCGATGCCCCAGCCGGGAGGAATCGCGGTACCCGCGTCCCGGGCGTGCATGATCTTGCCGAACGCCACGGTCGAGGTCGACATGTCCAGAAGCAGAGGATGGCCGTCCTGCGGGACGGCGATGGCAATCGGGTTCGTGGACAGGCCGGAGACGCGTGCGCCGTGATAGGCCATCAGAGGCCGCGAAGCGGACATGACGATCCCCAGAAGACCGCGCTCTGCCGCTTGCATGGCGTAATATCCGACTGCTCCGGCGTGGGTAATGTTCCTGGCCGAACACCAGCCTGTGCCGAGGCGTTCGGCAATGCCCACGGCTTCGTCCATCGCAGCCAGCATGGCAGTGGCGCCCGGCATATTGCGCGCGTCCATGATGGCAACCGCTCCTTCATAACGCTCGATGTCCGGCGTCGCGGCAGGGTCGATGCGGCCCTGCTCGACCATTTCGACATAGCGGGGGATGCGCAGAACGCCGTGGGAGTCGGCGCCCCGCGCATTGGCCCAGACCAGCACGCGGGCGGTATCCTCGGCGTGGTGCTGCGTAAATCCCCCGGCCGTCAGGAGGGAAACCGCGAATTCGTGCAGGTCGTGCGCAGGGACCGTCCTCATGCGGGCGCCCGCAGCGGGGTCGGGAAAAACTTGTCGAGCCATGCGCCGATCAGCGCACGCGTGTAGGGCGCGTCCTGCTCCGACAGCGGGAAATGCGCCACGCCGGTGGGGATCATCAGTTCGGCATTGGCGCCGGCCTTCTCGAACAGGCGGATCGACTGCTCCGTCGGCGTGACCACGTCGTCCGCCGTGTGGAAGAGCAGGAGCGGGCGGGGCGCGATGTCGGCCACAACGTCTTCGGCGCGGAACTTGTACATGCCGATCGCGGTTTCCACCGGCACTTCGAACTGGGCCTTGGGCGAGAGGTTTGCGCGCAGCTCCGGCGGGATCGGCACCAGGTCGAAGCGCGAAACCCACAGGCTTTCGCCGGTCTCGGCCTTCTGTTTCCGCCCCGCCTCCAAAATGCCGGTAAACTTCTCCCAGGCTTCGGGCGTCGGGTGCTGGCCGCGGAACTTGCGTTCGCCATCGCCCCACCCGCACAGCGAGATCACGGCGGCGATCCGCTCGTCGATGCCGCCGGCGAAGATCCCGACGGCCGCACCGAAGCTGTGTCCGATGACGCCGATCCTGTCCGGGTCCACTTCTTCGCGCCGGGCGATGAAGGACAGGGCGTTCTTGGTGTCGGCCACCTGGTCGAAGCAGCGAACCTCGCCGCGCGCGCCTTCGCTTTCGCCGCAACCGCGAAAATCGATGCGGAAGACGCAATAGCCCATTTCGTCGAGCATGCGGGCGACCAGTTCGACATGGGATCTGTCCTTGGTGCCGACAAAGCCGTGCAGGACGATGAAAGTCGGCAAACGCTGCCCGGATTCGCGCCCTTCCGGCACATGCAGAACGCCGGCCAGTTTCAGACCGTCGGACATGAAGGTGAGCGGGTACTCCATGGGCGTCTCCCTGCCGGGTGCGGTCGGCCTGTCGTTCGGCGTGGCTCTTCGACGCCGACCGGCATGCTAGCCCATTGAGCCTGCGCCAATCCGGGGGTCATAGGAGCGCGCCCGATATCGCAGGTCGGTCGCGATGAAGCGGACCGGCTCGCGGGAGCCGGGGGCGGAACGCCGCAGCCGCTACGCTGCCCGCCTGACGGTTTCGTAGCCCAGGTTGGGCGCCAGCCAACGCTCGGCTTCGTCGAGGGACCAGCCCTTGCGGGCGGCATAGTCTTCGACCTGGTCGCGGCCGATCTTGCCGACGCCGAAATTGCGCGCTTCCGGGTGGCTGAAATACCAGCCGCTGACGGCGGAGGCCGGCAGCATGGCGCAACTTTCGGTGAGGCTGACGCCGGTGTGCCGTTCGGCATCGAGCAGGGCGAACAGGCGGCGCTTCTCGGTATGCTCGGGGCAGGCCGGATAGCCGGGTGCGGGGCGAATGCCGCGATAGCGTTCGGCGATCAGGTCTTCGTTGCTCAGGCTCTCGCCGGCCGCATAGCCCCAGCTTTCCCGGCGCACCTTCTCGTGCAGCCATTCGGCGAAGGCTTCGGCCAGCCGGTCGCCCAGCGCCTTCACCATGATCGCGCTGTAATCGTCGTGCTCCCGCTCGAACCCGGCGGCGGCTTGCTCGATGCCCTCTCCGGCCGTGACGCAGAAGCCGCCGACCCAGTCCGGCACGCCGCTGTCCTTCGGCGCCACGAAATCGGCAAGGCAGTGATTCGGCCGGTTCGTCTTCGCGGTCTGCTGGCGCAGCATGCGCAGCGTGTCGCGAACCTCCCCGCGCGCTTCGTCCCGGTAGAGCTCGATGTCGTCGCCGGTCCGGGCGGCCGGCCAGAAAGCCGCGACGCCCCTTGGCCGGGTCCAGCCTTCCGCCGCCATCCTTTCCAGCATGGCCAGGGCGTCGGCGTGAAGCGCGCGGGCCGCTTCGCCGACCTTCGGATCGTCGAGAATGCGCGGAAAGGCGCCGGCCAGTTCCCAGGTGCGGAAGAAGGGCATCCAGTCGATCCGCGCCGCCAGATCCCCGATCGCGACATCGTCCAGAACGACCGGCTCGGCCTGCGCCGGCCGCGGCGGCGTATAGCCGGTCCAGTCGAGGGGGCAGCCGTTGGCCCGCGCCGCTGCCAGATCGGTCTGCACGCCGCCGCGCCGGCCTGCGGCGTGGCTGTCGCGCAGGGCCGCAAAGGCAGAGCGGGTATCGGCAACGAACCCGTCTTTCCGTTCCGCAGACAGCAGCGCCCGGGTAACGCCGACCGCGCGCGAGGCATCGGCGACATGAACGACCGGCCCGCCGTAGGACGGTTCGATCCTGACCGCGGTGTGCATCCGGCTGGTCGTCGCGCCGCCGATCAGCAGCGGAAGCGTCATGCCGCGCCGGTCCATCGCCGCGCCGACCCGGCACATTTCCTCCAGGCTGGGCGTAATCAGGCCGCTCAGGCCGATCAGGTCGGCATCCTCCGCTTCGGCCGTATCGAGGATCAGTTCCGCCGGCGCCATGACGCCGAGATCGGTCACCTCGTATCCGTTACAGCGCAGGACGACGCCAACGATATTCTTGCCGATATCGTGTACGTCGCCCTTGACCGTCGCCATGACGATTTTTCCGGCAGCAGCCCGTTGCCGGTCCTGTTCCGCCTCCATAAAGGGTTCGAGCCATGCGACTGCCTTTTTCATGACCCGCGCGCTCTTGACGACCTGCGGCAGGAACATCTTGCCGGCGCCGAACAAGTCCCCGACGATGGACATGCCGTCCATCAGCGGCCCTTCGATCACCGCCAGCGGCTTGCAGAATCTCAGGCGCGCCTCTTCGGCATCCGCCTCGGCATGATCGGCGATGCCGTGGACCAGGGCGTGGATCAGCCGGTCTTCGACCGGTGCATCGCGCCAGCCGTCGTCCTTCGTCTGCTGCACAGCGCCGCCGCGATACTCTTCCGCGATTTCCAGCAACCGGTCGGTGGCGTCCGGCCGGCGGTTCAGGACGACGTCTTCGACCCGTTCGCGCAGGGCCGGCTTAATCTCGTCATAAACGTCGAGCTGGCCGGCGTTGACGATTGCCATGTCCAGGCCGGCGGGAATCGCGTGATACAGGAATACCGAATGCATCGCCCGGCGCACCGGCTCGTTGCCGCGGAAGGAGAAGGACAGGTTCGACAGGCCGCCCGAAACATGGCTGCCGGGCAGTGTCGCCTTGATCCGTCGCGTCGCCTCGATGAAGGCGATGCCGTAGCCGTCGTGCTCTTCTATGCCCGTGGCGACGGCGAAGATGTTGGGATCGAAGATGATGTCCTGCGGCGGCACGCCGGCCTGCCCGGTAAGCAGCCGGTAGGCGCGCGCGCAGATGTCCACCTTGCGGACAACGGTATCGGCCTGGCCCGTTTCGTCGAACGCCATGACGACCATCGCCGCGCCGTAGCGCCGGATGCGCCGGGCCTGTTGCAGGAAAGGCGCCTCTCCTTCCTTCAGGCTGATCGAGTTGACGATCGCCTTGCCCTGGACGCATTTGAGCCCGGCTTCGATGACCGACCATTTGGACGAGTCGATCATGACCGGAACGCGGCAGATGTCGGGCTCGGCGGCGATCAGGTTAAGGAAGCGGACCATCGCCGCTTCCGAATCCAGCATCGCCTCATCCATGTTGACGTCGACGATCCGCGCCCCGTTCTCGACCTGCTCCCGGGCGACATCCAGCGCCGCCTCGTAGTCGCCGGCCAGGATCAGCTTCTTGAACTTCGCCGAGCCGGTGACGTTGGTCCGCTCGCCGACCATGACGAAGCGCTGGGCGGCATTCATGGCCGGGGCGATGCCCGGCGCGCTGGTCGGATTTCCCGGCATCGCTCGCTGGCGCCGGCTACGCGGCCAGATTGAAAGGCTCGAGGCCCGACAGCGTGAGATCGCCGGCCGGTTCCGGAACGCGGCGCGGCGCGATGCCATCGACCGCCGCACGGATCGCCGCGATATGGGCCGGCGTCGTGCCGCAACAGCCGCCGACGATGTTGACCAGACCGTCCTGCGCCCAGCCGCCGAGGAACGAAGCGGTCCGATCCGGTGTTTCGTCATAGCCGCCGAAGGCGTTCGGCAGGCCGGCATTGGGGTGGACGCTGAGGCGGGTTGCTGCCACGCGCGACAGATCGGCGACGAAGGGAGCGAGCTGTTCGGCGCCCAGCGCGCAGTTCAGGCCGATGGCGAAGGGCCGGATATGCTGGACCGAGGTCCAGAAGGCCTCCACCGTCTGCCCGGACAGGGTCCGCCCGGAGCGGTCGGTGATCGTGCCGGAAACGATGACCGGCAGCCGGAAGCCGTGCGCCTCGAAGGATTCCTCGACGGCGAACAGGGCGGCCTTGGCGTTCAGCGTGTCGAACACGGTTTCGACCAGGACGATGTCGGCGCCGCCGGAGATCGCGGCATCGGCGTTCTCGCGATAGATGGCGGCCAGTTCGTCGAATGTCACATTCCGGAAGCCCGGATCGTCGACATCCGGCGAGATGGAGGCGGTGCGGTTGGTCGGGCCCAGGACCCCGGCGACGAACCGCGGACGCTCCGGCTCTGCCGCCATCGCGGCATCCGCGGCGTCCCGCGCGATCCGGACGCCGGCACGGGCGATTTCCGCAGCGTGGTAGGCCAATCCGTAGTCTGCCTGGGAAATGGCGTTCGCATTGAATGTGTTGGCCTTCAGGATATCGGCGCCGGCCGCCAGGTTTGCCTCGTGAATGCTGCGGACGATCTCCGGCCGGGTCAGGTTCAGCAGATCGTTGTTGCCCTGGAGGGCCCGGTCGTGACGGGCGAAGGCGGCGCCGCGGAAGTCCTCCTCCGTCGGCTGCGCCGCCTGGATCATCGTGCCCATGGCGCCGTCCATGACCGGGATGCGCTCGGCGGCAAGCGCCTCCAGCGCTGCAGCGGCGGGGCGGAAGGACGGGGCTGTCTTCGGGCTCATGACGCCGTACTCCCGACGGATTCCGGAGCAGCTTCGGGCACCGGATCGTTGGCGGGCAGGGCCGCGGACCAGATCGCGACCGTCAGCGGATCGCCTTCCAGCCGCACCGGCTCTTCGGGCGACAATTGGGAGGCGCGGAACCAGCGCCCGATATCGCCGTCCTCGAAGCCGGCCCAGCAATGGGCGTGCCGGTCGAGCAGCGCCGTCATGCCGTGGGGGGCGAAATCGACGACGACGATCCGCCCGCCCGGCTTCAGCACCCGGGCGGCTTCGGCGAGGACCTGGGCCGGTTTTTCCGAATAATGCAGCACCATATGCAGCGTCACGACGTCGAAACGCTCCTGCGCAAACGGCAACTGGTACATGTCGGCATGGCGGACCTGGCAGTGGCGCAGCCCATCCTTGTCCAGATTGTGCCGGGCAACGGCCAGCATCTCGCGGCTGAGGTCGATGCCGATCGCGCTGGTCACCTCGGGTGCGACCAGTTCCAGAACCCGGCCGGTGCCGGTGCCGATATCGAGAAGATTGTCGATCGGCTTGCGCAGAACGACCTGGCGTAGCGCGGCATCGACCTTCGCCGGATCGACGTGCAGGGCGCGGACTTCCGACCAGCTCGCCGCGTTCGACCGGAAATAGTCGGCCGCCATCCGCGCCCTTTCGACCTTGATCTCTTCCAGGCGGACCAAATCCAGCGACTGGATGTCGTCATTCTCCGGAATCAGATCGATCAGCTGCCGGGCGAGTTCTGCGTTGCGTGCGCCGCTGTTGGCCTCGGCGAGGCGATACCATGCCCAGTTGCCTTCCTGATGCCGCTCCAGCAGGCCGGCCTCGACCAGCAGCCGCAGATGGCGGGAAACCCTGGGCTGCGATTGACCCAGAACGCGCACCAGATCGGAAACCGTGAGTTCGACATGGGCGCACAGCGAGAGGATGCGCAGCCGCGTCCCCTCCGCTGCCGCCTTCAAGCCCAGAAGCAACTGATCCACGACCGGATTGCCTCCCCGGATAACGGGCCGCCCTGGCGCGGCCCTTAAAATGCTGACAGATCGATATAAACATATCGTTATGTATTTATCAAGATAAACTTGCGGGCTTTCCCTTTTTCAAAAACCGGCCCGGCGCCGACACACGCAATTTCCCCGCCCGTCTTCCCGAGGGGATCGCCGGCAGTCCACTTCCCCGTCATTTCGACCGGAGGGGCGCCGGCCGGATCGACGTTCCGGGTGTACACGTCGGCTACGCGGCGGCCTTATCGCCACGGGCGGCCGGTTGAGGCTTGGCAACGCGGCGCGGTTCGGGGAGATTCCGGCACCCGTCGCGGCGTCTCGGCGACGCAATCCCCGCGAAACGAGGAAATACCTGCCGATGAGTGCAGACCGGACCGTTGTCATCGTCGGGGCGGGGCATGCCGGCGGTCGGGCAGCCCAGGCCATGCGGCAGTACGGGTTCGAGGGCCGCATCCTGCTGATCGGCGAAGAACCGCACGTCCCCTACGAGCGGCCGCCGCTCTCCAAGGAACTGATCGTCACCGATGCCGGCCTGGAGAAAGTCCAGCTGCACGAGGCCGCCTGGTATGCGGAGAACCGGATCGACCTGATTGCCGGCAACGGCGCGGCATCGATCGACGCAGCGGGCAGGCGCGTCGAGCTGGCCGACGGCCGCGCCGTCGCCTTCGACAGGCTGATGCTGACGACCGGGGCGCGGGTGCGCCGGCTGCCGGTACCCGGCGCCGATCTCGACGGCGTTTTCTATCTGCGGACTCTCGACGACAGCGACGCGATCAAGGCGCGGATTTCCGCCGGAACGGAAGTCGCTGTGATCGGCGGCGGGTTCATCGGCCTGGAAATCGCCGGCAGCGCAGTAACACTGGGCGCGACGGTAAAGGTCCTGGAAGCCGCCGACCGGCCGATGGGCCGCAGCGTGGCGCCGGAAGTGGCAGACTGGTTCGCCCGGATGCACCGGGACCGGGGCGTCGATCTCCGGCTCGGCGTGACCGTCGGCGCTCTGGAAGGAACCGGCGCCGTTAGCGGCGTCCGGCTGGGCGGCGGCAGCATCGTCCCGGCCGAAGTCGTCGTCATCGGGATCGGGATCCTGCCGAATGTCGAGATTGCCGGGGCCGCAGGCCTGGCGGTCGACAACGGCATCGTCGTCGACGACCGCGGCCGCACCTCCCACCCGGATATCTACGCCGCCGGCGATGTTGCCAACCAGCCCAACGCTTTCGCCGGCCGGCGGCTGCGGCTGGAGAGCTACCAGAATGCGCAGGACCAGGCGGCGGCCGTGGCGCGCAACCTGTGCGGCGCGGACGAGGCCTACGAAGATTCGCTCTGGGTCTGGTCCGACCAGCACGACGTCAACCTGCAGATGACCGGCGCGCCGGAACACTGGGACAGGCTCGTCTGGCGCGGCAACCCCGACGACGGCCCCGCCACCGTGTTCTATCTGGCAGCCGGCAGGATCGTGGCGGTCAACACCATCGACAACGGCCGCGAAATGCGGCCC
Organism: Rhodospirillaceae bacterium Spongia-Bin9; assembly: GCA_900197615.1. GTDB lineage: Bacteria > Pseudomonadota > Alphaproteobacteria > Bin65 > Bin65 > Bin65. Next base: position 35,489 of record FZLR01000010.1, read on the forward strand.
GCCCAACGTTTGATGCAGAGCGACAAAGCCTTCGAGGCAGATGCGCTCGCCGATACGTCCGTCAAGCTCCTGAAACTGGCGCGAGGCTGATCCTTTCCGATGGCTACCGATATCCATTCGCCGGACCGGCCGCCGGTCATCGGGGTTATCGGCGGCAGCGGCGTTTATGAAATCGACGGTCTGGAGGACCGGCGCTGGGAGACCGTGGAAAGCCCGTTCGGCACGCCCTCCGACCAATTGCTGTTCGGGCGGCTGGGCGACATCCGGATGGCGTTCCTGCCCCGGCACGGGCGCGGACATGTCCACTCGCCGACGTCGATAAACTATCGTGCCAACATCGACGCCCTGAAGCGGGCCGGCGTTACCGAAATCCTGTCGGTCAGCGCCTGCGGCTCGTTCCGGGACGAGCTCGCGCCCGGCACCTTCGTGCTGCCGGACCAGTTTATCGACCGCACTTTCGACCGGGAAAAGAGTTTCTTCGGCAAAGGCCTGGTCGCCCACGTCGAATTTGCCCGTCCGGTGTGCGGCCGTCTCGGCGACATGCTTGTGCGATCGTGCGCGGCGCTGGACATACCGGTTAGCATCGGCGGAACCTATCTCGCGATGGAAGGTCCGCAGTTCTCGACCCTCGCCGAATCGAACCTCTATCGCTCATGGGGGTGCTCGGTGATCGGCATGACCAACATGCCCGAAGCCAAACTCGCCCGGGAAGCCGAGCTCTGTTATGCCACCGTGGCGATGGTGACGGACTACGATTGCTGGCATCCGGACCACGATGCCGTTTCGGTCGAAAATGTCATCGGTGTGCTGCTCGCGAACGCCGACAAGGGCCGCTCACTGGTCAGAGACGCCGCCGAGCGGCTGTCCTCCCGCACAGGCGCCTGTCCCGAGGGCTGCCACACAGCGCTGGAGCACGCCATTATCACCGCGCCGGATGCGCGCGACCCGGCGATGGCCGCGAAGCTGGATGCGGTGGCCGGGCGCGTGTTGGGCGGCTGAGCCGGTATGGCGGGGCTCCGGTATCTGACATTGCGCAAGGCGGTTATCGCGACCGCACAACGGCTGGACCCGCTCGGCATCGACCGGGGCACATCCGGCAATGTCAGCGTGCGGGCCGGCAACGGGCTGCTGATAACGCCCACCGGCGTGCCTTATGACGCGCTGACGCCCGGCCGGATCGTATGGATGGACCTGGACGGCCGGTACGAGGGCGACTGGCTGCCGTCGAGCGAGTGGCGCTTCCATTGCGATATCTTGCGCAGCCGGCCGGACGTGAACGCCATCGTCCACACCCACACCGTCCATGCGACGGCCCTCGCCTGCCACGGCAGGGGCATTCCCGCATTTCACTACATGGTCGCTGCCGGCGGCGGGCAGGACATCCGCTGCGCGCCCTATGCGACCTACGGCACCGCCGAGCTTTCGGCCAACGCCGTCCGGGCGCTCGAAGGCCGGCGCGCCTGTCTGCTCGCCAATCACGGCTTGATTGCGTGTGGATACACTCTTAACGAGGCGCTGGCGCTCGCGGTAGAGGTCGAAAAGCTTTCGGCCATGTATATCAAAGCTTTGCAGCTCGGACCGCCGGTCGAACTGAGCGACGCGGAGATGGAAAACGTTCTGCAAAGATTCGAGTCCTACGGGCAGAACTCCGGCCGGAAGCGCCGATAGCGTTCCCCTGAATCGGCAAGGTGTCGCAGAGGCCGGGTGCCGCAAAGATTCGCTTCGGGCCGGCGACTACGCTTCCGGCAATCGAACATCGCCTGCCAACGCACCGGATATCCATGCCCCTTCCGATTACCGGAATCGACCACGCCATCGTCGGCGTCCGCAAGCTGGAAGCGGCGCGGCGGCAGTGGGCGAAGCTCGGCTTCACGATAACCCCGCGAGGCCGCCACAAAGGTTGGGGCACGGCGAACTACTGCATCATGTTCGAGACCGACTATGTCGAACTGCTCGGCATCGTCGACCCGGCAGGTTTCACCAACAAACTCGACCGCTTCCTCAAGATTCGCGAAGGACTTATGGGTCTCGCCTTTGCGACCGAAACGGCGGAGGCCGTCAGCGCGGCCCTCGAAGCCGCCGCGATCGGCTACAAGGGGCCGGCGGACCTGTCCCGGCTCCTGGAGCTGCCCGAGGGGGAGGTCGAACCGGCCTTCAAGCTGGTCTATCTCAACGGCGCGACGCCCGGCGTTTCATCCTTCGTATGCCAGCACCTGACGCGCGAACTGGTCTGGCGGCCCGAGTGGACCCGCCACGCCAATGGCGTCACCGGCATCGACTCGATGACGGTCGTGGTCAGGAACACAAGCTCGCCGCGCGCAGGATGGCGCAGGTTTCTGGGCGAAGATGCGGTCACGGAAATCGGCGAGCAGGAATTCAGCGCGATCGTCGGCCAGACCGAATTGCGTTTCCTGACCGAATCCGCCGCGAAAGTCGCCTTGCCCGAACTCAGGCGAAGGAAGTGGCGGCCGCCGTTTCTGGCCGGTATGGCGCTTTCCGTGACCGATCCGGCGGAGACGGTCAGGGCCCTGGAGGCCGGCGGGGTCGGATTTACGCGCAAGGACGATCAGACCGTCGCGGTCAGAGGATCGCAGGCCAACGGCGTAAGCCTGGAGTTCTGCGCGGTCTGACCGGAGCGCGCTGTCGCGCTCGTCACGCCAGCGCGTCGAAGAAAGCCAAGGTACGCCGCAACGCCAGGCCGGCAGCTGCCGGGTCGAAATCCTTGCGGGCGTCGCAGTTGAAACCGTGACCGGCATCGTAGACATGAACCGGCACCGCGCCGTGGGCCTCGCGGATGGTTTCGACGTCGGCCACGGGGATGCCAGCGTCCCGGGCGCCGAAGTGCAGCATGACCGGCGCCCCGGGCCGCTCATCGACCAGTCCGGCCGTGCGCCCGCCATAGTAGCCGACGGAGGGGATGGCGAGTCGCGTCGCCGCCAGCCAGGCCAGCGACCCCCCCCAGCCATAGCCGACGCCGAACACCGGGCCCTCGAACGTCGTCGCAGCCGCGGCAGCGTCGGCGGCGGCCCGGACATCGAGCAGCGGGCCGTCCCAGCCCAATTCGCCGACGAGGGCCCGTCCTTTCGCAATGCCATCCGGGTCGTAGCCGAGCTCGACACCGGTCTCGACCCGGTCGAACACTGCCGGGGCAATGGCAACATAGCCGTGGCCGGCGAACTTGTCGGTGTCGCGCCGGATGTGGTCGTTGACGCCGAATATTTCCTGCATGACGACGACGATGCCTTTGGCCTCGCCGGACGGCCGGGCCAGCCACGCCCGGCAGCGGTGACCGTCTTCCGCGGTAATCCCGATCCATTCGCCCATGGGTCTCTCCCTCACACGTTGAACCTGAACAGGATGATGTCGCCGTCCCTGACCGGATAGTCCCGGCCTTCGCTGCGCATCCGGCCGGCGTCGCGCGCCGCCTGTTCGCCGCCGGAGGCGACAAACAGGTCGCAGGAAATCGTTTCCGCCCGGATGAAGCCGCGCTGGAAATCCGTATGGATTTCGCCGGCTGCGAAATACGCCGTGGAGCCGCGCGGTACGGTCCAGGCGCGGGTTTCCTTCGGTCCGGTCGTAAAGAAGGTTATGAGGTCGAGCAGATCGTATCCGGCGCGGATCACGCGATCGAGGCCGGGCTCGCCGAGGCCGAGGGTTTCGAGGAACGCCCGGCGCTCGGCGGCATCCGCCAGCTGGGCCAGTTCTTCCTCGATGGCCGCGGCGATCGTCACGCTGGCCGCGCCGTTTTCCGCCGCAAAATCCCCGACCCGTCTGGAGTGATCGTTGCCGTCCGCTCCCGAATCCTCGTCGACATTGGCGATATAGAGGACCGGTTTGGCAGTCAGGAGTTGCAGCTCGCGGAATGCCTTTTCCGAGCCGCCGGGAATTTCGGCCAGGCGGGCGGACCGGCCGGCCTGCAACGCGGCCAGCGCCGGCTCCATCGCCTTCAGCCGAATGCGAGCGTCCTTGTCGCCGCCGGTGACCCGGCGCCGGGCGTTCTCGACCCGGCCCTCCAGGCTTTCCAGATCGGCCAGCATCAACTCGGTCTCGACGGTCTCGATGTCCCGCACCGGATCGACCGAGCCCTCGATATGGGTCACCGCGCTGCCGTCGAAACAGCGTACGACATGGGCGATGGCGTCGACCTGGCGGATGTTGCCGAGAAACCGGTTGCCCAGCCCCTCCCCCTTGCTTGCGCCGCGCACGAGGCCGGCAATGTCGACGAATTCCAGTTGGGTGGCGATAGCGGCGCCGGAACCGGTCAGGGCGGCGATCTGCGCCGGCCTCCCGTCGGGCACGGCGACACGGCCGACATTGGGCTCGATGGTGCAGAACGGATAGTTCGACGCCTCCGCAGCCGCCGTCGCGGTCAGCGCATTGAATAGCGTGGACTTGCCGACATTCGGCAGCCCGACGATACCGCAGCGGAATCCCATCTATCCGGCATCCCCGTCCGCAGCCGGCGGTGCGCCGCCGTTCCCTGCGGGTTCAGGTTCCACCTGCCTGGGAGGCGGCTTGGGCGGCGGTGGGTTCAGCGTCTGGCTGACCCGGGTCATGAAGCGGTTGTCTTCGCCGCCGGCCAGCAGCGGCGCGGCCTCGGCGACGGCATCGATCAGATCGTCGGCGGTCTTGCGCTCAGCCTTGGTGAAATCGTGCAGGACGTAACCGGTTACCCGATCCTTGTCGCCGGGATGACCGATGCCGAGACGCACCCGCCGAAAGTCCGGGCCGATCTGCGCGGCGATATCGCGGATGCCGTTGTGGCCGCCGTGGCCGCCGCCGGTCTTGACCCGCATTTTTCCCGGGACGAGATCGAGTTCGTCGTAGAGGACCGTCACGTCGGCCGGATCGAGCTTGTGGAAGCGCACGGCTTCTCCGACCGAGCGGCCCGACATGTTCATCATGGTCAGGGGCTTGAGCGCCAGAATGCGGATGCCGCCGATTTCGCCGTCTGCCGCCGCACCGGCAAAGCGGCCGCGCCACGGCCCGAAACCGTAGCGCCGCACGATTTCATCCAGCGCCAGGAAGCCGAAATTGTGGCGATGGCCGGCGTATTTCGGCCCAGGATTGCCCAGTCCGACCAAGAGCAACATGGGTTCGCCTTATGCTTTGGGCGGCCGCCCGAAAGGTCGTTCGGCGGCGCCCGGTCCGGCCAGCGGTCAGTCTTCCTCTTCCGGTTCCTCCGCCGCCTCGTCTTCGGCGACGGTCGGGACGTCCATCCCGTCCTCGTCCTCCTCGACTTCCTCGTCTTCGACGATCTGCATCGGTGCGTTGACGGAAGCGATCATGAAGTCGCGTTCGGCGATGGTAGGTCTCACGCCTTCCGGCAGGGCGATGCTGCCGATCCGCACGGAATCGCCGATTACCATGCCGCTGAGATCGACGGTGATTTCCTCCGGAATGTTGCCGGCTGCGGTTGCCACCTCGACGGTATGGCGCACGATGTTCAACACGCCGCCTTCGATCAGGCCGGGCGCCTCGTCTTCATTCACGAAGCGGACCGGAATCTCGACCGTGACCCTGGTACGGTCGGTCACCCGCAGGAAATCGATATGGAGCGGATCGTCCGTCACCGGATGGAACTGCACATCCTTCGGCAACACGCGGTGCCTGCTTCCGCCGACATCCAGCTGGAACTGGGTCGCAAAGAAACCGGTTTTGCGCATCCGGGCGTTCAAGACCCGGGGATCCATTTGCAGCAATACGACATCCTGGCCGCCGCCATAGATGACACCCGGCACCAGGCCTTCGCGGCGGGTTGCCCGGGCAGCCCCCTTACCGGCCCGGTCGCGCGCCGCTGCTTCGAGCACAGCGTAGTCGCTCATCGATCGTCTCCATTGTTCGAAAGAGTCCGCCCGACCGGCCTCCAAGGGTGCCGCGCGCGGACGCCGCGATATGGGTCCGGCGGGGCGCCGGGATCAAGCGACAGGAGGCCGCGGCGCCGTTGGAGCATTGCCGATCCGGTCTTCCGCCGAAACGGTGAGAAAACCGGCGGAGGGAGGAGGTGGCTTCAGTTGAACAGGCTGCTTACGCTCGTTTCCTCGCTGATGCGGCGGATGGCTTCGCCGATCAGCGGCGCGATGGTCAGCGGCCGGAGCTTGTCGGAGACACGGACGGCCTCGGTCGCCTGAATCGAATCGGTAATGACCATTTCGCCGATCGGCGAGGCGGCGATCCGGCCGGCCGCACCGCCCGAAAGCACGCCGTGGGTCACATAGGCCGCCACCGATTCGGCGCCGGCGTTCATCAGCGCATCGGACGCGTTGCACAGGGTGCCGGCGGAATCGACGATATCGTCGACCAGAATGCAAACCCGGTTCCTGACCTCGCCGATAATGTTCATGACCGCGGAAACCCCGGCCCGCTCCCGCCGCTTGTCGATAATGGCCAGGTCGGCGCCGATCCGGCGGGCGATGCCCCGGGCGCGCAGCACGCCGCCAACATCCGGCGAGACGATCATCACCTCGCTCGCGCCGTTCTTCTTGCCGTATTGCTCGCCGATATCGGCCGTGAACACAGGGGCGGAAAACAGGTTGTCCACCGGGATATCGAAGAAGCCCTGGATCTGCCCGGCGTGGAGATCGATCGTGAGCAGCCTGTTGGCGCCGGCCGTCGTGATCAGGTTGGACACCAGTTTCGCCGATATCGGCGTCCGGGGGCCGGTCTTCCTATCCTGGCGGGCATAGCCGTAATAGGGCACCGCGGCGGTCACACGGCGCGCCGACGCGCGGCGCAGCGCGTCCAGCATCACCAGCAGTTCCATCAGGTTGTCGTTGGCCGGAAACGAGGTCGACTGGATGACGAAGACGTCCTCGCCGCGGATGTTCTCCTCGATCTCCACGAATACTTCCATATCGGAAAATCGACGGACATTGGCCTGGGTCAGCGGCGCGTTGAGATAGGCGGACACTGCCTCGGCCAGCGGCCGGTTGCTGTTGCCGGCGATCAATTTCATGAAGATTCCCCACCGCGCCCTGGAAGGGCCGTTCTTTCCCCTGGCTCGGGTCCGTTGTCGGAGAAACGCGCACGCGATAACGCGGTTCTAACAAGCTGCCTTAACACTGTAAACTTGGCGGCCCCGAAACCGGATGTTTTTCGGTCGAGGGACGGCTGTATGCACAAGCGCGGAAGCGCCATTCCGAACCTGCGCTTGGCGTCTCGCGCCGATGCGCCTAGATTACGGGCGCTCCGTCCATTTCACTCCCGATGGAATATTCGATCCCATGGCCGCCTTGCCACAGCGAAAAGTTACCCTGGAAGACAAGTACGAACTGGAAGACGGCCGCGTATTTCTGACCGGCATCCAGGCGCTGGTGCGGCTACCGATGATGCAGCGACAGCGCGACCTGGCAGCGGGCCTGGACACCGGCGGCTTTATCAGCGGCTATCGCGGCTCGCCGCTGGGCACCCTGGACATGAACCTGTGGCGCGCCCAGAAATATCTCGAGCGGCATCACATCGAGTTCGAGCCCGGCGTTAACGAAGACCTGGCGATGACGGCGGTCTGGGGCAGCCAGCAGTTACCCCTGTTCCCGGACGCCGCCAAGGACGGCGTCTTCGCCATGTGGTACGGCAAGGGTCCGGGCGTCGACCGCTGCGGCGACGTGCTGAAGCACGGCAATGCGGCCGGCTCTTCGAAATACGGCGGCGTGCTGGTCTGCGCCGGCGACGATCACGGCGCCAGTTCCTCCACCCTGCCCCATCAGTCCGACCACATGTTCATGGCAGCGATGGTGCCGATCCTCTATCCGGCCAACGTCCAGGAGATGCTGGACTACGGCCTGATGGGCTGGGCCATGTCGCGCTATACCGGCGCCTGGGTCGCCTTCAAGTCGGTCGCCGAGGTGGTCGAGAGCGCGGCCTCCGTCTCGGTGTCGCCGGACCGCGTGCGCATCGACTATCCGAACGCCTATGCGCCGCCGCCCGACGGCCTGAACATCCGCTGGCCGGACGGCATCCATGAGCAGGAAGACCGGCTATTGCGGCACAAGGCTTATGCCGCGCTCGCGTTCGCCCGGACCAACCGGATCGACCGGATAATTATCGACAGTCCCCGGCCGCGCCTCGGCATCGTGACCTGCGGCAAGTCCTATCTCGATGTCCGGCAGGCGCTCCAGGACCTGGGCATCGACGACGAAAAGGCCGCCGGGATCGGCATCCGGCTCTACAAGGTCGGCATGATCTGGCCGCTCGAGAAGGACGGCGTGCGCGAGTTCGCCGAAGGGCTCGAAGAGATCGTCGTCGTCGAGGAAAAGCGCGCGCTGATCGAGAACCAGCTGAAAGAGCAGCTGTACAACCGGGCCGAGTCGGCGCGCCCGCGGGTCGTCGGCAAGTTCGACGAGGACGGCAACTGGCTGTTGCCGGCAGCGGACGAACTGTCGCCAGCCGCAATCTCCCGGGCGATCGGCGAACGGATACTGAAATTCCACGACGACGAGACCGTCCGGAGCCGGCTCGACTTCCTGGACCGCAAGGAAAAGGCGCTGGCCAAGAAGCCGGTCAACTTCGACCGGACGCCCTATTTCTGCTCCGGCTGCCCGCACAACAGCTCCACCCATGTGCCGGAAGGCAGCCGCGCCGTCTCAGGCATCGGCTGCCATTTCATGTCGCAATGGATGGACCGGAACACGGCAACCTTCACCCAGATGGGCGGCGAGGGCACGCCCTGGATCGGCCAGGCGCCGTTCTCCACCGCCGGGCATATCTTCGCCAATCTGGGCGACGGCACCTACTATCACAGCGGCCTGCTGGCGATCCGGGCCTGCGTCGCGGCCGGCGTCAACATCACCTACAAGATTCTCTACAACGACGCCGTGGCGATGACCGGCGGCCAGCCGGTCGAGGGCCAGCCCACGGTCGCCGACATCTCACTACAGGTTTACGCCGAAGGCGCGAAGAAGGTCGTCGTCGTCTCCGACGAACCGGACAAGTACCCGACCTCGATGCATTTCGCGCCGGGCGTCACCTTCCATCACCGGGACGATCTCGACCGGGTGCAGCGCGACCTGCGCGAGTGGAAGGGCGTGTCGGTGCTGATTTACGACCAGACCTGCGCGGCCGAGAAACGCCGCCGCCGCAAGCGCGGGGCCTTCTACGATCCGCCGAAGCGTGTCTTCATCAACGAGCGCGTGTGCGAAGGCTGCGGCGACTGTTCCGACAAGTCCAACTGCATGTCGGTCACGCCGGTCGACACCGAATTCGGCCGCAAACGGAAGATCGACCAGTCGAACTGCAACAAGGATTTCTCCTGCATCAAGGGCTTCTGCCCGAGCTTCGTGACCGTGCACGGCGCCGCGCCGCGCCGGGCCGCGGCGGCGGTGCGCCCGGCCGACCTCCCGGACGCGGCGATCCCCGATCCGTCGATCCCGGACTGTTCCGAACCCTACGGCATTCTCGTGACCGGTATCGGCGGCACCGGCGTCATCACCATCGGCGCGCTGATCTCCATGGCCGCCCATATCGAGGGCAAGGGCGTCACCACGCTGGACCATACCGGCGTCGCGCAGAAGAACGGCGCCGTGATGAGCCATATCCGGATTGCCGAGCGGCCGGAGGATATCCACGCCGTGCGAATCGCGGCCGGCGAGGCGAATGCGGTCATCGGCTGCGATCTGGTGGTGACGTCGAGCAACGACGCGCTCGGCAAAATGTCGAAGGACAAGACCCGCGCCATCGTCAACACACAGGAGACGATGACGGCGGGATTCATCCGGAACAAGGATCTGCAATTCCCGAGCGAGGCCCTGCTCGACATCGTCGGGCAAACCGTCGGCGAGGCGCAATTCGAAGCCCTGGAAGCGACCGCCATCGCAACCCGGCTGATGGGCGATTCGATCGCGACCAACATGTTCATGCTCGGCTATGCCCTGCAAAAGGGTATGGTGCCGCTGCACGAGGCATCCATCCTGGAGGCCATCGAGCTGAACGGCGTCGCGGTGACGGCGAACAAGCGGGCGCTGGACTGGGGCCGCCGCGCGGCAGTCGATCTCGATACCGTGCGCAAAATTGCGTTCCCGGCCGCGCCGCTCGAATTCAAGCCGAAGCAGGCCGAGACGGTCGACGAGATCGTCGCCATCCGGCGCCGGGAGCTGACGGATTACCAGAACGCCGCCTACGCCGACCGCTACGAAGCGCTGGTGCGGGCGGCGGAGGCGGCCGAACGCGACAGGGCGAAAAGCTTGTCCGGTTTCGCCCTGTCCGTCGCGCGCAACCTGTACAAGCTGATGGCCTACAAGGACGAGTACGAGGTGGCGCGGCTCTATTCGAGCGGCGATTTCCGCCGCCGGGTCGCCCAGGCGTTCGAGGACGGCAACCACCGCATGACGGTCCATCTGGCGCCGCCGCTGCTGGCCCGGCGCGATCCGGAGACCGGCCAGCTGCAGAAGCGGGAGTATGGCCCCTGGATCTTCACGGCGTTTGCCCTGCTGGCGAAATTCAGGGGATTGCGCGGCGGGTTTTTCGATCCGTTCGGCAAGACGGCGGAGCGCAGGGCAGAGCGCAACCTGATTGCCGACTACGAAGCGACGATCCGGGAACTGATCGAAGGGCTGGACGCCGACAGCCACGATCTGGCGGTGCAGATCGCCGGCATCCCCGACGACATCCGCGGCTACGGCCATATCAAGGAAGCCAGCATGACCTGCGCCGCCGACCGCCAGGCCGAACTGATGCGCCTGTTCCGCGATCCGGCCGAGCGGCGACGGACGGCTATGCAGGCAGCGGCGGAGTAGACTGCGGCGGGCCTTTTACAGTCGTATTTCGGGAGCGCCGGCAGGCGCTGCGCATCGTTCCGATCGATCGCTCTCAATCCGTCATTTCGACCGAAGCGCCGCAAGGCGCGTAGCGGAGAAATCTTCCCGCACCGCGCTTTGACGCTCGCGCCGCGCGGCAAAGATATCTCCGCTCCACGGCCCATCGGGGCCGCTACGGTCGATATGACGGCGGATTTTTCCGGCGGCCGGGCGTTCGGAACGAGCCGCTTAGGCCTGCCCCTTCACGTCCTTCTTCACCTGGCGGTAGATCGCGTACATGAAGCCGGTGAACAGGAGCAGGAACAGCATCACCTTGATGCCCATGCGCTTGCGCTCGACCATATAGGGCTCGGCGGCCCAGGCGAGGAACGCGGTCGCGTCCTTGGCCATCTGGTCGACGGTCGCCGGCGGCGCGCCCTTGCCCTCGTATTCGACCTGGCCGTCCTCGGTCAGCGGCGGCGCCATCGCGATGATATGGCCGGACATGTAGGTGTTGCAGTACTGGCCCTCCGCCGGCGCCAGTGGCTTGCCCTGGCTGTCCTTGAACTCTTTCTTGCAGGCCGCTTCCGAGAGGTATCCGGTCATCAGCGAATAGATATAATCCGCGCCGCCGCCGCGCGCCTTGACGATCAGCGACAGATCCGGCGGGGCCGCGCCGTTGTTCGCAGCCATGGCCGCCTGGACGTTGGGGAACGGATCGACGAAACGGTCCTTGGCCTCGGCCGGGCGGGTCGTCGGTTCGCCTTCTTCGTCCGGCTCTCCGGCAACTTCTCTATCTCCGGCGACCGCACGAATTTCCGACTCGCTCAGGCCGATCGCCGCCAGATCGCGATAGGCGACCAGGCGCAGGCCGTGGCAGGCCGCACAGACTTCCCGGTAGACCTGGAGGCCCCGGCGCAACTGCGGATAATCGTACCGGCCGAAAACGCCGTTGAAGGTCCAGGCGACTTCCTTCGGCGCAACGGCGTCGCCTGCGGCATGGGCCGGCGCCGTCGCCGACGCCATGCTTCCTGCCAGTCCGGCAACGATGGCGGCCGGCGCCAGCAATCGACGGGAAATACGGATCATCGGGATTTCTCCATCGGCGCGGCGGCAGCTGCAACGGCTGCGCCGCCACCGCCGCCCAGCACGGACTGGCTGATGCTGTGCGGCAGCGGCCGGGGCCGCTCGATCCGGGAGATCAGCGGCAGCATGACGAGGAAATAGGCGAAGTACCAAAGCGTCGCCCACTGGCCGATCGCGGTCCAGGGCTGTTCGGCCGGTTGCGCGCCGATCCAGCCGAGGATCAGGCAGTCGATAACGAAGAGCCAGAAAAACACCCGGAAGATCGGCCGGAATTTGGCGCTGCGCACCTTCGACGTGTCGAGCCACGGCAGGATGAACAGAACCGCGACCGCGCCGGCCATGGCGAGCACGCCGGCCAGTTTGGCCTCCATGCCCCACCAGCCGAGCAGGACCTGGAACAGCCACCAGTCGTCGGTAAAGGAACGGAGGATCGTGTAGAAGGGCAGGAAATACCATTCCGGCACGATATGCGGCGGCGTCTTCAGCGGGTCGGCCTGGATGTAGTTGTCCGGATGGCCGAGATAGTTCGGCGCGTAGAAGACGAAAGCGGCGAAGACCAGCAGGAACACGCCGGTGCCGAACAGGTCCTTCACCGTGTAGTAGGGATGGAAATCGACCGAATCCTGCGGGCCCTTCATGTCGATACCCAGCGGGTTGTTCGCCTTGACCGTATGCAGCGCCCAGATGTGCAGGATGACGATCCCGAAGATCGCGAAGGGCAGCAGATAGTGCAGGCTGTAGAAGCGGTTGAGGGTCGGGTTGTCGACCGTGAAGCCGCCCCACAGCAGTTCCATCAGCGATTCACCGATCAGCGGTACGGCGCCGACCATGCTGGTGATCACCTTGGCGGCCCAGAAGCTCATCTGGCCCCAGGGCAGCACATAGCCCATGAAGGCCGTGGCCATCATGAGGAACAGGATGATCACGCCCAGCCACCACAGCAGTTCGCGCGGCGTCTTGAACGAGCCGTAGTAAAGGCCGCGGAATATGTGCAGATAGACGACGATGAAGAACATCGACCCGCCGTTCATGTGAACGTAGCGGATCAGCCAGCCGTAGTTGACGTCGCGCATGATGCGCTCGACCGAATCGAAGGCGTAGTCCGTATGGGGCGTGTAGTGCATCGACAGCACGATGCCGGTCACGATCATGATGATGAGCGACAGACCGGCCAGCGAGCCGAAGTTCCACATGTAGTTCAGGTTGCGCGGCACCGGATAGTAGAGCGAATGCTCGACCATGGAGACGATCGGCATGCGATCGTCGATCCATTTCAGTGTCCGGTTCCGCGGCGCGCCATGCGCTTCTTTACTCATCCTCTAACCCCGCTTTCGGCCTTCAGGGCCGCTGCGTTGCCGGACATCGGGAAACTCTCGCCGCCCGGTCGGTCTCGCGTTTCCCGGTCGGTTCGCCCCATCCCGCGCCCCATCCCGCGCCCCATCCCGCGCCCGGGAGACCGCCCGGAAATTCGATCGGCAACGGCGTCAGGCGGTCTTGCCGCCCGGTCCGTCTTTCGGCTGTTCCTTGCCGATGATCAGCTTGTTCTCGGCCGTGATCGTATAGGGCGGCACCGGCAGGTTGCGCGGCGCGGGCCCTTTGCGGATACGGCCGGAAATGTCGTAGTGCGAGCCGTGGCACGGGCAGAACCAGCCGCCGAACTCGCCCTTGTTGTCGGTGCCCTTCTGGCCCAGCGGAATGCAGCCCAGATGGGTGCAGACGCCAACGACGACCAGCCATTGCTCGCGGGCGCCGCTGCCGAAGCGCTGCTCGTCGGTCTGGGGATCGGGCAGATCGTCCGGTTCGACGGCTTTGGCCTCGGAGATTTCCTTTTGCGTCCGGCGCCGGATAAAGACGGGCGAGCCGCGCCATTTGACCGTGATCGCCTGGCCCTGCTCGATCGGGCTCAGGTCCACTTCCGTCGTCGAGGCGGCCAGCGTATCTTTCGCCGGGTTCAGGCTGTCGAGCAACGGCCATGCCGAAGCGCCCACGGCGAACGCGCCGAAAGCCCCGCCGGCCAGGAACAGGAAGTCCCGCCGGCCGGCGCCGTCGTCATGCGCGCCGGCCGCGCCGGCCGCGCCGGCCGCTTCGGTACTGGCGGTGTTCGCCATCTGGCTTTACCTTCAAAAACGCGCGAAAAAGCAAATAAAATCCGATGGTTATGCCGCATCGCCAAGCTGATTCGCGGCTCAATCAGGGTATGGCCCGGCTTTTCGCACGCGAAATGTGACACCGCGACGCAGAGACATCCGGGCAGCCGGATTTGCGGCGAATTGCAGGGGAAAATTCGCCGCTTTGGCGTCGCCGTCCCGCCAGGCAGAATAGGCTGTCATGAGGCTGGTCCTCTACCAACCGGACATTCCGCAGAATGTCGGCGCCGCCATCCGACTCGGCGCCTGTCTCGGCGTCGGCATCGACGTTGTCGAGCCCTGCGGCTTCGTCTTCGACGACCGGCGGCTGCGCCGCGCCGCCCTCGACTATGGCGATCTCGCCGACACGGTGCGATATCCGTCGTGGCAGGCCTTCGCGGCGGCTCGCCCGGCCGGGCGGCTGATCCTGCTGTCGACCCGGGGGCGCACCCGGAGCGTCGATTTCGCTTTCGCGGCCGACGACCGGATCGTGCTGGGGCAGGAAAGCGGCGGGGTGCCGGACGACGTGTTCGATCGGGCCGACGCCGTGCTGCGGATTCCGATGGCTGCCGCGGCGCGGTCGATGAATGTCGTCGCCGCCGGCGCCATGGCGCTGGCGGAAGCGTTGCGGCAAACCGACGGCTGGCCGAAGGCCTAGCCTGGCCTGGACCCGGAAAAGGCGGACCGGAATAACATGGATACGGCGGCAGGCACCGACGCCCAAAAAGACGAAGCCCGACAATGGTTCGAAGCCTTGCGCGACCGGTTCTGCGCGGCCTTCGAAGCGCTTGAAGACGAACTGTCGGGCGAGCCGCTGAAGCTGGCCGGCGGCAGGCCGGCCGGGCGTTTCGAGCGAACGGCCTGGACGCGCGACGGGGCGGACGGGCCCGGCCCCGACGGCGACTCCGGGGGCGGCGGCGAGGGCGGCGGCGGGGCGATGTCCCTGATGCGCGGCCGGGTGTTCGAAAAGGTCGGCGTCAACGTCTCGACGGTCTACGGCGAATTCTCCGAGGAATTCCGGAACCAGATTCCCGGCGCCTCGGAGGATCCGCGCTTCTGGGCCAGCGGGATCAGCCTGGTGGCGCATATGCGCTCGCCGAAAATTCCCGCCGTGCACATGAACACCCGCCACATCGTAACGACGAAAAGCTGGTTCGGCGGCGGGGCGGACCTGACGCCGACGGCGCCGGACGACGCCGATACGGCGGCCTTCCACGCCGCGCTCAAGGCGGCCTGCGACGCCCACGACCCGGCCTACTACGAACGCTTCAAGGACTGGTGCGACCGCTATTTCTTCCTGCCGCACCGCGGCGAGGCGCGCGGCGTCGGCGGCATCTTCTACGACCGGCTGAACGACGGCTGGGCGCATACCTTCTCGTTCACCCGGGCGGTCGGAGAAGCCTTGCTGGAGGTCTATCCGGCAATCGTACGCCGGCACCTCGACGAGCCCTGGACGGAGGCCGAGCGCGAACATCAGCTGGTCCGCCGCGGCCGCTATGTCGAATTCAACCTGCTCTACGACCGGGGCACGAAATTCGGCCTGATGACCGGCGGCAACGTCGAAGCCATCCTGATGTCCCTGCCGCCGGAAGTCCGCTGGCCCTGAGGCGGGCTGCTCCCTGCGGTCCAGCCGTCCCACAACCCGACCGTCATGGCCGGCCTCGATATTTTAGGACATTATTCGCACATTTTGTTTCGATCGTTCATTTTCTCCACGCTGCCTAAGTCTATGGAAATAAGACGTTTTCCGGCTAAACCGAAAAAAGACATACCAGTCTATCTATCCTCTTTTTTTTGCATCCGGCCCAACCGTCGCGCCCATTCTTTTGTTCATTTATTGTTCTATTTCTCCAATGTCAACCCCGTTCGGCGCAGGGTCGTGCGTCGGTTTGAAATAATTGAGCGCGCGATGGCGGTCCGAAATCGCTCCTCCTTGCCGCCCCGGAGTCCGGCGCGCGCGCAGCCGATGCGCTTCCGGCCAGCGCGCGCCGCTTCGCTCAGCGCCGCTC
>FZLR01000063.1 GCA_900197615.1 Rhodospirillaceae bacterium Spongia-Bin9
CGGGAGAATCTGGCCAAACCGGTGCCGGACAAACGCGAAAAGTGCCAACTTGGGTTGAGATTCGGCTGCGGGGGCTTTATCTGGCGCATTCCGCGACAGCCAGGAAGCGCGGCCCGCCTGCGCGTTCATGGGGAATAGTTTAACGGCAGAACAACGGACTCTGACTCCGTCGGTCCTGGTTCGAATCCAGGTTCCCCAGCCAAATCCGGATATCCCCGACCGGTTGCCGTTTTCCGCCGCCCGCGCGCCGGCGACCGGGGCGTCCGGCGCGTCCGGCGCGCCATCCGCGCGCGGCGCTCTTTCCCAAAAACCGGAAAAATCGGGAGCGTGCCGCTTACAGTTGACCTGTCAACGGTTGCCACCTATCCTGTCGGCCGGTTGCGCGGGGTCCCCGACCGGACTCCGGGCTTCGTTGCCGGTAATTTTTTTGGGCGCCGATGGCATGTTCGCGCCGGCGCCGGAGGAAAAGGGAGGAACATCGTGAAACATCAAATCATGTTCGTCGCCGCTGCCGCGCTTGCGTTCGCCGGAACGCAGAGCGCTGCCGTGTCGGCCGATCGCGAAGTCCATGTCGCCGGTTTCGGCGCCAAATCCGGCGTCGTCCGGTCGTTCGGCGTCAACACCGAAGCGGTCATGCGCGCTGCCGCCGAGAAGATCAACAAGTCCGGCGGCGTCAAGCTCGGCGACGGCACGACGGGCAAGATGGTCGTGACCTTCTACGACGACCGTTGCAAGGCCGAGGAAGGCATTTCCGTCGTCCGCCGGATCGCGTCGGGCAAAGCCGTCGTGGCGATCGGCCCGACCTGCTCGAACGTGGCCGAACCGCTGTTCGGCGTCCTGCAGAAAAAGGCCGGCGACGCTTCGGATACCGGGCTCCAGTTCCCGATCTTCACCGACACGGCCATCAAGGGCGGCCTGGCGAAGATTTCGGAATGGGCGTTCCGCAACGTGCCGAACGAAAGCGAGATGTACAACAGCCTGTTCAAATGGGTGAAAAAGACGAACCCGGGCTACAAGTCCGTTTTCGGCGGCGTGGAAGAGGATTTCGCCCACTCGCGCTTCACCTGGTACAAGGTGATGGAAACGCGCGCGCAGGAAGCCGGCTTCAAGGTTCTGGGCCGGGTTAAATGGCTGCTCGCCGACACCAATTTCACCACCCAGGTCCGGCAGATGAAGAAGGCGAAAGCCGACGTCATCGCCATTTCCTCGCACCCGTTCACCCTGTGCGGCGTGCTCAAGGAGATGAAGCGCCAGCGCGTGAAGTACAAGCAGCTGATCGGTCTCACGAGCTCTTCGAGCCTCGAGACCCTCAGGGGCTGCTCGCGCCAGGCCAAGGGCATCATTATCCCGACCAGCTACGCGCCGGTTACCGACGCTGCCAAGGAGACCGCCAAACTTGCGGCCAAATACAATGGCAGTGCGGATCTGCACAGCGCCGCGGCGTGGGAAAATATGATGATCCTGAAGAGCGTCATCGAGAAGACCGGCGTTATGGCCAAGGCCGACACCGTCCAGGCCGACCGCCACAAGATCCGCGACGGGCTGGCCGCGCTGAAGTCGACCAACGGTCTGATCGGCAGCATCCAGCGCACCGCGGAAGGCGAAGCCGTTAAGCCGTATGTCTATGTCCATGCGCAAGGCAAAGAGTGGAAGATCCTCCACGACCCGCGCAAATAGGCTGATGGACTGAATTCCGCCGGCGCCCGAATGGCGCCGGCGGGTTTTTCCAGAATTTAAGCTCCACTCCATCCGCACCCGTCAGGGGGGAAGGGCGGTCCCGTGGAATTCGTCGATTATCTCCAGGCGGTCACCGACGGCGTCATGCAGGGCGCGTATTACGCGCTCATCGGGATCGGCTTCACGCTGATCTTCGGCGTGATGAACAAGATCAACCTGGCCTACGCGGCGGCGGCGTTCGGCGGCGCCTACGCCAGCCTCGGCGTCGCGGCGCTGATGAACACCGGCGGCGATTTCGGCCTGCCGCCGCTCCTCATGTTCCTGGCCTCGGCGGTCGCGGCAGGCCTGTTCGCCTGGGTCGTCTATACGATCTGTTTCCGTTTCACGCCGGACCACTACGAACTCGCCACCCTGATGGCGACGGTCGGCGCATTCTTCCTGATCGAAGAGATCGCCGTGCACGCCACCGACGGGGAACCGATGGATTTCCCCGAGGTGCTGCATGGCATCGTCGAGGATCCGATGATCGAATTCAGCGACGCCTTCGCAATCCGCGGCGACCTGCTGACGATTTTCATCCTCGCCCTGATCGCCATGGCGGTGCTGCTGTTGCTGCTGTACCGCACCAAGCTCGGCCTGGCGACCCGGGCGGTCGCACAGCAGAGGACCGCAGCGCAGCTGTGCGGCATCAGCGTAGACCGGACCAACGCGACGACCTTTATCATCGCCGGCGTCCTGGGCGGCCTGGCCGGCGCCATGATCGGCGCGGCCGTCGGCGTCCTGTCGCCGCTGCTCTTCGTACCGCTGACCGTGAAAGGCCTGATCGTTACCGTGATCGGCGGCCTGGGCAGCATTCCGGGCGCGATCGTCGCCGGCCTGCTGGTCGGCGGACTGGAAAATGTATTCCTCGCCCTGCGCGGCATTACCGAGCGCGACATGTACGTCATGCTTCTGCTGTTCCTGTTCCTTGCGTTCCGTCCGCAAGGGCTGTTCGGCAAGAAAGTGCTGAGGGACTGAGGCGATGGACGACTTTACCTGGGGCCTGGTCCAGATCGTCGGGGTCCACACGATTCTCGGCCTGTCGGCCTATGTGATCCTGCTGACCGGACAGGTTTCGATGGCCCAGGCCGGGTTCGTCGCGATCGGCGCCTATGTCGCCGGCATGCTGACGGTGCTGGCCGAGTGGCACATTATTCCCGCCATGGTCACCGGCGGGCTGGCCGCGTCCGTACTGGCCTGCATCGTCGGCTTCCCGGCCCTGCGGATCCGCGGGCTGATGCTGGTCGTCGCAACCATCGCGTTCGGCGAGTTCGTGCGCCTGTTCTGGTTTAATTTCGACTACCGGATCGCCAAGGGCGATATCGTTGTCGGCCCGGAAGGCGGCGAAGGCTTCAAGCAGATCCGCTTCTTCCCGGAAAACGGCTGGACGACGCAGGATGTCGCGGCGTTCGTCTGGGTGGTCGCCGCGATCATCCTGGCAACCCTGTGGTGGATGGACCGTTCGCGCGCCGGCAAGGTGCTGCGCGCCGTCGGCGAAGACGAGATGGCGGCCCAGAGCGTCGGCATCAATCTGACCGTCGTGAAGGTGGCCGCCTTTACCGCCGGCGGCTTCATCGCCGGGATCGCCGGCGCCATCTATGCCCATTACACGACCCACATCGAACACCTGAACTTCGATATCCTCATGGCGACCTTTGCGATCGCCTATCCGATCCTGGGCGGTCTCGCGAATGTCTGGGGTACGCTGTTCGCCGCGTTCTTCATCCAGGTGATCGTGATCGAAGTGCTTCGCGATCTCGGCGACGTGCGGAACCTGATGTTCGGCGCGCTGATCATCCTGGTGATGAACTTCCTGCCCCACGGCCTGTTCAGCGCCAAGGTGGTGCGCAAGCTGAAGGAATGGATGGGGATTGGGAAAATGTCCGATGCTTGAAGTCGCCCGCCTCTCCAAACATTTCGGCGGCGTGCGCGCGGTCGACGAGCTGGACTTCAGGGTCGAGGCCGGGGAAATCTTCGGCCTGATCGGCCCGAACGGTTCGGGCAAGAGCACGACGGTCAATATGATCGCCGGTATCTTCGCGCCGACCGCCGGCGAGATCATCTTCGACGGCGTAGACATCACGGAGGCGCCGCCGCACATAACGCTGCACGCCGGCATCGCACGGACCTTCCAGAACATCCGCCTGTTCAACAACATGACGGTCTGGGAAAATCTCTGGGTTGCGCAGAACTCGGCCAAGCAGAAGCGGACCGGCAATCCCCTGGCGCGCTGGATGGGCGGGTCGCGCCGCGCCGCCGCTGCGGTCGAGGAATATCTCGAATTCTCCAACCTCGCCCACAAGCGCGATGAACTGGCCGGCAATCTGGCATTCGGCGAGCAGCGCCGGCTCGAGGTCGCCCGCTCGCTCGCGGCGGAGCCCAAATTCCTGCTGCTCGACGAACCGGCCGCCGGCATGAACCTTGAAGAGGTCAAGGAACTCGACGAGCGCCTGCGTGTGCTGCGCGACCGCGGCGTCACGATCCTGCTGGTCGAGCATGTCATGGAGCTGGTGATGGAGGTCACGGACCGGATTGCCGTGCTCAATTTCGGGCGCAAGATTGCCGAGGGCACTCCATCGGAAGTCCAAAAGAACCAGGCCGTGATGGACGCCTATCTCGGCGCCGGCGAAGGCGGATCCGATGCTTGAAATTGCGGATATCGTCACGTCCTACGGCAAGATCGAGGCGCTGAAAGGGGTTTCGCTCTCCGTCGCGCCCGGCGAGATCACCTGCCTGCTCGGCCCGAACGGCGCGGGCAAGACGACGACCATGATGACGGTCGCCGGCCTGCTCAAGCCGCGCCGTGGAAGCATCACGTTCGAAGACCGGAACATCACCGGCCGCGATCCCGGCCATATCGTGCGGAGCGGCATCGCGCTGGTTCCGGAAAACCGGCTGGTCTTCCCCGACATGTCCGTTCACGACAATCTGCGCACGGGCGCGTACAGCCGCTCGGACAACGAGATCGAGGACGATATCGATCGCATGTTCGAACGCTTCCCGCGCCTGGACGAACGCCAGCTGCAGCATGCCGGAACGCTCTCGGGCGGAGAACAGCAGATGCTCGCGGTCGCCCGGGCGCTGATGGCCCGGCCCAAACTCCTCCTGATGGACGAGCCTTCGCTCGGCCTGGCGCCGATGATCGTCGAGGAGATTTTCCGGATCATCCGCGACCTGAACGCCGAGGGCACCTCGATCTTCCTGGTCGAGCAGAATGTCCACCAGGCGCTCAAGGTGGCACACCATTTCTATCTGCTGGAACAGGGCCGCGTGACCTTCGGCGGATCGCCCGGCGACCTCGAGGAAGACGAGGTGATCCAGCGGGCCTACCTGGGATCGGCAGAAACGACGTAACGCGGGCACAGCCCGGGGGGCAGGGAGAAACCGAATTCTCGATTTCATCCAGAACACCCTCGACGGCGTCACCGTGGGGTCGGGCTATGCCCTGCTGGCGATCGGTTTCACGCTGATTTTCGGCGTCCTGCGCCGGCTCAACCTGTCCTACGGCCCGTCGATCATGGTCGGCGTGTTTTTCGGCACCTTCCTGTTCATCCAGTTCCAGGCCGGCTGGTATACCGTGCTGGTCGGCACCGTTCTCGGTGCAGCAATTGCCGGCGCCTATGTCGAACGGCTGTGTTTCTGGGCGATCAAGAAGGGGGCGGCGGTCGCCTCGATGGTGTCGAGCTTTGCGGTTTGGATGCAGCTGGAAGAAGGCGTCACCATCGCCTTTCCGGACCGCACTTACGAATTTCCGGCGCTGGGAGACTTCGAACTGATTGAACTGGCCGGCCTGTCGGTCCGCCAGGAACATGTGATTATGCTGGGCATCGCGGCGATTCTTGTCTTCGCCCTGCATCAGCTCCTCTACCGCACGCGCTTCGGCCTCGCGGTGCGGGCGGTCTCCGAAGACCCGAACGCCGCGCTTTTCATGGGCGTCAACACCGGCCGGGTGATCTTCCTGGCCTTCATCCTGGCCTCCGCCATCGGCGGCATCGCCGGCTATTTCATCATGGCGACCGAAGAGGTCATCACGCCGAAATTCGGCTTGCAGGCGACCTTCAAGGGCCTGATCGCCATGATGCTGGGCGGTATGGGATCGGTGCCCGGCGCGATCGCCGGCGGGCTGCTGCTCGGCGTCGTCGAGAAGCAGGCGGAATGGTATGCCGGCGCGGTGTGGCGCGACATCGCCGCCTTCATGCTCCTGTTCGCGTTCCTGATCGTCCGGCCGGGCGGATTGCTGGCGCAGCATACGGCGGCGCGCGACCTGGCCGCGCTCCGGCGGGTTTAGGGCGGCGGACGCAGGGCCGGATCATGGACGATCATGTGATCACCGTCCTGAACAACATCGGCGGATTTTCCTTCATCGCGCTCTCCGCCTATCTCCTGCTGCTCAGCGGCGAGATTTCCTTCGGCCAGCAGGCCTTTTTCGGCATCGGCGCCTACGCCTCGGGCATGTTCACGGCGATGTTCGGCCTGAGCTTCTGGATCGCCCTGCCGCTCGCCATGCTTGTCGCCGGCCTCGCCGCGGCGGCGGTCGGGGCCCTGACGCTGCGGCTGCGCGGCCTGTATTTTGCCATCGCCACCCTCGCCTTCGCCGAAACGATCCGCCTGATCCTGGTCGCCACCACCTGGCAGGTCGACGTCGACGGCGAACCGGTCGGCCCGAACGGCTCGGAAGGCCTGGGCAACATCCGCTGGGGTTTCGACAACGAATACGCGCCGGTCGATTTTCTGTGGATGATTTACGGGTCGCTCGGCATCGTGCTGTTGCTGTTTTTCCTGATGGAGCGCAGCCGTCTCGGCTCGATCGTGCGCACGATCGGCGCGGACCGGTTGCTGGCCGAGACCCAGGGCATCAACGTCACCCGCTACAAGATCCTGGTGGCCGGGCTTGCCGGCGCCCTGGCGGCGATCGGCGGCGCCTTCTATGCCCATATCCAGACGACGGTCTATCCCGAGAATTTCGATGTCATGCTCGGCGTGCACAGTCTGGCCTACGGTCTGATCGGCGGCCTCGGCACCGCTGTCGGCCCGATCCTCGGCGTGCTTCTCGATGTCGGATT
Source organism: Rhodospirillaceae bacterium Spongia-Bin9 (assembly GCA_900197615.1). Taxonomy (GTDB): domain Bacteria; phylum Pseudomonadota; class Alphaproteobacteria; order Bin65; family Bin65; genus Bin65. The sequence goes on from FZLR01000063.1 coordinate 6,780, forward strand.
CCTCGAAGCCGTCGAATGGATCCAGGGCTATCGTATGATCGCGTTCGGCGGGCTCGTAGCCGTGCTCCTGATATTCATGCCGCGCGGCATCCTCGACGAGCGCCGCGTGCATCTGTTGCGCCTGATGCTGCGCGGGCGGCGGCCGGATATCCATGGCGCTGCTGGACATTAACGGGATCGGCCGGCGCTTCGGCGCGGTCGAAGCGCTCGACGGTATCGACCTGCGTGTCGAGGAGGGCGAAGTCTTCGGACTGATCGGCCCGAACGGCTCCGGCAAGACCACCCTCTTCAACGTGCTAACCGGGGTCTATCCGCCGAGCGCCGGCGAAATTCTTCTGGACGGCCGCCCGATCGGCGGCGTTCCGCCGGAGCGCATCGCCAGGATGGGCCTTGCACGAACCTTCCAGAACCTGCGGCTCATCCCGCACATGAGCGCATTCGAAAACATCTGGCTGGCCCAGCATCGCCGCCCGGGCATGGGCTTGCGCGATATCCTCGCGGTCGGCGGCCGGAAGGAACGCGCGCGCCGCGACGAAGTCGAAACGCTGCTCGAGCGGACCGGGTTGGCAACGCGGCGCGACGCTTTCGCCGGCGACTTGCCGCTGCCCGACCAACGGCGGCTGGAAATCGCACGGGCGCTGGTCCGCCAGCCGCGGCTTCTGCTGCTCGACGAGCCGGCCGGCGGGATGACGCCCATGGAAACGCAGGAGATGGCGACCCTGATCCGCGCCGTCGCCGCACCGGGGCGCACCCTGATCGTTATCGAGCACAAGATGGACCTGATCTCGGACATCTGCGACCGGCTGTGCGTGCTCGATTTCGGCCGCAAGATCGCCGAGGGCCCGCCCGGCCGCGTGCTCAGCGACCCGGAGGTTCTCGACATCTATCTCGGCCGCGAAGCCGACGATAATTCCGGCGATGATTCCGGCGATGATTGAAGTCCGCAACCTCGCCGTCAGCTACGGCAATATCCGGGCGGTGCAGGGCATCGATCTCGACGTTGCCGAAGGCGAGATCGTCGCCCTGATCGGCGCCAACGGCGCCGGCAAGAGCTCGACCCTGCGGGCGATCTCGGGGATCGAGAAGCCGGCTTCGGGCGCCATCCGGCTCGAAGGCCGGGAGATCGGCGGCCGGCCGCCCCACGAGATCATCGCTGCAGGAATCACCCAGGTGCCCGAAGGACGCCAGATTTTCGGCCGGCTGAGCGTGCGCGAAAACCTCCGTCTCGGCGCTTTCCTGCGGCCCGGCGAAGAGGTCGAGGCTGCTATCGACGAAGCCGTCGCCCTGTTCCCGATCCTGCAGGGCCGTCTGGACGCGCCGGGCTCCGAGCTGTCCGGCGGTCAGGCGCAGATGCTGGCGCTGGCCCGGGGCGTGATCGCGCAGCCCCGCGTCCTGATGCTGGACGAACCGACCCTCGGACTCGCGCCGAAAACCGCCGGCGAAATATTTGCGACGATCCGCGATCTGCGCGCGGGCGGTCTGACGATCCTTCTGGTGGAGCAGAATTTGCGCCAGGCCCTCAAGATCGCAGACCGGGCCTATGTGCTGGAGAGCGGCCGGATCGTCCTGGACGGCACATCCGCCGAACTGGCCGCCGACCGCCATCTTCACGCCGCCTATCTCGGCGTCAGCAGGGAGGAAACATTATGAGGATCGTATACTTCGGGCTGGCTGCCGTCGCCCTGGCGGCAGGGCCGGCCGTAGCCAAGGACCGGGCCACCGTCAAAATCGAGTGCAAAGAGACCGAGACCGGCCTGGTTTACCAATGCGCGCTGCATCTCAGCGGGAAGAAGAGCAAGATGGCGATCGATGGCGCGACGGTCGCCGTGAAACCGGATATGCCGACAATGCCCGGAGCGCACAATATCCCGGCCGCGACCGCAGCGCCCGCCGGCAAGCCCGGCGCCTACGGATTCAAGATAAAACTCGACATGTACGGCATCTGGGCCCTGAAAATCACCGTAACCGGCCCGTTGCGCGATATCGTCGTGCAGAAGATCGAATTCCGGAAGTAGGCGCCGACACGAGGCCGTCCTCTCTTAGCCGGAAAAGAACTCCTGCCGCAAATCGGCACTATCGATGAACCGGGAAGCCTGCCGGTAGATCGCGCGCACCGTACCGACCGGCAGTTCCGAATGAATCGGAACCGTCAGGACCTGCCGCGCGCCCGACGCCGTTTCGCGCACGAGCTTGGCATGGCTGCCACGGGTCGAAACGATCTCGAATCCGAAACGCCGGAGGATTTTCAGAACCTCCCTTGAGGTCAGCCGCTTCAGGCGGGCCATTCGGAAGCGAGAGCGGAAGTTTCGAAATTGACCAGGAGGCGTGGCGCCGGCGGCAGACCGGTTCGTGCGAGTTCGTCGTCGTCGAGATGAAGGGCGAGCGCGCTTCGCAGGTTCGCCAGCGTTTCATCCAGCGTTCGGCCCTGGGTGATAACGGCCACTTCGAAGCACTCGGCAACGAACCACCCTTCGCTTTCCGTGACGACAGCATGAATCGCGGAAGGCTCCCGGCTATACGCCGAGTCGCGCACCGTCTGCATATTGGCGGTTCGGGCATCGCCAGGCGGCTGTTCGTAAGCGCCCGCCTCTTCGGACGGGATTTGGCGATACGGCGGCTGAATTTGGTAGAGGCCCCGGCCAACGCGACGAAAATACGGCCATCGGTGGGGATGATTTTTCGGAGCGTTCTCGCAGCATCGGCTGACGATATGGGTACGAACCGAACGTTCGTTGAGATGGGGCAAGGCGCGAACGATTTCGAGGAGATCGAACGTCCAGTCCTCTCTACGGCACAAACGTTGGGCCGCGGCCAGAACCTGCGCATGAATCGGCTTGTCCGGCGATTCGGTCTCGATCTGTCGAGGCATACTTTCTCCAACCGGATCGTTCGATACGACCACTGCCATTATTACAACTTGTAATATTAATTATCAAGTCGACGAACCATCGGGTAATGTCTCAGTTTGACTATCGGCGCCGGACTAGTCCCATTCCTTCCCCGTCATTTCGACCGAGCGACCCGAATACCCCAGTCGTCATATCGACCGGAGCCTCGGATTTAATCCGGGGCGAAGCGGAGATATCTTTCCTGTAAAGAGCCGGGGCGGAAGCACCGCGCCGGAAAGATTTCTCCGCGCGCTGCGCTCGGTCGAAATGACGGACAGGGGATTGCTGCGCTCCGGTCGAAATAACGGACAGGCGATCGACTCTGGCCGACACGGAAAGTCAAACTGAGACACTACCAACCGTCGAAGCCTGCGGGCCCTGCCGTCGGGTGCGGGCGAGCGCGGCAATGCCCTTGCCCTCGCCGACCGGAGGTGCGATTGCCGGCTTGCGCGAAAATCTTCCACCGGCACAGGGAAACCCCGATGAACGAGAAACGCAACGTCCTGTGGATCATGGCCGACCAGTTGCGCTTCGACTACCTGTCCTGCGCCGGTCACCCGACGCTGCACACACCGCATCTGGACGCGCTGGCGGCGCGGGGCGTCCGGTTCGACCGCGCCTATGTCCAGTCTCCGTTCTGCGGCCCGTCGCGCGCCAGCTACTATACCGGCCGCTATTGCCGGTCCCACGGCGCGACCTGGAACGGCTTTCCGATCCGTGTCGGCGAACTCTCGGTCGGCGATCATTTGCGCGAACTCAACGTGCGCTGCGCGCTGGTCGGCAAGACCCATATCATTCCGGACAGCGAGGGGATGGCGCGGCTGGGCATCGACCCCGACTCGCCGGCCGGACGCAGCTTGACCGAATGCGGATTCGAGCCGTTCGAACGGGACGACGGCCTTCACCCTTTCGCCTCCGCGGACAAGACGCCGGACTACAACGACTATCTGCGCGAACAGGGGTTCGACGCCGACAATCCCTGGGAGGAATGGGCCAATTCCGGCGCCGGACCGGATGGAGAAATCCTCTCCGGCTGGCTGCTGAAGAATTCGGGCCTGCCGGCGCGGGTTCCGGCCGAACATTCCGAAACCGCCTATATGACGAACCGCGCCATCGACTTTATGGCCGATGCGGAAGCCCGCGAACCGGAGCGGCCCTGGCTGCTCCATCTCAGCTACATCAAGCCCCATTGGCCCTACATCGCGCCGGCGCCCTACCATGACATGTACAGCGTCGACGATATGCTGCCGGCCGTCCGGTCGAATGCCGAGCGGCAGACCGATCATGCCCTGTTCCGGGCCTATCAGGATTCGCGCATCTGCCAGACCATGGCGCGCGACGATGTCCGGCGCACCGTGATCCCGGTCTACATGGGGCTGGTCAAACAGCTCGACGACGAACTGGGCCGGTTGTTCGGCTGGATGGCCGGGAAGGGCCTGACGGACAACACGATGATCGTGTTCTGCTCCGACCATGGCGACTATCTCGGCGACCACTGGATGGGCGAGAAGGACCTGTTCCACGAGCCGTCGATCCGGACGCCGCTGATCGTCTGCGACCCGCGCCCGGAAGCGGATGCGGCCCGGGGCAGCGCCAGCGATGCGCTGGTCGAAGCGATCGATCTGGCGCCGACCTTCCAGGAATATTTCGGCGGCCCGGAAAAGCCGCATGTCTTCGAAGGCCTCTCGCTGGCGCCCCTGCTGCGCGGCGATGCCGCCGGCTGGCGGCGCTACGCTTTCGCCGAATACGACTACGGCACGCGCCCGGCCCGCCTCGCTCTGGGCGAACATCCGGACGATTCGCGGCTGGTCATGGTGTGCGACGACCGCTGGAAATTCGTCTGGTGCAAGGAGCACCGGCCGATCCTGTTCGATCTGCACGACGATCCGAAGGAGCTGATCGATCTGGGCGACGATCCCGGCCACGCAGAAGTCCGCGCCCGCATGACCGGGGCGATCCTCGAATGGGCCACCCGCTTCCATACCAAGACGACGAAGACCCATGCCGATATCGACCGCATGGCGGGCCGGGAGCCGCGCAACATCCTGATCGGGATCTGGGACGAAGCCGAATACGAAGCGGCGTTCGGCCACCCGTTCGACGAACGACCGGGCTTCCGGAAGGCCCCGGCGGCAAAGCCGTAGTCACAATTTCGTCGGCCGCCCGCGCGCACCCGAAACTCTCCTAGACAGTGCCGACGGCCTCGGCTTAATTGCGCGCGCTGCACCGGCGGGCCGGATAACGCTGCGGCAGGCGTCTCGGGAGGCACGCGTTGGAACTCATCCAGGTTCTGGTCGCCGGAATTGCGCAAGGCTGTGTCTACGGCCTGATCGCGCTGGGTTTCGTGCTGATCTACAAGGCGACCGAGCAGGTCAATTTCGCCCAGGGCGACATCATGATGCTCGGCATGTTCGCGGCCTTCACGCTGATCGCGATCGCCGGCTTCCCCTGGTGGCTGGGCGCGCTGGTTGGCATCGCGATTACCGGCGCTTTCGGGTTCTTCCTCGACGCATTCGTGCTGCGGCGGATCATCGGACAGCCCCAGTTTGCGGTGATTATCCTGACGATCGCCGTGGGGTTCGTCTTCCGGTCGGTCGCCGGCGGCGTCTGGGGCGCCGATCCGGTTTCCTTCGACACGCCCTATGGCGGCCTGGTCATCACGATCGACGAGAACGAGACCGGCAGGACGGTCATCGACGTTGCCGAACTCATGATCATCCTGGGCACGATCGTTCTGGTGAGTGTCCTGTACGCCTTTTTCAGATTCACCCGGATCGGCGTGGCGATGCAGGCGTCGTCGCAGAACCAGCTTGCCGCCTACTATATGGGCATCCCGGTCAAGTATGTGATTTCGCTGATCTGGGGCATCAGCGCGGCGGTCTCCTGCATTGCCGGCATTCTGCTGGCGCCGAAAATCGCCACCTTCGATCCCGATGTCGGCTTCCTGGCGATCACGGCCTTTGCGGCGGCGGTGATCGGCGGCTTCGGCAGCCTGCCGGGCGCCGTCCTGGGCGGTCTCATCATCGGCGTGACCGAACAGCTCGCCCAGGCCTACCTGCCCGGCGAATTCGCGCGCAGCATCGCGCCGATCTCCGGCTTCATCATTCTGCTGATCGTGCTGCTGATCCGGCCCGACGGCCTGTTCGCGCAAATCCAGCGCAAGAAGGTATAGCCGGCCGTGCGTTTCGTCTTCAAAACCGACTACGACCAGGACCTCCGCTTCTTCAAGCATGAAGGATATTGGCGGTCTTACGGATTCCTGTTCATCGCCGCCGTGACCGCGCCGCTCTACCTGGGCGATTTCGAGATTTCCGAACTGACCCAGGCGATCAGCTTCGCCATCGCCGGCCTGGGGCTGATGCTGCTGGTCGGCTTCACCGGCCAGGTCAGCCTCGGCCACGCCGCCTTTTTCGGCATCGGCGCCTATGCCCAGGCCTGGCTGCTCGCCAGCCTCGACATCTCCTTTCTCGTCGCCATGCCGATCGCTGCCGTGTTTACCGGGATCGTCGGCTTGCTGCTGGCGATCCCCCTGCTGCGGATGACTGGCATCTACCTCGCCATCGGCACGCTCGCGCTGTCCATTGTGTTGGAGCAGATCCTGAAGTCCTGGAAGACGGTCACCGGCGGTTTCGACGGCAAGGCCGTCGACCCGGCAAGCCTGTTCGGCCACGAGTTCAACCCCGACAGCTGGGATTTCTACTACGTCGCGCTGGCGATCCTGATCCTGGTGCTGGCGCTGTGCGCCAACCTGCTGCGCAGCCCGACCGGCCGGGCCATGGTCGCAGTGCGCGATTCGGAAGTCTCGGCGCGAAGCATGGGCGTCAACATCGCCCGGACCAAGATCGCCGCCTTCGGCATCAGCACGGCGATCACCGGCCTCGGCGGCGCCCTGTTCGCGCACAAGCTGCAATACCTGGCGCCGGACGGCTTCAACCTGATCATCTCGATCACCTTCCTGCTGATGATCGTCGTCGGCGGGCTCGGCTCCCTGCAGGGCGCCATCCTCGGCGCGCTGGTCGTGATCCTGCTGCCCCAGGCGATCACGATCGCGAAGGATTACCTGCCGCCGTCGATCGGCCATCAACCGGGCCTGGAACCCGGCATCTTCGGCCTGATCCTGATCTCGTTCATCCTGTTCGAACCGATGGGCATCTACGGCCGCTGGCGCAAGATCAAGCTGTTCTTCGACATCTTCCCGATCTATCGCAAGGCGACGTTCAAGCGCCAGAAAGCCTATCTGAAGACGGAGCGGATGCGGTGACGGCGGTCCTCTCCGCGGACAATCTGACGATCCGGTTCGGCGGGCTGACCGCGGTCGACAGCGTCTCGTTCGAGGTGCGGGAGCGGGAGGTCTATACCATCGTCGGCCCGAACGGCGCCGGCAAGACGACGATTTTCAACCTGATCAGCCGGATCTACGATCCGACCGAGGGCCGGATCCGTTTCTGCGGCGAAGACATTACCGACATGCCGGCGCACCGGATCGCCGGGATCGGCATCGCCCGGACCTTCCAGAATATCGAACTTTTCGAACACGCCACGGTGCTGCACAACCTGCTGGTCGGACGGCACTGCAAGAGCCGGACCAACGTGTTCGAGGAACTGGCCTTCCTGCCGCGCGTGCGCCGGGCCGAACACGTCCACCGGGAGAAGGTCGAGGAAGTCATCGATTTCCTCGATCTCCAGCCGTATCGCGACCAGTATATCGCCAACCTGCCGTATGGCGTGCGCAAGGTCGTCGAACTGGCCCGGGCCCTGTGCATCGAACCGAAGCTCTTGCTGCTCGACGAGCCGGCCTCCGGCCTCAGCGTCGAAGAGACGGAGAATGTCGCCTTCTGGATCGACGACATCAAGAACGACCTGGGCGTTGCGATCCTGATGGTCGAACACGACATGTCGCTCGTGACGGAAGTTTCCGACCGGGTACTGGCCATGAACGACGGCAGGACGATTGCGGAAGGCACCTCGGACGAGGTCCAGAATCACCCCGAAGTCGTCCGCGCCTATCTGGGAGCGTGAGCGGATGGCCGAAGCCCTGCCCGAATCCCTGCTCACCGTCCGCAACATCGAAACCTACTACGGGCCGATCAAGGCGATCCGGGGCGTCAGCCTGGACGTGCCGAAGGGCCGGATCGTCACCGTGCTGGGCGCCAACGGCGCCGGCAAGACGACCATCCTGAAAACGGTCAGCGGCGTCATGGACCCCCAAAAGGGCAGCGTCAGCTTCGAAGGCGCCGAAATCCAGGGCCGCGACCCGGACTGGGTAGCGCGCCGCGGCATCGCCCATGTGCCGGAGGGCCGGGAGGTCTTTCCCTTCCTGACGGTGCGCGAGAATCTCCTGATGGGCGCCTACGCCCGCAGCGACCGCACCGCCGTCCCCGAAGACCTGGAGATGGTCTACGGCTATTTCCCCATCCTGAACGAGCGGTCGGGTCAGCAGGCCGGATATCTCTCCGGCGGCCAGCAGCAGATGCTCGTTATCGGCCGCGCCCTGATGGCCCGACCGCGCCTGATGCTGCTCGACGAGCCGTCGCTCGGCTTGTCGCCGATCCTGGTGAAGGAAATCTTCGGCATCGTCCGGCGCCTGAACGAGGAACAGGGCGTCACCATGCTGCTTGTCGAGCAGAACGCCAATATGGCGCTGCAGACCGCCAGCTACGGCTATGTCCTGGAGCTTGGGCGGATCGTGATGGACGACGACTGCAGCCGCCTGCTCGAGAGCGAGGACATCAGGGAATTCTATCTGGGCGTCAAGAAAGACGCCGTGCGCGGCAAGAAGCGCTGGCGCCGCAAGAAGACCTGGCGCTAGGCCGCCGGCATGGAAAAGGTCGATAGGGAGGAGGTCGGCATGGACGGACCAACCGGTCCGACAGTCTCCGGGAACATCGTCTTCGACGGCTGCGATACGCTGCCCAAACTGTTCCGCAAGCGCTATACGGAAGAAGCCGGCAAGATTGCGATGCGCGAGAAGGATCTCGGCATCTGGCGGTCGATCTCGTGGGCGGACTACGGCGAGGCTGCCCGCAACGTCGGCCAGGGGCTGATGGCCATGGGCCTCGTGCGCGGCGATGTCGTCTCGATCCTGTCCGAGACCAACAAGGAATGGATGTTCGCCGACCTCGGCGCGATCTGCGCCGGCGCATCGAGCAGCGGAGTCTATACGACCGATTCGGCCAAACAGCTCGACTATATCGTCAACGATTCCCGCTCCGTCTTCCTGTTCGTCGAGAACGAGGAGCAGCTCGACAAGTACCTCCGGGTCCGGGACAGCGTCCCCACGCTCAAGAAGGTCATCGTCATGGATCTCGAAGGCCTGCGGGGCTTCGAGGACCCGATGACGATGAGCTGGGAGGAACTGCTCCGACTCGGCCGGCGCTATGGCGAAGAAAATCCGGCGGCCTGGGACGAACGGATCGACGGTTCCGCCCCGGACGATACGCCGATCCTGGTTTACACGTCCGGCACGACCGGACCGCCGAAAGGCGCGATGATTTCCAACCGGAACATCCTTTTCCAGGTCGGCAACGGCAACGCAATGCTGAACTTCCGCGAAGGCGACAACCAGTTGGCCTTCCTGCCGCTGAGCCATATCGCCGAGCGCGGCTTTTCGATGTTCCTGTCCATCGCCTTCAAGACGGTCGTCAACTTTGCCGAAAGCCCCGAGACCGTGGCGGAGAATGTCCGCGAAGTGGCGCCGCACTATCTGTTTGCCGTGCCCCGGGTGTGGGAGAAATTCTATTCCGGGTTCATGATCCAGATGCAGGACGCGACCTGGGTCGGCAAGCGCCTGTACGGCTGGGCGATCGGCGTCGGCGAGCGGATCGCGGATCGCCGGATCGAGGGGATGGAACCGCCGCTCCGGGACAGGCTGCTCTACCGGCTCGCCGACTTCCTGGTGTTGCGCAACGTCAAGACGCTCATCGGACTGCGCCGCGCGCGCTGGGCGGCAACCGGCGCCGCGCCGATCTCGCCGGACCTGATCCGCTGGTATCTCGCGCTCGGCATCGACATGGTGGAACTGTACGGCCAAACCGAGAATAGCGGCGTCGCGACGAGCAACAGGCCGGACGAGTTCAAGGTCGGCTCCGTCGGCATGGCCCTGCCCGGCACCGAAGTGAAAATCTCGGACCGGGGCGAAATCCTTATCCGGGGCCCCCACGTCTTTCAGGGGTACCTGAACAACCCGGAGAAGACGGCGGAGACGGTCGTCGACGGCTGGCTGCACACGGGCGATGTCGGCTGGGTCGACAACCAGGGCTTTTTCCGGATCACCGATCGCCTCAAGGACATCATCGTCACCGCCGGCGGCAAGAATGTGACGCCGTCCGAATTCGAGAACCAGCTGAAATTCTCACCCTACATCGCCGATGCCGTGATCGTCGGCGACCGGCGCAAGTTCCTGTCCTGCCTGGTGATGATCGACGAAGACAATGTGATGAAGTATGCGCAGGACAATGACGTCCCGTTCTCCAACTATGCCAGCCTGTGCCGCGCCGAGCCGGTACAGCGCCTGATCCAGGGCGAGATCGACAGGGTGAACCGGGATTTTGCCCGGGTCGAGCAGGTCAAGGCGTTCCGCCTGATCGAACAGGTGCTGATGCCGGAGGACGAGGAGCTCACGCCGACCATGAAGCTGAAACGCAGCTTCGTGAGCGCCAAATACAAGGATTTGATCGACTCGATGTATGAGGCGGCGTAACCTGCAATTCGCAAACCGTGCGGCAACATCCGGCACAGCGAACCGGTGTGCCGCACGCTCCGGATGAGGCCTGTCAAAGGGAGGAACACCATGAAAACAAAGATGAAAGCACTGCTGGCCGGTGTTTCCGGCGCCGCGCTGGTTGCCGCCGGCACAGCTTCCGCGCAGACCCGCGGCGTGACCGACGCCGAAGTCGTCGTCGGCAGCCATACGGCGCTCACCGGTCCGGTCGCGCCCTGGGGAGTCGGCGCCACAACCGGCACGCGGATGGCGTTCGACGAAGCGAACGCGAAAGGCGGCGTCCACGGCCGCAAGATCAAGTTTATCGTCGAGGATCATGGCTACCAGCAGCCAAAAGCCATCCAGGCCGCCAACAAGCTGCTCAACCGCGACAAGATCTTCGCCATGGTCGGCGCGCTGGGGACGCCGATGAATAACGCCGTGCTGCCGCGCCAGATCAAGGCGGGCGTGCCGAATTTCGTGCCGTTCACGGCCTCGCGCCAGATGATCGAGCCCTATCACCGGATGAAATTCCTGGCTTTCGCCAGCTACTACGACCAGGTGCGCGCTGCGACGAACTATTTCGTCAAGGAAAAGGGCTTCAAGAAAGTCTGCGTCATGTACCAGGACACGGACTACGGGCGCGAGATCCAGCAGGCGGTGACCGACCAGCTGAAAGCGCTCAAGCTGAAAGTCGCCGGCCAGTCGGCCCACAGTCCGCGCGAAAAATCCTTCGTCGGCGCCATCACCAAGCTGCGCAAGGCAGGCTGCCAGGTCACGATGATGGGGACGATCATCACCGATACCATCGGGCCGTTCCTGACGGCGAAGAAGCTGGGCTGGAAATCGACCTTCGTCGGCAATATCGCGACCTACGACCTGATCGTCGCGGGTTTCAAGAAGGGCCTGATGAACGGTTACTACGCCATGACGTCGTTCGAGATGATCTATCCGGACACCGAGAATGCGGCGCACAAGGCCTGGGCCGATGCCTACAAGAAATACGCCGGCAAGCCGCACAACGGCGCAGCGCAACTCGGCTACGGCAGCGGCCTGCTCTTCCTGGAAGCGTTGAAACGCGCCGGCAAGAACCTGACAACCGACGGTTTCATCGAGGCAATGGAAAGCATCAAGGGTTTCCAGATGACGCTCGGCGGCCCGCCGCTCACCTTCGGGCCGAACGACCACCAGGGTTCGACGGACGCCTATCTCGCGGTCGTCGAGAACGCGCGCTGGAAAACCCTGACGAAGCCGCTTTCCTACTGAGGTCCGCCCTGCGTTCTGTGCATGCGTCCTGACGCACATCCGCCGACCGGTTGATCCGGCCGGCGGCGGACCCTACTCTCCGCCGCGAACGAACAATGCGGTGGAGGAATCATGTCTGAGCGGGAGGCCGGCGATCCCGGAGTCGCCCTGATCGTCGGCGCCGGCGTGGCGACCGGCAGCGCCATCGCCCGGCGCTTCGCCCGCGAGGGCTTCACCATCTGCGCAACCCGGCGCGACCGGGCGGACGGATTGAAGGATCTGGCCGCCGACATCGGCGAGATCGGCAGCAAGGCCCATGTCTTCGCCTCCGACGCCCGCGAGGAAGGAGCGGTCGTCGAGCTGGTCGAGACGATCGAGAGCACCATCGGCCCGATCGAGGTGTGCGTCCACAATATCGGCGCCAACGTGAAGTTCGATATCGGCGAGACGACATCGCGGGTCTACTACAAGGTCTGGGAAATGGCGGCGTTCAGCGCCTTCCTGTTCGGCCGCGAAGTCTCGCAGCGGATGATCGGGCGCGGCCGCGGCACCATCCTTTTCACCGGCGCAACCGCGAGCGTCCGCGGCGCTGCCGGCTTCGCCGCCTTTTCCGGCGCCATGCAGGCCAAACGGGCGCTGGCCCAGGCCATGGCGCGCGAACTGGGGCCGAAGGGAATCCACGTCGCCCACACCGTGATCGACGGGCCGATCGACACGCCGTTTACCCGCGAGATGATGGGCCATCTGATCGCCGAGCGCGACTGGGACGACAATCTGCTGCTTCCGGACCATATCGCGGAGATGTACTGGCAGGTTCATTGCCAGCCCCGCTCGGCCTGGACCTTCGAAATCGACATGCGGCCGTGGGCCGAACCCTGGTAGCCGCGCGCCGGGAACCCCGGCAGTCCCTCAACAGTCCCCTGAAACGAAAGACCCGCACGCATGAACAAGACCGTCGAATTCTGGTACGACTTCCTGAGCCCCACCGCCTATCTCGGCTACTGGCGCCTGAAGGATATTGCGGCGCGGACCGGCGCCACCGTCGACTATCGTCCGATGCTGCTGGGCGGCGTGTTCAAGTCGACGGGCAACCAGACGCCCGTCAACGTCAAGCCCAAGGGCAAGTGGATGTTCTTCGACATGGCCAACTACGCCCGGAAATACGGCGTACCGCTGAAGCCGAACCCCTATTTCGTCTTCAGTTCGCTGCCGTTGATGCGCGGCGCCATCCTGGCGCAGGAGCGCGGCGATCTGGAGCCCTACAACGACGCGATTTTCTATGGGGTCTGGCGCGACGCGAAGAATCTCGCGGAACCCGGCGTCATCGTCGAGACCCTGAAAGAGGCCGGCCTGGACGCCGGCGCCTATGTCGAAGGCATTCAGCAGCAGGCCGTGAAGGACAAGCTGATCGCCAACACAAACGAAGCGGTCGAAAAAGGCGCGTTCGGTGCGCCGACCTTTTTCGTCGGCGACAAGATGTGGTGGGGCCAGGACCGGCTGGACTGGGTCGAGGAGGAATTGGCGGCGTGAGCGCCGACCTGACGACGCTCTTCGCCGACCGCATGGTGCCCATGGGCCGGACCCTCGGGCTCGAACTCGTCGATGTCGATCCGGACAGGGTCGTCGCAAGGGTGGAAGCGCGCGACGAACTTTGCACGTCGTCCGAAGCCATGCACGGCGGTGCGATCATGGCGGTGGCCGATACGCTCGGCGCGATCGGCACGGTCGCCAACATGCCGCGCGGTGCGCGCACGACCACGATCGAGAGCAAGACCAACTTTTTCCGCGCCGTCCCCGCCGGCACGACGCTCACCGCCGAATCGACGCCCTTGCACAAGGGACGCACGACCCAGGTCTGGCAGACCCGGCTGACCGGCGAGAACGGCAAGCTGGCGGCGCTGGTCACCCAGACGCAGATGGTGTTGTACCCGAATGGGAAGTAGCGCGTTGCGGTCGTGTCCCGGTTTGACTCTTCGAGTCCGCCGGAGTCGATCCCCTGCCCATGATTCCGACTGCCCGTCATTTCGACTGTCCGTCATTTCGACTGCCCGTCATTTCGACCGGAGCCCCGGATTTATCCGGGGCGGAGCGGAGAAATCCTTCCAGCGCGGTGCAAGGTCCAAAGTACCGTACTG
>FZLR01000140.1 GCA_900197615.1 Rhodospirillaceae bacterium Spongia-Bin9
CCGGCCTCGGCGACCACCCGGATAACCTTGCCGGACATCGGCGCGACCAGCCGGTCCTCGGCCTCTTCCAGGTCCGTCACGCCGGCGAGCGGATCGACCCGGTCGAACGCGGTCCGGACGCCGTCGATCCATATAGCGACGATCCCGGCGTCGACATAAGCGCCGGCGGCGATGCGACGATGCCCGATCTGCACCCGCAGGCGGTCACCGACTCTTTCGACCGCGCACCGGACAGGACCGGACGGCAGTTCGAGGACATAGTCTGCCGGCCCATACGCAACCGGAACGACATAGCCGGTTTCGCCCTGGGCCAGCCGGATATCGTGCCGGCCGGAATCGTTCAGCCGCCACCCGTTGACCAGATGCCAGGGCGACCGGGGGTCGGTCGAGGCGGCGGCGGCGGCAGCAGCGTTTTCCTGCCAGTCGATCTCGATGGCGAGCGCCGCGCAGGCCAGCGCCTCTTCGGACGGCCCGGTCTCGGAACACTGGATATCCGCGCGATGTGTATCGACGAAGCCGGTATCGAAGTTTCCTTCGACAAATTGAGAATGGCCGATAACCCGCTGAAGATAATCGCGATTGCTCTCAAGACCGATAATTTCTGTCTGCGCCAATGCCCGCTCCATCCGGCGCAGGGCGGCAGTGCGGCCGTCCGCGCTCCACGCGATCAGCTTGGCTATCATCGGATCGTAGTGCACGGTCACGCTGTCGCCTTCGGTCACGCCGGAATCGCAGCGGATGCCGTCGTTTTCGGGCAACCGCAGATGTTTCAAAGTGCCGGTCCGGGGCAGAAAATCGCGGTCCGGGTCCTCGGCGTACAGGCGCACCTCGATGGCGTGGCCGGCAATGGCCAGATCCTCCTGCGCACGCGGCAGCGCTTCCCCTGCGGCGACCCGCAGCTGCCATTCCACCAGGTCCTGCCCGGTTATCGTTTCCGTCACCGGATGCTCGACCTGCAAGCGCGTGTTCATCTCCATGAAATGGTAGTCGCCGCCGGCGCCGACGATGAACTCGACCGTGCCCGCCCCTTCGTAGCCGATGGCCCGGGCGGCATCGACCGCGGTCGCGCCCATCTCCGCCCGTCGCGCTTCCGTCATGCCCGGCGCGGGCGCTTCTTCGACCACTTTCTGGTGCCGCCGCTGGATCGAACAGTCGCGCTCGAACAGATGGACCGCGTTGCCGTGGCTGTCGGCGAAAACCTGGATTTCGATATGGCGCGGCGACTCGACGAATTTCTCGATCAGCATACGGTCGTCGCCGAACGCGCCGGCCGCCTCGCGCTGCGCCGATTCGAGAGCGGCAGCGAAGTCCTCCGACCGCTCGACCCGGCGCATCCCCTTGCCGCCGCCGCCGGCCGAGGCCTTGATCAGCACCGGAAAGCCGATCTCGGCCGCCTGCTCCGCCAGTTCGTCCGGGTCCTGGCCGGCACCGTGATAGCCCGGCACGACCGGCACTTTCGCTTTCTGCATCAAAGCCTTGGCGGCGCTTTTCGATCCCATTGCCCGGATTGCGCCGGCAGGCGGGCCGATGAACTTTATCCCGGCCGCTGCGCACGCCTCGGCAAAGTCCGCATTCTCGGACAGGAACCCGTAGCCCGGATGAATCGCCTGCGCGCCTGTCTGGAGCGCCGCCTCGATAATCCGCTCGCCGCGCAGATAGCTTTCCGCCGCCGGCGCCGGCCCGATCCGGACCGCCTCATCGGCCTGCAATACATGCTGCGCGCCGGCATCGGCGTCCGAATAGACCGCCACTGCGCTCACCCCCATCCGGCGCGCCGTGCGGATCACGCGGCAGGCGATCTCTCCGCGGTTGGCGATCAGGATCCGGTCGAACATGTCGCCGGCGCCCTCAGTCCCCGACCTGCCAGGCCGGCTTGCGCTTCTCCAGAAAGGCGCCCGCCCCTTCCTTGCCTTCTTCGGTCGCGCGGATGTCGGCAATCAGGCGGGATGTCCACTCGATCAGATCGTCGTCTACCGTGCGGTCGCTGACCCGGAAGATCAGGTCCTTGCTGATCGCCTGCGCCTTCGGCCCGCCGAGCAGCAGCAGGTCTATAAACTCTTCCCCCTTCGCTTCCAGCGCGTCCGCTTCGGTCACCATCTGCACCAGGCCGATCTCCTCTGCCCGGGGAGCGTCGAAGATCTCGGCCGACAGGAAATAGCGCCGGCTGTGGCTCTGGCCGATCTTGCGCACGACATAGGGGCCGATGGTTGCCGGAGTCAGGCCGAGCCGAACCTCGGACAGCGAAAATTTCGCTGCCGCACTGGCGATGGCGATATCGCAGCAGGCGACCAGACCGACGCCGCCGCCGAAGGCATGACCGTTGATCAGGCCGAGCACCGGTTTGGGCAGGCCGTTCAGCAACTTCAGCATCCGGCCGAGCCGGCCGCTGTCGGCGTAGTTCTCTTCGACGGAATAGTCCGCCGTCCGGCGCATCCAGGCGAGATCGGCGCCGGCGCAGAATCCCTTGCCCTGCCCGGTCAGAACGACGGCCCGCACGCTGTCGTCGGCGCCCACCGTCTCGATCGCATCGGTCAGGTCGCGGATGAACGCCGCATTCATCGCGTTGCGAACCTCGGGCCGGTTCAACACGATTCGGGCGACGCCGCGGCCGTCGATCCCGGTCAGGACGGTCTTTTCCTCGTTCATTCACCGTTTCTCCTACATCCGGAAAATGCCGAAGCGCGTTTCCTCGATCGGCGCGTTGAGCGCGGCGGAGAGCGCCAGCGCCAGCGTCATCCGCGTATCGACCGGGTCGATCACGCCGTCGTCCCACAGCCGCGCCGAGGCGTAATAGGGATGGCCCTGGCGCTCGTACTGTTCGCGAATCGGCGCCTTGAAGGCGTCCTCCTCCTCGTCCGTCCAGGCGCCGCCGCCGGCTTCGATGGCGTCCCGCCGGATGGTCGACAGCACGCTCGCCGCCTGCTCGCCGCCCATGATCGAGATGCGCCCGTTCGGCCACATCCACAGGAAACGGGGAGAATAGGCCCGGCCGCACATGCCGTAGTTACCGGCGCCGTAGCTGCCGCCGACGATCAGGGTGAATTTCGGTACCCGGGTGGTCGCAACTGCGGTCACCATCTTGGCGCCGTCCTTGGCGATCCCGCCGGCCTCGTATTTCTGCCCGACCATGAAACCGGCGATATTCTGCAGTAATATCAAGGGGATGCCGCGCTGGCTGCACAGTTCGATGAAATGGGCGGCCTTGAGCGCTTCTTCGGAATAGAGAATGCCGTTGTTGGCGACGATGCCGACCGGGTAGCCCCAGATCCGGGCGAAGCCGCAGACCAGCTGCGTGCCGTAAAGCTGCTTGAACTCGTCGAGATCGCTGCCGTCGACGATCCGGGCGATAACCTCGCGCACCTCGTAGGGCTTCTTCACGTCGTCGGGAATCAGACCGTACAGTTCCTCGGGATCGTAGAGCGGCTCGGCCGGTTCGCTGAGCGTGGTCGTCAGCGGCTTGGGAATGTTCAGGTCGGCCACAATCCGCCGCGCCATGGCGAGCGCGTGACGATCGTTGTGGGCATAGTAGTCGGTCACGCCGGAGGTCCGGGAATGGACATCGGCGCCGCCGAGATCCTCAGCGCTGACGACCTCGCCGGTCGCCGCCTTGACCAATGGCGGACCGCCCAGAAAGATCGTCCCCTGCTCCTTGACGATGATCGCCTGGTCGGACATCGCCGGCTGATAGGCGCCGCCGGCGGTGCAGGAGCCCATGACGACGGCGACCTGCGGGATGCCGAGCGCCGACAGGTTGGCCTGATTGTAGAATATCCGCCCGAAATGGTCCCGGTCGGGGAAGACCTCGTCCTGGGTCGGCAGGTTGCCGCCGCCGGAATCGACCAGATAGAGGCAGGGCAGCCGGTTCTGGAGCGCGATCTCCTGGGCCCGGACATGCTTTTTCACCGTAACCGGGTGATAGCTGCCGCCCTTCACCGTGGCGTCGTTGCAGACGATGACGCATTCCCGGCCGGAGACCCGGCCGATCCCGGTAACGATCCCGGCCGACGGTACGTCGCCGCCATACATGCCGTGGGCGGCGAGCTGGCTGAGCTCCAGGAAGGGCGAGCCCGGATCGGTCAGGGTGCGCACCCGGTCCCGCGGCAGCAGCTTGCCGCGCGCCAGATGGCGCTCGCGTGCGCGCGCCGGCCCGCCTTGCTTGATCGCCGCCACGGTCTCGCGCAGGTCCGCGATCAGCGCCCGGTTGTGCGCCGCGTTCGCCCGGAACTGTTCGGTACGGGTATTCAGGTTGGAACGGATGACCGCCACGGCGCCGGCCCGGTTAAGGAAAGACGGCCCGTTTTAGAACAGCTCCCCGGCCGGCGGTAGCGCAGAAAGCCGGCCGTTCCGCCGCGCCCTCAAGCCTTCGCGGCGGCCTCGCGCTGCGACAGCAGCATGAGCCATATCGTGGCGGCGAGCACGATCAGCAGCAGCGGCAGCACTCCGATCGCCAGGTTCTGCCAGCCGTAGACATGCAGGGTCACGCCGGAGAAGAAGGTCGCCGTCGCGACGAAGCCGAACACGAGGAACTCGTTCAATGCCTGGGTCTTGGCGCGCTCGGCCAGGGTGTAGGTCTCGGTCAGCAGCGTCGTGGCCCCGGTATAGAGGAAATTCCAGCCGACGCCGAGCACCAGCAACGAAACCAGGAAATTCTCGAAGGCGATATCCACGGTCGCGATCGCGAGACAGACAATGTTGAGCAGCCCGCCGATCAGCATGATGCGCTGGGCACCGTAGCGTTTGATCAGATGGCCGGTGAAGAAGGCCGGGACATACATGCCCAGAACGTGCCACTGGATGACATGGGTCGCCTCCGCGAAACTCAGGCCGCACATCTCCATCGCTTTCGGCGTGACCGACATCAGCAGCACCATGACGCCGTAGCCGATCACACCGCCGGCGACCGCCAGCATGAATTTCGGCTGCCGGGCGATCTCGATCAGCGGACGGCCGCCGCGCAGCGCCATCCGGGGCGGCCTGGGTATCTGCACGGTCAGCAGGATCGCCATGATCATGGCCTGAATGACGATGGCCGCGAGATAGGCGCCGGCAAAGTTTACCGGCGCCAGCCAGTCGACCGAAAAGCGCGCCAGGGTCGGGCCGACGATCGCCGCGACGACGCCGCCGGCCAGGACCAGGGAAATCGCCCGGCTGCGGAAGAAATCCGGCACCACCTCCGCCGCGGCGAAGCGGTAGTACCACTGGAAACCGGTCGCGAATCCGACCAGCAGGCTGGCGAAGCAGAACAGGGCGAAACTGCCCTCGTAGACCGCCAGCATCGATGTGCCGGCGCCGACGGTCATGGTCATCACCGCCAGCAGGAAGCCGTTGCGCCGGCCGATCCGCGCCATGATGAAGGAGGCGGGGATTGTGAAGAAGGCCGACGCGTACCATTGGATCGCGATAGGCAGCGCCAGCAGCGCCTTGTTTTCCGCCAGGCTGGCGCCGACCAATGCGGACACCGTGACCAACAGCATCATCGACGTGCTGGTCAGCGCCCAGCAGGCGAACAGCAGGCCGATATTGCGCTTGTAGTGCGGGAACTCGGCCGCGCCGGCAGCCTGTGCGGCGGGAGATTCGGTCAAGGGGCGCTCTCGGTGCGGGAAGATCGGCGATGCTCTATCACGGACAATACCGATCCGCTATGCGCCCGGCGCATCGGCACCCCCACGCCACGCCCTACTCCGCTGCGATGGCGCGGCCGATGATCATTTTCTGGACGTCGCTGGTGCCCTCGTAGATCTGGCAGACCCGGACGTCGCGCCAGAGGCGCTCGACCGGGAAATCCTGCAGATAGCCGTAGCCGCCGTGGACCTGGATGGCGTCGGAGCAGACCTGTTCCGCCATTTCGCTGGCGAACAGCTTGGCCATGGCGGCTTCCTTGAGGCAGGGCTGGCCGGCATCTTTGAGGCGCGCGACGTTGAGCGCCATCTGGTGGGCCGCCTCGATCCGCGTCGCCATGTCGGCAAGGCGGAAAGCGACCGCCTGATGTTCGATAATCGGCTGGCCGAAAGAGACGCGCTCCTTCGCATACGCTACCGCGTGGTCGTAGGCCGCCCGCGCCATGCCGATCGCCTGGGCCGCAACGCCGATCCGCCCGGCCTCCAGGTTGGCGAGCGCGATCCGGTAGCCCTCGCCCTCCTGCCCGACCAGGAGGTCCGGCGTCGCCTCCATGTCTTCCAGGATCAGCGCGCAGGTGTCGGACGAGCGTTGGCCCAGCTTCTCTTCCTTGCGTACGACTTTATAGCCCGGCGTATCGGTCGGAACGATGAAGGCGCTGATGCCGCGCTTGCCGGCCGCCGGATCGGTCACTGCGAACATCAGGTTGATGTCGGCCGTCGCGCCCGAGGTGATGAACTGCTTCGCGCCGTTCAGGACATACTTGTTGCCCCGCTTCTCGGCGCGGGTCTTCAGGTTCGAGGCGTCGGAACCGGCCTGGGGCTCGGTCAGCGAGAAGGCCGCGTTGATCTCGCCGCGCGCCAGCGGCTTGAGGAAACGCTCCTTCTGCTCCGTCGAGCCGTAGCCGTGCAACGCCGCAGCAACCGGCGAATTGTTGACGCTCATGACGGTCGAGACCCCGCCGTCGCCGCCCGCAATTTCCTCCATCGCCAGGACATAGGCGACGGTGTCGGCCCCCGCCCCGCCCCATTCCTCGGGAATCGTCATGCCCATGAAGCCGAGCGCACCCATCTCGGCGAGCAGATCGCGCGGCGTTTCGCCGGTGCGGTCGCGCTCCGCCGCGGTCGGGGCCAGCCGCTCCTGCGCGAACTGCCGGGCGGTATCCCGGATCATGATCTGGGCGTCGGTCAGCATGATTGCTCTGTCTGTCGGTCCCTCGATTCGGCGCTGGCGCACCTACTCCGGATGACGGAATAGGAATTCGTTTCTGTCATGAAATGTCATGATTTGTCATGATTCGTCATGTTTCTCTGTCTCCGGCCAAATTCTGCGCCTCAGGTCCGGTAGTCCCCCTTCCCCAACGGGAGGGGTATTCGAGCGGTGCCCCTTGGGCGTGTGCGGCGATGTCATGAAATGTCATGATTCGGCGCGCAACCTCGCCGTTCGCTCCGCTTTGCCGCCCCATTCTTGCCACAATTCACTAAGACAGACCGTTCTGGTTACAGTGTTTTTTTTGCACGCCGGCCGCTCCTCCGATGCCAGGTTTCGAGCCCAGGTCGCCGCAACGCGCCGCCTGCCGAAGATCCAATTTTGTTCATATAATGTTCCTGTCCGCTCGTCAAGCGCTATTGCGGCATCTTCGTCCGGACGCCGGCCTGTGGATTCCCGTGCGAAAGACGACCGGCCGCACCGCCGCTCAATTTCCGCTCTAGCCGGCTTTCGCAGCGGAATTCTACCACGGAATCCGGCTGCCATCGTGGTTGATGAAGCTGCCGGTATCGCGCAGGCGGACCTTGTCGATCACCTTCATCAGGCCGTCGACGCTCTGCCCGACCGTCAGCGATGCCGAGGGACCGCCCATATCGGTCTGCACCCAGCCCGGATGGACGACGATCGCCGTGACACCGCGGCCCTTCAGGTCGTTCGACAGGATCTTCATCGCCATGTTCAGGGCGGCCTTGGAGGTCCGGTAGGAATAGTTGTTGCCGCTCGCCTCGCCGATCGATCCCATCCGGCTCGAGATGTTGACGATCAGCTTGCGCTGCGAGCGCGCGACGTTGCCGGCCAGCGCCTTCGTCACCCGCACCGGCGCCACCGTATTGACCCGCAGCGTTTCCTCCAGGTCGGCGATATCCAGCGTGTCGAAGGTTTCGCCGCGGCCCAGGAGAATGCCGGCGTTGTTGATCAGGATGTCGATCGGCGTATCGCCCAGCAGGTCGGCCAGCGCACCGACATGGGCGTCCGAGGTGACATCGCAGGTGTGGATCGTCGCCGAAGCGCCGAGCGCGCGCAGGCCGTCGGCCCTGGCAAGATCGCGCACGGTGGCATGAACATGCGCGCCGGCGTCCGCGAAACGGCGGGCGAATTCCAGGCCGATGCCGCGGCCGGCGCCGGTAATCAGGACATTGTTCATGGGGCGGCCCTCTTCCGGACGGTGACTTCGATTTCGATCTTCATGCGCGGATCGATCAGACCGGCGATCACGGCGGTCGCCGCCGGGCGCGCGGCGCCGAACCGTCTGGCCAGCACCGGAGCGATTGCCGCCATGTCCGCCCGGTCGGTCACCGTGTATTGCACCCGGGCGGTATCGTCGATCGAGGCGCCGGCCTCGTCGAGAACCCGTTGGATATTACGGAATGTCTGTTCGGCCTGTTCGACGACATCGTCGGACATCTCGCCGGTGTCGTAGTCCATACCGGTCGTGCCGGCGACGAACACCCAGTCCCCGTCGACCACGGCGCGGGAATAGGCATAGTCGGCTTCCAGACGCGAACCGGAAGAGATCGTTCTGCGCATGACGCCTGCTTAGCGGCGAACGACGGCAAGGGGAATGGGCAAATTCCCTACTGTCGCCAATCCGCCATCGCCCGCCGCCGCGCCAGCTTCAAACGGCGGGCCGGCAAGGGCGGGCGGCTCACCCACGGCCGGTCGCCGCGGATGTCCCGGTCGGTTCGAATGTGCACACGACCGCCTGCGAAGCGGATCGAGTGGCTCCCGTTGCGCATCAGCGCCCGGCGGTCTATCGCCCAGCGGACAGCGGAGCATTGCCGCCGCACGTCGAAACCGGCGACGATCATGAAGGCCCGGCCGCAATCCTCTGCCAGGGCCGCCGGATCGGTCGGAAATGCAATCAGGCGGCCGTCCAACCGGTAGATGCAGCCCAGTGCGTCGCAGCGCACCCGGCTCAGCCGGTCGCTGTGCCAGAACCGGGGCTGGCGCTGGGCCTCGCCCTCCCGCCAGACCTTTGCAATGAACCGGCCGCGCCGCGCCGACGACACGGCGAGGCCCCCGTCGGCGGACCGGGTGGCGACAAGCTGCCCTTCCGGCGACACCAGAACATCCGGCCGGGCGGCGAACAGGCTGCTGGCAAGACCGAGGGCGATGGCGGCAACGCCGGCGACCCGCCAGGGCCGCTGCCAGATCGCCAGCCAGAGGCCCCCGGCGACGATCGACGCCATGCCCCAGGCCAGCGGCGCGGGCGCCAGCGCCAGCGCGCCCGGCAGGCCGGAGACGCCGGACGCCACCCACAGCATCAGATGGATGCCCTGCGCCATCAGCCGGAGCGGCCCGGCCTCCAGCCCGAACGGCATGGCGAACAGCGCCAGCAGGCCCATCGGCAGGACGAAGAAGGAAACGATGGGTACCGCGGCCAGGTTGGCGGCGAGGCCGTACATCGCCAGCCTCTGGAAATGGAACAGG
>FZLR01000061.1 GCA_900197615.1 Rhodospirillaceae bacterium Spongia-Bin9
TGTGTCGCAATATGACAGGGAGGTTTGAAACCCGCCCCTACGGTGTCAGGATTGTATCGGAAGGCGATCCGGCTGACAGGTCGAGCGGAAACTGCCGAAAACTAGAGAACTTCGATTTCCGCGTCGTGGCCGGCGGCGCGGGCCAGACGGCGGTCGCGCGTGACCAGCGGCGCGTCCAGCGCTTCGGCGAGGGCGACATAGACGGCGTCGTAAGCCGTGAGATTGTGCCGCAAATCCCAAACCCGGGGCAGCAGGAATATGTGCGGATAGCGCCGGATCGGCAGGTCGGCGAGATCGGCCAGGGTCTCGCGTCCGCGCCGGTCGCCAATTTCGCCGGCCCGGGCGTAACGGTGGAGAATGTGGGCGGTTTCGGCATCGATAAGATGCGGGGCGGCAAGGGTGTCGCCCGAATCGAAAAGCCGTTCCGCAACGGTCCCGGTATTCTCCGAAGGCAGGAGCAGTTCGAAGACTACAGAGGCATCGACGACAATCAGCGGGAATCACGTTCCTGCCGGATCGCCTCGGCAGGCGGCACGGTAAGCGTTACGCGTTCCCGGCTCGCGATTCGTTCGCGTAGTTCCTCGACGGTCGGGCGTTCCGCGACTTCGCGAATTTCGGCGAGCAGGTAGTCGGAAAGGGACATGCCGGCTAGCGCCGCCCGCGCCTTGAGCGTCCGGTGCAGCGTGTCCGGGACGTTACGGATCTGGATCATGGTGGACATGTGCATAACATGTTTTCATCGTACACACATGTCAAGTGCGCCGGCTATGGCCGGAAAGAATGTCCGGAAGGCCCTACTCCCGGCAGGCCACCGGGGTCCATGACCTACCCGAACACCGAAACAGGGTCCGGCGCCTCAATCGGCCAATGCACCGCTTCACAGGCTTCGACAAGTGTCACGAGGACTTCCAGTTCGTCGCTTTCAACCGAACCCGCCGCCGCGCCCATCAGCCGGTCGATTTCGGCCAGTGCTGCGTCGTAGTCGGCTTCGTTCTTGATCGGTCGGACGCTCACTTTGACTGTTCAAACCCCAGACAAATCATACATTTCACAAACGTCAGCGACTAGAGTAACTAATCTCGCCATTCTTGCGACGCCCAATTCAAAATATCATTTTCCCGTTTTTCTACTGATATTCGAGACCACCGTCGTATTTCAGCCACCTTTTTTGCGGTAAGGAGCCCCGTTTTTTCATAGCTTTCGAGCTTCTTAAACGTCGGTAAATCTCGCAACTTTGAATTCAATCCAGGAGGAAGAATCATAAGGTTACCAAGCCTATGCTTAATTGCTTCATCGGCTTTGCTCTGTGGTATAATGTGCTCAATTGACCGAGAAGGACTTGCCTCCCAAATTCTTTCCCATTGCTCATTCCTAAAATTTAATCCAGCCTGTTCTGCCAAATGTTCTTCATAACGAAACATTAGATATCGAAGTTCGTCCTGCCATCCTTCGTAGCAATTCTCCTTATAGAGTGCTTTCACGGCATCAGCAACAGGACATATTTGCGCCAATTCATCAAACTCCGAGTTAATTTCTTCGACTGAAATATCTTCTCGAATTATTCGCCACGATAGTCTGACATAATCCCCAACATGGTATCGAGCATCCTTTCCGAGCATACCGTAAATTCGGAAAGAAATTTTTTCCCATCTTTCGAGTAGTTTGCCGCGGTCATCATCTCCGATATTGCTTCTCAAGAATATCGAGACAGCAAGTAGTCGCGCTTGCGAAATTCTAGTTACCGCATTTTGGCGACGATTAGAAACGACTTTGTTGCAAGCATCAACGACATCATGAATCCAATTGGCTGCCGCCCTTATGCTAATCGAATCAATTGCTTTAAGTCTAAATTCATCAACCGAATCTCTCTCGCTTAGTGGTCGATTTGGAGCACTGGATCGATATAGAGTCGCTGCAAATCGCAACGCCTCAGTGCTGAGACCTTGTTTTAGCCCGATAGTACTATAAATCTTGCTCCACGTGTCATGCAATTCGTCTATCAGTTGCTTTCTGTCCGCGTTCTCTATCTCGAAGGCGCTCCCCATCAGTATACTCTTAAGACGATCAAACCAAGATACTTCAATTCCCCGACTATTAAGAACCTCGAAAACCGTATATACGAGCTTTTCCTCAGATATTTCGTAGAGGATGAAAGAAAGACGATTTTTGAGACATGAATAAAGATCAATTAAAGTACCGCTGTCGTTTACCCAGTCTTCTACAAACTGATTACACTCTTCTATCGCTTTTAATATTTCACGATCAGCTACTGTATTGGCTTCCTCCGGATCGATTGAGATTCCATTTCGAAGGAAATTAGAAAAATGACGGCTCGCATCATGGTTGGTTTGCAACAGTAAGAGGTTTCCGGCTTCAGGCTTGACCAGCAGTCTAGTTAGGTCCTGAAGTTCATTATTTTCCAGTTCTCTTACTCTTGAGCTCAATTTTACGGAGTTCAGTAAGAGAATCAATGTTGTTAATCTTTGTTGACCATCTACAACATCAAGTTTGTAATATTTGTTTGTTCCCAAATACACCTCATCTTTTCTACGACAAACAATTGTCGACATAAAATGACTTTCGCCTAAATTCTTTTTTGTCACTCTCTTGATATCTTCAAAGAGTTCGGTGCGTTGGCGTGTTTCCCAACTATAGGTGCGTTGGTAATCCGGTATTTCAAATAGTCGTCTATCTAGCAACTCTGTAAGCGTCATATGTTCTGGCCGTATATCGATCATTAGTTTCTCCGAATCCTTTTTGTTTTGTCAAAGAGGGTCTATCTGGTATATCCGCTATAGACGCGCCTAATGCTGCTTTCGGCATGAAAAAACCTAATCTACCACCGTGTATGGTATTTCAAATTAGGCTCTTTTGACATTTTCAGTGGTTGCATTTAGGTGCGTTGGTTGCTGCCTCTTATAGGATGGAAGAGGAATCGAGGCAATACCTGATGGATCCAAATATATACTCACCCCATTACAATCCTTGGCAGCCCTTCCGCCGGCGGGGGCGGGCGGCGGCCGGGGTCGAGCCAGCCGCAGTTGTTGCAGGTGCGTAGGTCCTCGCTGGCGTAGTAGTCGCGGAACACGGGCGGCAGGTCGTCGACGATGCTGTTGAGCTGGAACTCGTCGCGGTGGATGCGGTGGCCGCAGCTGTCGCAATACCATTCGAAGGCGTCGAGATGGCCTTCCGGCCGCTGGGCCTCGATCACCAGGCCGTAGGAGCCGGGCTCGGGCCGCTGGGGCGAATGGCGGGTGTGGGGCGGCAGCAGCAGTACGTCTCCCTCGCGGATCGGCACGTCCTTCATGCGACCGTCTTCGATGATGCGCAGGGTCATGTCGCCCTTGATCTGGTAGAAGAATTCCTCCAGCGGATCGTCGTGGAAATCCGTGCGCTCGTTCGGCCCGGCGACGATGGTGACGATGAAGTTGGCGTCCTGCCAGATTTGGGCGTTGCCGACCGGCGGCTTGAGCACGTCGTCATGGTCGGCGATCCACTGCATGAGGTTGAAAGCGGCGAGTCCGGGCATGGCGGCGCTCCGTTGGAGCCTGTTCCACAAGGAAACGTGAGAATGGCAGGATAGCGCCTGAAAGGCCGCTTCGCCAGCGGGGTTTGGCTGTTGCGCGCCCTGCGTTCCAGGACGCTTCGCCGGACGGAATGCCGCTACGTTCCGTACCCGGACGCCGAAATTCGGCAGGAGCGGTTTATAACCCCTGCCTACTCCGGCGCTTCCGCCTTCAAGGCCACCGACAGCAACTCCAGCGCCGCGCGCCCGAAAGCGCGCATGTTTTCCTGCCGGTCGTTGTGGTCGGTTTCGACGGTGCGCACGCGCTCGGACGGTCCGCTGACGGCGAGGCAGGTGGTGCCCGCCGCGGGCCCGTAGGGGCTGTCCGACGGTCCGGCTGCGCCGGATTCGGCCAGCCCGAATGTCGTCTCGAGTCGGCTGCGGATCTGCGTTGCCGCGATCAGGGCGTAGGCCTCGGTCGCACCGCGGACCCGGACGTCGGCGTCGGCGAGCTGCAGCAGTTCGCGCCGCGCGCCGCGGGTATAGATGACGCCGCCGCCGCGGAAATAGGCCGAAGCGCCCGGAACCGCGAGCAGCGCCGCCGACACCAGCCCGCCGGACGAGGATTCGGAGACGGCGACGGTCCAGCCGTTTTCTTTCAGAAGCGTCGCGCAGTCCTGCGCCAGCGGCAGCAGCGTTTCCACAACCTTGTCCCGAGTCCGGTTTGCGATGGGGCCGCTGTAGCGAAATGCCCCGGCGGGCGCAACGTCGGTCGTCGCGCCGCCGCACCGAATTACAACCCGGTGAACTTCGCCGGCCGCTGTTCGAGGAAGGAGCGCACGCTTTCCTCGAAATTGCCGCCTGCCTCGGCCAGGGTGAACCGGCCGCGGCCGATAGCGGCCGTGGCCCGACCGAGAGCCCTGACGCACGACATTTCGGGAAAAGAACCGTGTCGCGGGCTGGATTCCCGGATGTTTCCGGATCGCGCCTGGGCTAAGCCATACGCATGAACACCGCCTCGGTCCCGACGTCTGCGGCCGTCTCTGCGCAGGCCGAATGCCATCACCAGTACCTGCTCGGACTCGAGCTCATGGTCGCGAGCCGCGAAGGGCCGGAAGCGGTCGGCGACTGGATGTTCCGGCTCTTCCGTCGCCAGCATGAAGAAAAGTTCCTGGCGGGTCTCGGAAAGCTGGGCCTCGATGGCCAGCCGGACGCGATGGCGTGCGCCAAATACCACGTCTTGTCGAACGGCATCGGCGGCGTCGCCGTCGACTATATCGAAGAATCCGCCACCAAGGCCTGGGTGCGCTTCCGCTATCCGCGCTGGATGTATGACGGGCCGGCAATCTGCGGCGTCCCGATCGAGGCGAGCCGCGGATTCCTGCGCGGCTGGTACGCCCGGAACGGTGTGTCGCTGAACAATCCGCGTCTCGGCTTCGTCTGCGTTTCGGAGGACATGACCGGCCAGTTCGGCCTGTGCGGATATTTCAGGGAATACGACCGCGATCTCGGCGCGGACGAACGGCTGGTCTTTGCGCCCGGCGAACGCCCGCCTGCGTGGGATCCCGACCGTCAACCCGCACTGCCTGCGGCCGAATGGAGCGAAGAGCGCCGTGCGAAAGCCAGGCGGAACTACGCCGTCGAATTCATCCGGAACGGAATTTGCGAGCTGGCTCGTGCGATCGGAGAGCCGAAGGCGCTGGCCCATGGCCGGCTCGCGGCGCGGCTGACGGGCCTGCAGCACTATCGACGCATGGCAGACGCCGTGGGCGGGGCGGACGGCGGACCCTGGGAGGCGGCAGAGTTCCTGCGCGCCATGTTTCTCGGCATGGGCGACGGGACCGACCTGGAAGATTACGGGGAAGACACCGGGGGAGCCGCCGTTACCCTGCGCCAGACCGGGCTAAGAATCGTGCGCGGTCTCGACGGCGCCGAACGCGATACCCTGCTGGCCTGCTGGATCGAGCTCTGGCGGGGCGCCGTCGCTTCCCATCGCCAATTCATGACGCTCGACGCGGAAGACGAGGGCGACGCCCTGCTCTGGACGATCCGCCCGGCGAGATGAAACCGGGAAAGGTCGGGGGCGTCGCCGGCGCAAAGGCGACAATCAGAGTTCGGCCACCAGTTTTCGTTCCAGCAGCGTGCGGACCCCGTCCGGGATCGGCGCGGCCTTGCGCTCTATCTTGTCGAAGAACACCTCCACGAGGTCGGCCGTGGCGTGGACGACGCCGCTGTGCGTATCCCGCATTCGTTCGCGGTAGGTGAAGCTCTTGCCGCCGACCCGGACGATTGCGCTTTCGATGACATACAGCTGGCCGACCCGGATCTCCTGCAGGAAATCGATTTTCAGCGACGCGACGACGCCGATCAGACCCTGCTCCTCCTCCATCTCGATAATCGGCACGCCGATGACCGACCAGATATGGAAGCTCGCATCGTCGAACGCCTCGGCATAGAAGCGCACATTCATGTGCCCGAAATGATCGCATTTCCAGGGCACCACCACCCCGCGGCCGGTTTCGTACCAGCCCGCCTCCGTTGCTCCGGTCACCGGCGTCTCCTGCTTGTCCAGCTCTCCCGGTGATAGAGTAGCCGGCGGAACCCGCAAACCCTTCCGTCGCGGATGTGGCGGGTTGACGCCCGAGCGGCCGCGGGCTTCTGTCGCCGCAGGACCGAATCGACAAATGCGAAGGGCGAACGCGGAACCATGGCGCAGGCGGCCGAATTGCCCCTGGAAGACGACGCCGGCAACCGCTTCGAACCGGCCGGGCCGGAGGCGCGGATTGCCTGCTTCGTGCCGTCGATTACCGAACTGCTGATCGATCTCGGCCTGCTCGACCGGCTGGTCGCACGGACGCATTACTGCATCCATCCGGCGGAAGCCGTCGCGCGCATCGAGGCCATCGGCGGCACCAAGAAGGTCAGCCTGCCGAAGCTGGAAGCGCTGGCGCCGACCCACGCCGTCCTCAACGTCGACGAGAACACTGTCGAGATGGCCGAGGCGATGCGCGAATTCGTGCCCAACGTCGTCGTCACCCACCCGCTGGTCCCGGACGACAACCTCCGTCTCTACGCCCTGATGGGCGGCCTGTTCGGCAAGGCGGCGGAGGCCGAGGCGCTCAGCCGGCAGTTCTGCCGCGCGCGGCGCGCCCTGCCCCCGGTCGGCCCGGAAGGCCGGCGCGACGTGCTTTATTTCATCTGGAAAGACCCGTGGATGACGGTGTCGCGCAACACCTACATCTCGGCGATGCTCGATACGGTCGGCTGGCGCACGACCCATCACGACCCGGATGTCCGCTACCCGACCGTCGAGATCGCGCCCGATACCGTGGCGGCGACCGACCTGTTCCTGTTCCCGACCGAGCCCTACGAATTCGCCAGGGCGGAAATCGACGCTTTCCTGCAAGAACACGATTGCCCGCCGGAAAAGGCCCTGGCGGTCGACGGCGAATATTGCAGCTGGTACGGCAGCCGCGCCGTCGAAGGCCTGCGCTATCTGAAGGACCTGGCGGCGAACGACCGCCGGACCGGATAAGTGAATAACGCAATTACCATCGCCGCCTATGTCGGGGCCGCGCTCGCCGAGATCGCCGGCTGCTTCGCGTTCTGGGCGTGGCTCCGCCTTGACAAGTCGGTCTGGTGGGTGCTGCCGGGCATGGTCTCGCTGGCGCTCTTCGCCTGGCTGCTCACCCTGGTCGACGTGCAGGCGGCCGGGCGCGCCTATGCCGCCTATGGCGGCGTCTATGTCGCCGCGTCGGTGTTCTGGCTGTGGATCGTCGAAGGCGTCGGCCCGGACCGCTGGGACCTGATCGGCGCCTGCGTGGTGCTGGCCGGCGCCGGCATCATCCTGTTCGCGCCGCACGGGGCATGAACGGTATCTTCGCGGCCGCCGCGATCGGTTCGCGCGACGGACCGGTACGCTTGGGCATTCCGCCGGCATAACACCGATGGCCGGTCGACAGGATACGAGGGTTTAGAAACCCTTCCCTACGGCGGGTGCCGTTCATTTCGAGGAAAATTGCCGGCCGCGGCGGCCATCAGCTCCGCCACGCTGTCCGCGTCCGCCGCGACGCCGAGAATGTAACGGTCCGGGCGCAGGAAGGCGGCGGCCAGCCCTTTGGAGTCGAACCACTCGGCCAGTTCCGGGGCATTGTCATCGACAACAGCGATGTCCTCGCCCGCGGCCCGACGCACCGCCCCGGCAGGCAGCCGTTCGCCGCCGCCCGGTTTCAGCACCAGCGCTGCGCGGTTGCCGATCCGGTCGTCGAGCCGTTCTCCGGTCGACAGGCGCGGCTGCGGGAACAGGCGGCCGGTCCATTCCGATGCGCCAACCGCAAGCCCCGGGCCGAGCGACGGCCGCAGCATGGCGAGCTTTTGCCGCCCGCCGCCGGCCTCGGCGACATTGCCGGCGGCGAGCGCCGAAGCGGTGGTGTTGATGAGCCGGCCCATCTGTACGGTCAGCTCGATAAAGGCGCGGACATGGGGTTCGCGCTCGGACCGGTAGGTGTCGAGGAGATCCGGCGAGGACCGGCCGCGCACGATCCGGTCGAGCTTCCAGCCCAGATTTTGCGCGTCCCGGATGCCGGCGCACATGCCCTGGGCCATGAAGGGCGGCGTGAGATGGGCAGCGTCGCCGGCGATCGCAATCCGGCCCTCGCGCCACTTCTCCGCGACGCAGGACCGGAAGGTGTAGACGGTCGCGCGCTCCAGCGTCGCCCGGTCCGGTCCGATCCAGCGTTCGAGCAGCCTCCAGACGGACTCCGGTTCGACAATGCGTTCGGGATCGTCGTCCGGCCGCAGGCGGAATTCCCAGCGCCGCCGCCCACGGCCGAGGAAGACATGGGTCGCCGCACGTTCGGGGTCGCAATAGTGAACGCTGGAGGGCGGGAGATGCCGCCCGTCGCCCTTGAGCAGGAGATCGACGATGAGCCAGGGCTCGCGAAAGCCGAGATCGTCGATTCCCGAGCCGATGGCCTCGCGGGTGAAGGAGTTGGCGCCATCGCAGCCGACAGCGAATTTCGCCCGGAGAGTGCGGCGGGCGCCGTCCGGCCCGATGCAGAACAGGCTCACCGCATCTTCATTTTGCTCGAAAGCGGTGACTTCCCACCCTGTCAGGACCGAGACGCATGGATAACGGGCCAGGCCGTCGTTCAACGCCCTTTCCAGCTCCGGCTGATGGAAGCGGTAGTTGACGTACCAGCCGTTGGGGCTGCGCACTTTCGGCCGCGGCCAGCTCACCAGCACGGTATCCGAGCGGTCGACGAAATCGACGCCGCCGCCGACCGCGGCAATATCCTCCATGGCTCCGGAAAGCCCGACCGACTGGAAGATGCGCATGATCTCGTCGTCGAAGGCGACGGCGCGGGGCAGATGGTAGGCTGCAGGCTGGCGCTCGACGACGACGGTGGCGATACCGTAGCCGCCGAGGATGTTGGCGAGCGTCCCGCCCACCGGGCCGAGCCCGACGATCGCGACGTCGCAGGTTTCCCCCGCGTTCATGGGGAGAACGGTCCGGCCGCTCAGCCGGTCAGGACGTCGTCGCCGAGCATCCAGCGGGCATAGGGTGGCGATTGCTCCCAGTAGCGCGGCTGCCAGTCGTCGTTCATGCGGTCCATGTCGGCGAAATATTCGATGTTCCCGCCGCAGGGATTCTCGAAATACCAGAACCAGTTGGAACCCAGCGAATGGCGGCCGGGGCCGGAAACGCTGACCGCGCCGCTCTTCTTCATATGGCTGCCGCCGGTCATGATTTCGTCGAAGGACGGCATCTCGAAGGCGAGATGATTGAAATAGTTGCGGGTGCCCTGGCGGTGGAACAGGAACAGGGTGTGATGGAAGTTCGAGCCTTCGCAGCGCAGGAAGGTGCCGCCGTCCTCCGACCGGTCGCTCAGCCGGAAGTTGAGACGCTCCATGTAGAACTGTGCCGCACACCGGTTGCCTTCACGCCGGATCGAATAGACGGCATGGCCGATCCTGAGCGGCGTCGCGCGCTCCGCCGGCCAGTTGTCCGCGTTGATCCGCCGGATATCTTCGTGGAAATTCAGCGCGACCTCGGGGGGATCGGCCGGTGCGATGTCGGCCAGAGCGAAACCGATCGCGAAGCCGCTGTCGTCGCGGGCGTGGAGCGTGGCGGCGCCATCTTCGCGGATGTCCCGGTCGCTGGAAAGCTCGGCGGCCACGGCGGACAGCCCTTCCGGAGAGTCGACGCCCCAAATGACTTCCCGCACGGTCGGGCCGTCTTCTTCGGTCGCGGGCAGGGCGGTATCGTCCGATTTGCGCAACAGGATGCGCTGGTTTTCGCGGGTCCGGAAATCGGCGCCGGCCGCGCCGCCTTCCAGCTTCTCCAGCCCCCAGTTTTCCATGAAGGCGATGCACGCCGGCATGTCGTCGACGCCGTAGGTCACGGTCTCGATCCGTAGTACGGTCACGGCGCTCGGTCTCCTTCGAATCCCGCTTCGTCGCTTCGTGTATGCAGAAACATTGGCGCCGTCCGTTCAGGCAAGGAAAATCGTATGCTCGAACTCTACTATTTCGAAAATTCGATCTGCGCCGAGCGGCCCCTGATGGTGCTGGCCGAGAAGGGCGTGACCGACTGGGTGCCCCACCATATCCACCTGTTCCGGGGCGAGCAGTTCGACCCGGCCTATCTCAAGCTCAACCCCAAGGCCCAGGTGCCGACCCTGGTCCATGACGGCGCGATAATCCGGGAATCGACCCTGATCTGCGACTATCTCGACGACCTCTATCCGCATCCGCCGCTCAAGCCGGGTACGCCGGTCGAACTCGCCCATATGCGCGAATGGATCAAGGAGGCCGACGAGGGCGGCTTCGAGGGCGTCGCCTCGCTCTCTTTCGTCGCCGTCTTCCGCGCCAAGCTCATGGCCATGCCGGAAGACGAGCGCAATGCCTACTGGGCCGGCCAGACCGTGCTGGAGCGCACCCAGCGGCAACAGTCCTGCGTGTTCGACGGCTTCGATTCGCCCTATGCCCTGCGGGCGATCGCAATCTGGGAACGGATCTTCGCGAAGATCGACAAGACCATCGCGGCAGGCGGCCCGTGGCTGATGGGCCGGCAGTTCACTCTGGCCGATCTGGAGCTCGCCACCTTCATCGCCCGGCTCGACGGGCTGACCCTGCTGGAGCCCTGGATCGCCGGTCGGCCCCATGCCCAGGCCTGGTGGCAGGCCGTCAGCAACCGGCCCAGCTATGCCGAGGCCCGGGTCGGGCCGTCCGGCGAGGAGACCGAAAGCATGGGCAGGGAAGGCGCGAGGGCGGTGGGGGAATTCAAGAGAAAGCGCGCCGAATACGTTGCGCGCTACGGGGCGGGATGAGGCCGTTCTCCGGCAAGCAGGGATGAGGCTCGCACCATGCGCGGCGACATTGCTTCGTATGCGGACGATGGAGTGCAGGGAAGGGCTTGGGCAACCGGTTACAGGGACGGCACCGTGGACCGGTTACATGGGTAACGGTGTTCTCGGTTCGTATTGCTTCCGGGCGGCCGGCTCGGCAGTAAGGTATCTGCGTCAGACCAGATCCTTGGGACGGACGAAGCGCAGCAGCGTTGCCTTGCCGGGCCCGAGGGACGACCACGGCCCGCCGAATGCCAGGTCGGCCAGGGCGGCGGTCGGGAACTTTGCGCGCATCTCGGCGACTTGGGGGGCTGCCCGGTCGGCCGCGAGCAGGATCGCCAGGCCGTCGAAACCCGGATGGTGGCCGACCAGGCAGACGGTCTCCACAGCGTCGTCCAGCGATCTCAGCAGCTGAAGCAGGTCGGAGGTTTCGGCAAGATAGAGGCTTTCGTCCATAACCGCTTCGGGCGCCTCTGGCCATTGCCGGGCGATGATCGCCCAGGTCTCCGCAGCGCGCCGCGCGGCTGAGCACAGGACGAGCGAGGGGACCGGGCATTCGTCGGCCAGCCAGGCGCCCGTGGCGGCGGCGGCCCGGCGGCCGCGGCCATTCAGCGGACGCTCGAAATCGGAGCCGATCCCCGCCGCCCAGTCGGACTTGGCGTGGCGCAGGATCAGGATGCGGCGGTTGCGGTCGGCGCCGGCCATTAGGTTCTCCCGAAAAATGTTATATATAGATTGTACGAAGGCCCGACGCCCGGCAATGACGCGGATTCCCGATGGACGACCGGATCGCCCCGTTACAGGACAGCGATGCCCCCTACGCCGACTCCGGACAAGAGAGTCCGGGCGCCGCCGGCGTTTCGCTGACCGATTCCCGACGGTTTATCAACCGGGAACTTTCCTGGCTCGCCTTCAACGAGCGGGTCATGGAAGAAGCCGGCAATCCCGATCATCCGTTGCTGGAGCGCCTGCGGTTCCTTTCGATTTCGGCAAGTAACCTGGATGAATTCTACATGGTCCGGGTCGCCGGGTTGAAGGGGCAGGTAGAG
This sequence comes from Rhodospirillaceae bacterium Spongia-Bin9, assembly GCA_900197615.1. Lineage (GTDB taxonomy): Bacteria > Pseudomonadota > Alphaproteobacteria > Bin65 > Bin65 > Bin65. The sequence goes on from FZLR01000061.1 coordinate 11,904, forward strand.
GCCGGCGTCACGACGCCGAGCCAGGACGGCCTGACGCCGGCCGAACAGCTGCAGGCGATCTACGACCGCGGCGGCGACCTGATCGAATCGCAGCTGGCGACCTGGCGGCGCCTCAGGGCCGACCTCACCCGACACAACATCGACGTGATCGAACCGGCCGGGCTGGACGCCGCCGATCTGGCCTGGCTCGACGGGCATTTCATGGAGGAGGTGTTTCCGGTCCTCACGCCGATTGCGGTCGATCCGGCGCATCCTTTCCCGTTCATCCCGAATCTGGGACTGGCGATCGCGCTGGAACTGGCCCGGCCCGACAATGACGAATCCCTCTATGCGCTGGTCCGCCTGACCGACCAGCTGCCCCGTTTCGTCCGGCTGCCCGGCGAAGCGGCGCGCTATGTGACGCTGGAGGATCTGGTCGGGCTGATGCTGCACCACCTGTTCCCGGATTTCGAAGTCCAGGCGCGCGGCCTGTTCCGGGTCATCCGGGACAGCGACATCGAGATCGAGGAAGAAGCCGAAGACCTGGTCGCCCTGTTCGAGACGGCGCTCAAACGCCGCCGGCGCGGCCATGTCATCCATCTTTCGGTCGATGCGACGATGCCGGAGAGCCTGCGCAGCTTCGTCGTCAAGGAGCTGGAGGTGCCGGAAGTCGATGTCTTCGAGATCGACGGCCTGCTCGGATTCGCCGACGTCAGCCAGCTGATCGACAACGGCCGCACGGACCTGCTGTTCGAGCCCTACAACCCGCGTTCGCCCGAACGCATCCGGGATTTCGGCGGCGACTGTTTCGCTGCGGTCCGGGCCAAGGACTTCGTCGTCCACCATCCCTACGAGAGTTTCGATGTCGTCGTGCAGTTCCTGCGCCAAGCGGCGCGCGATCCCTCGGTCGTCGCAATCAAGCAGACCCTGTACCGGACCAGCACCGAATCGCCGATCGTCGCGGCGCTGGCCGAGGCGGCTGAGGCGGGCAAGAGCGTCACGGCGCTGGTCGAGCTGAAGGCGCGGTTCGACGAAGCGGCGAACATCCGCTGGGCGCGCGATCTGGAGCGGGCCGGCGCCCAGGTCGTCTACGGCTTCATCGACCTCAAGACCCACGCCAAGGTCTCGCTGATCGTGCGGCGCGAAGGCCAGGGCCTGGCGCGCTACGCCCATTTCGGCACCGGCAACTACCATCCGATCACGGCACGCAGCTATACCGACCTCTCCTTCTTCACCTGCGATCCGGTGCTGACCCGCGACGCCGCCCACCTGTTCAACTACATGACCGGCTATGCCCGGCCGGAACCGATGCAGAAGCTCGCGGTCGCGCCGATCGATCTGCGTCAGAGGCTGCTGGAGCATATCGATACCGAAGTTGCCAACGCCCGGGCCGGCAAGCCGGCGCAGATCTGGGCCAAGGTGAACTCCCTGGTCGACGGGCCGCTTATCGATGCGCTTTATCGCGCCTCCCGGGCCGGCGTGCGGATCGACCTGGTCGTGCGCGGCATCTGCTGCCTGCGGCCGGGCGTGCCCGGCATGTCGGAGAATATCCGGGTCAAGAGCATCGTCGGGCGGTTCCTCGAACACTCGCGCATCGTCGCCTTCGCCAACGGCAAGGCGCTGCCGAACCGGGATGCACGGCTCTACCTGTCATCGGCCGACTGGATGCCGCGCAACCTCGACCGCCGGGTCGAGAGCCTGGTGCCGATCGAGAACCCGACGGTCCACGAGCAGGTGCTCGACCAGATCATGGCCGCCCAGATCAACGACAACGGGCAGAGCTGGGTGCTGGACGCCGACGGCCGCTACGCCCGGGTTTCGACCGGGAAGGCTTCGGGACGTGCCTCGAAGGACTTTTCCTGCCATACCTATTTCATGACCAACCCGAGTCTTTCCGGGCGCGGCAGCGCTCTGCGCGGCAAGCGCCGGCGCCGGCCGGTCGATCTGTCGTCTCCCGGATGCGCCTGAGGGGACGCGGCTGAATGGCGTCCAATCTGGCTGAAAACGCCGCCGCGCAGGAGTTCGCCGCCGGGAACGTCGCCATGCTGCCGGTCGGCGAGGGCGCAGGCGGGCCGGAGGCCGGCGCTTCCGACTATTTCGGGCGCCGGGCCGCCGTCATCGATATCGGATCGAATTCCATCCGGCTGGTCGTGTTCGAAGGCTCGGCCCGCGCACCGACGCCGATTTTCAACGAGAAGGTGATGTGCGGGCTGGGCCGCGGCATGCAGTCCAGCGGCCGCCTCAATCCGGAAGGCGTCGTCCAGGCGAACGAAAATCTCGGCAGGTTTGTCGGCGCGGCGGCTGCCATGAAGGTGGCGAACCTGTCGGCCTTTGCGACCGCGGCGGTGCGCGAGGCGGAAGACGGGCCGGACTTCATCGAAACGCTGCGCCGGCGCCTGGGCCTCGAGGTCCGGGTGCTCAGCGGCGAGGACGAGGCGCGCCTTTCGGCCTACGGCGTCATGGCCGGTTTTCCCCAGGCCGAGGGCATTGTCGGCGATCTGGGCGGCGGCAGCTTGGAGCTTGTCCGGGTCGGCGGCGAACGGGTCCACGAAATGGCGACCCTGCCGCTCGGTCCGTTGCGGCTGAACGAGGCCTTAGGGCAGGGCGGGACGATCGGCGCGCTGGTCAAGAAATCGTTGACCGAAATCGATTGGCTCGCCGGCGCGGAAGGCAAAACCTTCTATGCCGTCGGCGGCGCCTGGCGTTCGCTGGCCAAGGTCCACATGGCGCAGCACGGCCGGGCGCTGAGGATGGTCGACGGCTACCGGGTCGCCGCCACGCCGTTCGCCGATTTCGCCAAATTGCTGGCGCGCCAGAGCGAGCGCGGCCTGGACCGACTTCCGGCGATCTCCGCCAGGCGGATCGAATCCGTGCAGGCGGCATCGATCGTGTTGCGCCGCCTGATCCGGCTCGCCCGGCCGGCGCAGATCGTTTTTGCCGCTCGCGGGGTTCGCGAGGGGGTCCTGTACGAAGCCCTCGACCTCAAGACCCGGCGCGCCGACCCGCTGCTCGCCGGGGCGGCCGCCTTCGGCCAGCGCTTCTGCCGGTTCACCGGCCTCGGTCCGGCGCTTGCCGACTGGACCGGCGGCCTCTTCCCTAACGAAACCGGCGAGCGGACGCGCCTGCGCCATGCCGTGTGCGAAATTGCCGACGCCGGCTGGTTCGATCATCCGGATTACCGCAACCGCCACGCCTGGGGCCGCATTCTGACCGCGCCCCTGATGGGGCTGGACCATGCCGGCCGTACTTTTCTGGCCCTTGCGGCCAGCGCCCGCTACAGCGGCGGAATCGAGGAGGATATGGAACGGACCGCGCGCGACACAGGCCTGGACGACGACGATGTTCGCGATGCCCGCGCGCTCGGGCAGGCGCTGCGGCTGGGCTACACCATCGCCGCCGGGCGGCCCGAAATCCTTGCCGACAGCCGCTTCGAAAGGACGGATCCGGCCCTCATCCTGCAAGTCGGCGACAGCGACATCCATTATTTCGGCGAAGTCATCCAGAAACGCCTCGGCGATCTGGCCGCGACGCTGGACCTGGAGCCCAGGCTGATACTGGGGTAGCCATGACAGTTGCAGAAGGCCTGTTTCAGTTTCTGGCCCAGGAGCGCGTCGGCTGGGGGATGCCGGCGCCCCACGCGATCGAGCGCGAGATGGCGGCAATCGGCGCGTCCCGAGCCCTCATCGTCGCCTCCACCACCATCGCCACCCGGACGGACCTGGTTTCTGCCATCGAGGCCGAACTGGGCGACGCCGTTGCCGGCCTTTTCACCGGCTGCCGCGAGCACACGCCCATCGACACGGCGATCGACTGTGCCGCCGCGATCCGCCGGACCGGCGCCGATATCGTCGTGACCGTGGGCGGCGGCACGCCGATCGACACCGTCAAGGCCGCCCTCCTGTGCCTGGCGGAGGATGTGCACGACGCCGAAGCCCTGAAGGCCTACCGTGTGAGTGTCGGCGCGGACGGCGCGCGCACCGTGCCGCCGGTCGGACCCTCCGCGGTCCGCCAGATCGCGGTGCCGACAACGCTCTCCGGCGCGGAATTCAGCAACATCGCCGGCGTGACCGACCCGGAACGCGGCATCAAGGACGCCTATATCGCGCGCGACAGCGCACCGGTCGCCGTCATCCTGGACCCGGCGGCAACGGTCCATACGCCGGAATGGCTATGGCTCTCGACCGGCGTTCGGGCGGTCGACCATGCCGTCGAAACCCTGTGCTCGCGCTCGGCCCAGCCCCTGCCGGACGCCACCGCCATCCACGCGCTCAAGATTTTCGCCGAGGCGCTGCCGCGGACGAAGGACGATCCGGACGACCTGGCGGCGCGGGGCGATTGCCAGCTCGCAGTCTGGCTGGCGGCTTTCGGTCTCGGCCGGGTCGAATACGGCGCCAGCCACGGCATCGGCCACCAGCTCGGCGCCGTCGGCGGAGTGCCCCACGGCCATACCAGCTGCGTCATGCTGCCGAGCGTGCTGCGCTGGAACGCGCCGGTGAACGGGGCGCAGCAGGCCGCGGTCAGCGAAGCCTTCGGCCGGGCAGGGGAGGCGGCGGCCGACATCGTCGCCGGCTTCATCGCCCGGCTCGGCCAGCCCGGCAACTTACGGGCGGTCGGGATAACCGAGGACCAGCTCGACATCGTTGCGGAAGGCAGCGTCGGCAACATGATGGTCCGCTCCAACCCGCGGCCGATTTCCGAAGCGGCCCAGGTGCGCGAGATCCTCGATCTGGCGTGGTAGGGGCGGCGGAAATCGGGCCTTGACGCCGCCCCGGCGATGCATCATATGACCCGTAGCGCCGATTTAGACCGACTTGCGGGCGCTTTATAAAATGCGGCTAAAGAGGTGGGAGACCCGTCCGGAAGCCGCGACGGGTTTTTTGTTTGGGCCGATCCCCCTTACCGGATCCGCGGGATTTGATCGGGCAGCTTGCATCCGCGTCACCAACTGCTAAAGCGCCACGGAACAATCTTCCGTGGGCCCGCCGACCGGCAGCCCATGGGGATGACCGTGAATCAGGTGTTCCAGCCGCCCGGGGCTCAATACCCGGGACCGACCCTCCCGCTTCACCCCGAGACCGCCGCCGTCCACGGCGGGATCGTCCGCAGCCGGTTCGAGGAGACCGCCGAGGCCCTCTATCTTACGTCCGGCTACGTTTACGACTCGGCCGAAGAAGCGGCGGAAGCGTTCGAAAACTCCGACCTGCGCTACGTCTACAGCCGCTACGGCAACCCGACGGTGCAGATGTTCGTCGACCGGCTGTGCGCGATCGAGGGCGCCGAGGCCGGCGTCGCGACGGCGAGCGGCATGTCAGCGGTCTTCACCGCCCTGATCGGCCTGCTGCGCACCGGCGACCGGCTGGTCGCCTCGCGCGCCCTGTTCGGCTCCTGCGCCTTTATCTGCACCGATATCCTGCCGCGCTTCGGCATCAGGACGGAACTGATCGACGGCACGGATCTCGATGCCTGGGAGCAGGCGCTTTCCACCCCGGCCAAGGCGGTCTTTCTGGAAACGCCGACCAATCCGCAGCTCGATATCGTCGATGTGCGGGCTGTCGCCGACCTGGCGCACGCCGCCGGCGCGACGGTGGTGATCGATAACGTCTTCGCCACGCCGCTGCTCCAGCGGCCGCTCGAGCTCGGCGCCGATGTCGCGGTCTATTCGGCCACCAAGCATATCGACGGGCAGGGGCGCTGCCTGGGCGGCGCCATCCTCGGTTCGAAGGACTATTGCACCGAGGCGCTGTCGCCCTTCACCCGCCACACCGGCCCGAGCATGAGCCCGTTCAACGCCTGGGTACTGCTGAAAGGGCTGGAAACCCTGGCAGTGCGGATCGAGCGCCAGTGCCGGACCGCGACAGAAATCGCGCAATGGCTGGAACGGCGCGCCGGCATCCGGCGGGTGCTCTATCCCTTCCTCGTGTCCCATCCTCAGGCGGGACTGGCGCGGCGCCAGATGAAGGACGGCGGCACGGTCGTGACCTTCACGATAGAAGGCGGCCGGCGCGAGGCCTTCGCCCTGCTGAACGGCCTGCGGCTGATCCCGATTTCCAACAACCTGGGCGACGCCAAGAGCCTGGCGACCCATCCGGCCTCGACGACGCACCATCGCATCGGCGCCGACGGCCGGGCCGCCGTCGGCATCGGCGACGACATGATCCGCCTGTCGGTCGGTCTCGAACATGCCGACGACCTGATCGGCGACCTGGACCGCGCCCTGGACTGTGTGGGCGCCGCGGCCGGGCTCGGCAGCTGAAGCGAGACCCGCGAAAGGAACACACGCCATGGCGACTCTTTCGAACGACAGGAAGACCCTTACCGTTCGGGCGGTCGACGTGCATCGCGCGAAGATGCTGCTCGAGGCCGGCGAGGCCGTGCTGATCGACGTGCGCGAATCCATCGAATACGAGGACGAGCACATCCCCGGCGCGGCGCTCTTTCCGCTCTCGACCTTCGACAGCTCCCGGCCCGAGGGCGACACCGGGAAGATCGGCATCTTCCATTGCCGCTCCGGACGCCGGACTGCCGAAAACTTCGCCCGCTTCCTCGAAACCGGCTACCGGGAGGTCGTGCATATGGACGGCGGCATCGTCGACTGGTCGATCGCCGGCTACCCGGTGCGCACCGAGGACGACGAGCCGGAGGAACCTGAGGCGACGGCGCAGACCACCGGTTCGGAGGCGGCGTGAGAGGGCAGCGCTACTCGCTTATTCCCTTCCGCGCCTTGTAGGCCTCGATCGCTTCCTTGAGCTCGGTGTATTCCTCGTACCCGAACAGGCAGGCCTTGTCGAGCACGGCGAGGCGTTCCTCGGCCTTTTCGAGTTGGCCGAGCGCGAGATAGAGCTCACCCAGATACTCATTCGCCCCGCGGTGCCGCGGTTCGAGACGCAGCGCGATACGGTAATGCTTCAGCGCGGCGTCGTACCGCTTCAGCTTGCGGTAGGCGTAGCCGAGCCAGTTGTGGACGTCCGCACTGTCCGGCGCCTTCGCGTCGGCCGTCTTGAGCAGCGGGATCGCCTCGGCGTATTTCCCGGCCTTTATCAGCGCTTCCGCCTTGTCGTATTCGGCCTTGCCGGCCGTACTCGGCCGCGTGCCGCTGTCGGGCGTACCGCCCGCCGCCATCGCCGGTCCCGCCGCGAACAGGGCGCACAGCAGGAAGGCGAAGGCCGCCGTTGCGGTTCGCCGCGCAAGAGTTGCCGTCATCGGCTTTCCTCCCCGGTAAGGGCGCTCTCAGCCGAAATTCCCCAGTGGAATTCGGCCGCGCCGGGCCAATCGATTCTGGAACTAGCATTCTCAAATCAATACTTTCTCCTTCAATTACAAATTATTGCCCCTCAAAGCTGGCGGATGGGGTGGGATTCGAACCCACGAGACGCTCGCACGCCTGCCGGTTTTCAAGACCGGTGCCTTAGACCGCTCGGCCACCCATCCGTATCGTTTCGCCACAAGGCAGATTAGATTTCGGGCGCAAGGCGTCAACCGCGAAACCGGCGCTCCGGCATAGTGAATTCCGTCATTTCGACCGACCGCAGAGCCTGCCCTGAGCTTGTCGAAGGGGAGCGGAGAAATCTTTCCAGCGCGGTGCATAGTCCCTCGCTCCGCACCGAAAAGATATCTCCGCTTCGCGACCCTCCGGGCCGCTTCGGTCGATATGACGGGATTGGAAGGTACCATACTCGACCGGCACGAAGCCGCGTGGCGGGCTACCCGGCCGGAGAAATTCCCGTACAATGGCGGCACCGCCTCCGACTGCGCCGGGTGACGATGCGTCCGTTCCTGCTGCTCTTCCTGCCGACCTGCCTGATTCTGACTTCCGAAGCGGCGGCGGCCGGGGTCGCGGTCGCCACCCCGGCCAAACAGGCGCTGCTGGTCGAGTATCCGTCTTTCCGCACGCTTCTTGCGAAGAACGCCGGGCAGAAGATGCGGCCCTCGTCCATGACCAAGCTGATGACCGCCCTGCTGGTCTTCGAGGCGCTTCGCGACGGCCGGCTTTCCGGCGAAGAGAAGATTCCCGCCAGCAAACACGCGGCCGGCCAGCGCGGATCGCGCGTCGGCCTGAAGCGCGGCGCCCGCTATCGGGCGCGCGACCTGATGCGGGCGGCGATCGTCTATTCCGCCAACGATGCGACGGTCGCCCTGGCCGAACGGCTGGCCGGCGGCGAAAAGGCCTTCGCCGCGGCGATGACCCGGCGGGCCCGGCAACTCGGCCTGCGCGACACGGCGTACCGCAACGCCACCGGCTTCACCGCGCCCGGCCATCTGGCCAGCGCGCGCGACATCGCCCGGCTGGCCGGCACGATCCTGGCGCGGTTCCCCGACCGCTATCGGCTATTCGCCCTGCGCTCGGTCCGGTTCGGCGGCCGGAGCTGGCGCAACCGGAACCCGGCCCTCGGGCGGGTCGAAGGCGCCGACGGCCTCAAGACCGGCTATACGCGGGCCGGCGGCTACGGCCTCGTCGCCTCGGCAAAGCGGGGAAGCCGGCGGCTGATTCTGGTCGTCAACGGCCTGAAGAGCGCGGGCGAACGGCAGCGCGAAGCGATCCGGCTCCTGCGCTGGGGCTTCGAGCAGCCGGCAGGCCGGGAATGACCGACCGCGAGCGCACAACCGGGCGCTTCATCACCGTCGAGGGCGGGGAGGGGGCCGGCAAGTCGACCCAGATCCGCCGGCTCGCCGCCTGGCTGGGCGGGCAGGGCATCGAAACCGTGACGACCCGGGAGCCGGGCGGGACGCCGGGCGCCGAGGCGATCCGCGCGCTGCTGGTCACCGGCGAGCCGGACCGATGGGACTCCACGACCGAAGCCCTGCTCATTGCCGCGGCCCGGCGCGATCATGCGGTAAAGGTCATCCGGCCGGCGTTGGCGCGCGGCGTCTGGGTATTGTGCGACCGCTTCGCCGATTCGACCCTCGCCTACCAGGGTTATGCCGGCGGTCTGCCCGCTGACGGGCTGATCGCACTCTACCGTTTCGCCGTCGGCGACCTGACGCCGGACCTGACCGTCGTTCTCGATCTGCCGGCGGCCGAAGGATTGAGGCGGGCAGGGGCGCGGGCCGGCGCGCAGTCGGCCGCGGAATCCCGTTTCGAGGAGCGAACTCTCCGGTTCCACGAAACAGTGCGCGAAGGCTTTCTGGATATCGCCCGCCGGGAACCGGCGCGCTGCGACATCGTCGATGGGGCGGCGCCGGTCGATACCGTGGCCCGGCAGATCGCCGCGGCGGTCGGCAAGAAGCTGCTGAGCGATGGCTGAACGGAAAGACGGCGGGGCGGACGAAGCGGCCCGGCCCGGCCCCGAGAACACCTTTTCGCTGGTCGGCCACGATGCGGCGGAAGCCATGCTGTCGGCGGCCTGGCGCAGCGGGCGGCTGGCCCACGGCTGGATCTTCACCGGCAGCGAGGGCATCGGCAAGGCGACTCTGGCTTTCCGCTTCGCCCGCGCCATCCTGTCCGGCGCTATCGACAGGGCGGCGACGCAGGCGCTGCCGGGCCTGGCGGAGCCTGCGGCGGGGGGACCCCCGCCCCCCCATCGGGCGGCCGGCGGGGGGGGCCGGCG
>FZLR01000244.1 GCA_900197615.1 Rhodospirillaceae bacterium Spongia-Bin9
CGGCGAGGCCTTGACCCAATCGACGACGGCGGCGGCCTCCGCCAGGAACGGCCCGCGGCCGGCCAGCCGCTCCGGATCGATGACGATGGTGAGCATATTATTGCGGATGCCGGCGTCGCGGCCCCGTTCCGGCCGGATCGTCATGCCGCCGGTCAGGGCCGCGCCCAATAGCTCGGCCATGAGCGCAAGACCGTAGCCCTTGTGATCGCCCATCGGCGTCATGGCGCCGCCCGGATCGCTGAACATGACCGTGGGGTCGGTCGTCGGTTGGCCGGCGCTGTCGATCAGCAGGCCGTCTTCCATCAGGCGGCCCTCGTTCATGGCGACGCGAACCTTGCCGAGCGCGACCTTGCTGGTGGCGAAATCCAGTATGATGGCCGGCTTGTCCCCGCCGGCGGGAACGGAGATGCAGACCGGGTTGGTGAGGAAGCGGGCGTCGGCGCCGCGGAAGGGTGCAACCGTCGCCGCATGGCCGCCGACATTGACGAACTGGATCGAGACCATGCCGGCTTCGGCGCAGACCTCGCCATAGGTGCCGACCCGGCCGATATGGTGCGCCAGGATCAGGCCGCTTATTGCGACGCCGGTTTCCCGCGCCCGCTCGACCGTCCGCCGGGTAATTTCCAGCGCCGCGACCTGGCCGTGACCGCCGCCGGCGTCGCAGACCAGGAACGGCCCGTCGTCGCGCAGGGTTTCGAGCGGCCGGTTGAGGGCGAGCGTGCCGGCCTGCCAGTTGCGGACATAGAGCGGCATCATGCCGACGCCGTGGCTGTCATGGCCCTTGAGATTGGCCTCGACCAGATGGTCGGCCACGGTTTCCGTCTCGGCTTCGCTGCTGCCCATCGCGGCGAGCATGGCCTTGACGGCGATTTTGAGGCTGGCGTGCGGCACGGTCGGCATGGCAGGACACTCGCGAATTTCCAGGAAACAGGCGGCCGGCCGCAGCGCCGGCAGAAAATATGGCCGGACTTTCCCGCATTTTGACGATTGCCGACATGCGCAAGGCGGCGCAGCGCCGGCTGCCCAGGGCGATCTTCGATTTCGTCGACGGCGCAGCGGAAGACGAACAGGGCAAGGCCCACAACACGCAAGCGCTCGACGCCGTCCGGGTGACGCCGAACTATCTGATCGATATCGGCGTGCGCAGCCAGAAGACGGAACTGTTCGGGCAGACCTGGGACCGTCCGGTCGGAATCGCGCCGACCGGCATGAGCAACCTGCTGTGGCCGGACGCGGATCTGTGCCTGGCGCGCGCCGCCCTGGCGGCCAACGTGCCCTATATCCTGAGCACCGCCGCGACCACCTCGATCGAGGATATCGGCAAGGCCACGGACGGCCGCTTCTGGTTCCAGCTCTACGCCCAGAGCGACCTGGAAACCAACCTGGACCTGATCCGGCGGGCGCGCGAGGCGAGCGCGCAGGCGCTGGTGCTCACCGTCGACGCGCCCTACCCCGGCAAGCGCGAGCGCGACATGCGCAACGGCTTCGTCCTCCCGCTCAGGATGACGCCGAAAATGCTGCTCGACGGCGCCCTCCACACGCGCTGGGCCATGCGCTTCCTGGCCAACCCGGCGCCGCGCCTCGCCACCATCGCCGCCTACGCCCCGGACAATGCCACCGCCGGAACGCTTGCAGCCTTCATGGCGGCGCGGATCTCGCAGACGCTGACCTGGGACGATCTCGCCTGGATTCGCGACGTCTGGGACAAGCCTTTCATCCTGAAAGGGCTGCAATCCCCCGCCGACGCCGTCCGGGCGAAGGCGCTGGGGGTGGACGGCGTCATCGTCTCGAACCATGGCGGCCGGCAGCTCGACTCCGCGCCGGCGCCGATCGGCGTATTGCCCGCGATCCGCGCCGCCGTCGGCCCGGAGATGGCCCTGATCCTGGACAGCGGAATCCGCCGCGGCTCCCATATCGGCCGGGCGCTGGCGCTGGGCGCGGATTTCACATTGGTCGGGCGTGCGACCCTGTACGGCGTCGGCACCGCCGGCCAGGCCGGAGTCGAGCGCTCCCTCGACATATTGCGCGACGAACTCGACCGCTTCCAGGCCCAGACCGGCTGCCCGGAGATCGGCGATATCGGGGGGCTGGAGGCCGGCTTGCCGGCCGCTGCGTAACCGCCGGCCCGCTTCCACAGCCGGACAGGGCGCGCCGCAGGACATACCGATGCGTCATGAAATGTCATGATTTGTCATGATTCGTGGCGGTATCCTCCTCCTTTTGCCCATTCGCGGCCCGACCTCAAGGCTGAGACAGACCGGTCTATTTACAGTGTTTTTTTGCATTTGAGCCGCTGTCTCCGGCGCGGAATCCGCTGAAATCCGCCATTTCCGCTCCGGCGGCCGTGCACAAACGATGGCAAGTTATGCATAGTTTCCCAGATTGTCCGTATCGGACGGCCGCACTGATGCGGCGGCGCGACCGCGGCGCCGGAAAGGCGGCTCTCGGCAGGCGTCATGAAGGGTCATGATGTGTCATGTTCGGCTTCCGATTTTGCCAGCCCCGTCTTTCCTCCCGCACGCCTCCGGGCCGTCATTTCGACCGGGCGCAGCGAGCAGCCTGCCCGTAATTCCGCCCGGGGGCAGCGACCCCCTCGCCCCCCCCGCCGCGCGTCGCAGGCGG
>FZLR01000020.1 GCA_900197615.1 Rhodospirillaceae bacterium Spongia-Bin9
CTCCGGCCGACGCCACAAAACCGGCGCCGCCCCCGACAAGCTGGCCGGGGACATGCGCGCCCAGGTCGCCGCCTGCGCCACGGCCGAGCGCGCCTACGGCCGATTGGTCGGGAAACACGGCAGCGAGACCTTCCGCGCCATGCTGGTCGACCTGCACGACTATGCCGAAGCCGTGACGCGGCAGGAGATCGCCGCGCTGCCCGACGGGCAATGGTCCTTTACCGACTACCTGGACGGGCTGGGCGACGATCCGGCGCCGATCCCGCTGAAAGTGACGGTGACGATCGAGGGCGACCGGATGGTTGTGGACTGGGCAGGCACCTCGCCGGAGGTTCCGGGCGCGATCAACTGCCCGTCGCCCTTCGTCAAGTCCGCCGTCCAGCTCATCGTAAAATGCATCGCCGAAGAGGAAATCCCGAATTTCGAGGGATTCGCCCGGGCGATCGATATCCGCCTGCCGGAGGGCACCATCGTCAACCCGCGGCCGCCGGCGGCCTGCGCGGCGCGGGCCATCGTCGGCTGGCGCGCGCTCGATGTGCTGCTCGGCGTTTTTGCGCAGATCGTGCCGGACAAGATCCCGGCGGCGGGAGAAGGCGGCGTCACCTTCCCGGCGATCAGCGGCATGCACCGCGGCCGGCAGTTCGTTCTGTCGGAGACCCTGGCGGGAAGCTGGGGCGCAATGCCCGACCGCGACGGCGCCTTCGGCATCCCCAACCCCGGCGGCAATCTGACCAACCAGCCGGTCGAAATGATCGAGGCGCTGCATCCGCTCGAGGTCGAACGCTACGGCATGGTCGAGAATTCCGGCGGGCCGGGCCGCTTTCGCGGCGCGCCGGCCTACCGGCGCCAGTACCGGGTGCGGGCGCCCGGCGGCGTGAGGATGGTCATGCGCTCCGATCGCCGTCAATTCCTGCCTTACGGGCTCGACGGCGGCTGTCCGGGCACGCCGTCGTGGAATATCGTCAATCCCGGTCCCGGCCAGACGACCGTCCCGGTCATGCCGATGGAGGCGATCCATCTCGCGGAGGGCGAGGCCTTCTGCCATATCGGGGCCGGCGGCGCCGGGCAGGGCGATCCCCTGGAGCGCGATCCGGCAGCTGTCGGCGCCGACATCGCAGAGGAGCGGATTACGGCTGTTTATGCCAAAGCGGTCTACGGCGTCGTGCTCGACGCGGCCGGGGCGGTCGATCCGCAGGCGACGGAAACTGCGCGGGCGGCGCTGCGTCAGGCGCGGGAGAACGGCGGCAGGACTTCGACTTCGCCCGCTTACCTGCGCATGTTCCAGGACAGCCTCGGCCTGCCTGGTTTCCGGCTCGAGGACGAACGGCGGATGGTCTACGCCGATGGGCGTGCCGCCACGGAAGGGGAATAGGTCATGCCGGGTAAACTGCTGGATGAATTCGTCATACCGGCCCGCCACGGGCGCGGCTTCGTCGTGAAGAAGGGCCAGGTCTTCCGCATCGCGCAGGTCGAGGGCGGCCAGGTCGGCGACTGCGCCTTCTACAACGCCGACGATCCGAAGGAGACGTTCCACTGCGGCCAGAGCTGGGCGATCAACGTGACCGCCGGCACCGGCACCAGCAAGGCCTTCAAATACTTCTATTCCAAGCCGCCGCGCGAGAACGTCATGATGACGGTGCTGGACGACACCTATCCCAACCACTGGGGCAACATGGGCGGGCGCTGCTCGACCCGGCTCTACGAAATACGCGACAACCTCCCGCCCGGCAGCCATCGCTCGTGCCAGGAAAACCTGCGCGAGGCCGTCGAGCCGTTCGGCCTGACCGGCGACGACATCTTCGACGTGTTCAACGTCTTCATGAATGTCGACCTCTACACCGACGGGAGCTTCAAAATCCTGCCGACGGAGGTCGGGCCGGACGACTATATCGAGCTGCGCGCCGGGATGAACATCCTGGCCGCCGTCTCCGCCTGTCCTGCCGATACCTCGCCGACCAACAACTTCCGCTCCGCCCCGCTCGCCATCCGGATCTACGAGGGCTGAGGCCGGAGGCCGCGGACCGCGGGACTCCGCCCGGTTCGGAATTCGGATCGAAGCATCGTAATCTTGCGGTTTTTTCGCGAACGGGCTCACTTTTTTCCGGGCCTTTCGGCGACATAAGAATTTCGGTTAGTTTCCGAAAAAGTTATAGACCGCATTGATAAATCTTATTGAATTTCGGATTGTTTTTTTGGCGAACAATATTTTCTTGGGCGTGTGTATATCGAAAAGCACCATACATGTTGCAGCTGGAGTCCGGCCGCAGAGCGGAGGGCGAACGAGCGTTCACCTGGTGAGGATTAGCGCCAACAAGGAATGTAAATATTTGTAAATCAACGAATTTTCCAAATCGAACTGCAGGCGATCTGTCAATTGAATTGACCTGCCATCGGATTTCCGATTGGGGCGGACAGGATAACCGAAGATGTTCACCGCCTAATTTGCGCTGTTTTTTTCTCAGAAATATCCTGATTTTTCTGGAAGCCTGTCTTGAACAACGGATCCCCGTTCCCAAATGCAATATTATCTTTAAGGAGGTAATCATGCTCAAGAAATTCGCCGGTATCCTGACAGTTTCCGCGATTTGTGCCGCCTCTGCGGCGCAGGCCCACCAGGTTCACTACGCCATGGCGGCGGCCGATGCGAAGCCCGTCATGCAGCCCATTCCGGGCGATGTCTTCACGGCCATGGCCGGCAGCGCCGGCAAGGCGCAGGCCGCGGCGCTCGCGAAGTGCCGGAAGGCCGGGAAGCGCAACTGCACCGTGATCGGCCGCGGCACGCTCCCGCACAAGCACTGATACGCACACGATCGCGTAGCGCACAGGTTTCTCGGCGATGGCTTCCTCCCGGCCGAAGCCGAGAACTTCGCCGCCGGCCGAATGCAGCTCCGGACCGGCCGCCTACCGGCCGGCGGCGATACCTTCCTCCATCATCCGGTCGATCTCGCTTCCGGAATAGCCTGCCTCCGCCAGCACGGCCCGCCTATCTTCGCCATAGCCGCGGGGCGGGAAAAAGTCCTCCGGCTTGTCCGCCAGATCGACGGCGCGCGGCTGCAGGCGCAGGGCCTGGCCGGTCGGCAGCACGGTCCGGGTCATCTTCGAGCGCACCGCCGGCATCTCGTGAACGCGCGGGATCGGATTGATCGGCGTATTGGGAATCTGCGCCGCCGACAACTCCGCCGAGACGGTCTCCAATGGCGCCTGCCCGGTGGCTTCGCCGATTTCCCGGTAGATCGCCTCGCGGTCACGGTAGCGCGCTTTCGGCGTGTCGCGCGCACCGTCCTTCGCGACCGGGACGAACCGCTCGATCCCGGTGAGCCGGCGCCACTGGGCGTTGCTGCCGACGGCGATGTAGATGTAGCCGTCGCCGGTCGGATAGACGCTGGTCGGGATGAACTTGCGATGGGCGTTGCCCCAGCGGCCGATCTCTTCCGGATCGCAATCGAGGTCGATCAGGGGCAGCAGGGTGATCAGCCAGGACGCCGCGGCCTGGAGCATCGAGACGTCGATCCGCCGGCCGCCGTCCCGGTCCGCGCCCTCGGCCAGCGCCAGCAGGACGCTGGAATAGACCTCGTCGCCGGCCTTGAGATCGACCACCGGCACGCCCATCAGGGTCGGCGGCCCGTCCTCGAACCCGGTGACTTCCATATAGCCGCACATGGCCTGGATGACCGGATCGTAGCCGGCGACCTTCGGATAGTCCGGCCCCATGGCGGAAATGCCGGCCCAGATCAGCCCCGGTTTGACGGCGCTCAGGGTCTCGTAGTCGACGCCGAGCTGCTCGTAGCGGCTGGGAATTGTGTTGCAGGTGAAGACATCGGCGTCGAGTTCGCGGATCATCCGGTGCAGGGCGGCCTGGCCCTCCGCCGTCTTGAGATTGAGGGCGACGCATTCCTTGCCGACATTCTGGGCCAGGAAATAGGAATAGGGCTCGATGCCGGGCACCGGTCCGCCGATATAGCGGTTCGGGTCGCCCGGCTGGTCGCCGCCGCCGGTCGATTCGACCCGGATGACCCGCCAGCCGAGATGCACGAAGCGCATCGTCGCGTAAGGCATCGCCAGCGCCTGTTCCATGGCGATCAGGGTGCGTCTCTTCACTGTTTCCCTCCGCAGGTGTCGAATCCGAACGGCCCGGCCGGCCTCAGATGGTAACCGGCTCCTCGAACCGGCCGTAGACTCCGGCGAGGACCCCGGTGATTTCGCCGACCGTTGCATAGGCTTTCACCGCCTCCACGATCGCCGGCATCGTGTTGGCGCCGGCGACGGCATCGGCGTGCAGCCGTTTCAGCGCCCGGTCGACCGCGTCTGCACTGCGTTCGGCGCGTATCTGCTTCAGGCTGGCGAGCTGCATGTCGAGGTCTTCCCGCCGTTCCGGATGGAACTCGACGTCCGGCTTTTCCTCCGGCACCCGGTAGCAATTGACGCCGACCTTGCGGGCCTCGCCATTCTCGACCCGGCGATGGTGCTCGTAGGCCTGCTGCGAGACCCGGTCCTGGATGCGGCCGCCGGCGATGCCGGCGACGATGCCGCCCTCGTCCTGCACGCGCTGCATCGCGGCCTCGATCTTCGCTTCCATCCCGTCGGTCAGCGCTTCGACGAAATAGGAGCCGCCGAGCGGGTCGACCGTATCGCACAGGCCGAGCTCCTCGATCAGGAGCTGCATGGTGCGGATCGAGATCTGCTGCGCCCTGGGCGAGGGGATCGTATAGGCCTCGTCGTAGCAGCACAGCGCGATCGTCTGGGCGCCGGACAGCACGGCGGAGAGCGCATAATAGGCGCCGCGCATGATGTTGTTCTCCGGCTGATCGATGGT
Source organism: Rhodospirillaceae bacterium Spongia-Bin9 (assembly GCA_900197615.1). Classification (GTDB taxonomy): domain Bacteria; phylum Pseudomonadota; class Alphaproteobacteria; order Bin65; family Bin65; genus Bin65. The sequence continues at coordinate 4,814 of FZLR01000020.1, forward strand.
CAGCCCGAATCCGCCGCCGCCGGCGATCATGCGCATCCACATGGTCTTGGGATTTTTCGCGCCGTACTGTTCTTTCAGGATTTTCGCCCACATCCGGCGGCCGGCGCGGAATTTGGCGACTTCCTCGAACAGCTTGCCGAAGACGTTGAAGTTGAAGGAGAGCCGTCCGGCGAAATCGTCGATGGCGAGGCCGCGCCTCAGCGTTTCGTCGATATAGGCCTTGGCGATCTCGAAGGCGTAGCCCATTTCCTCGGCCGGATCGCAGCCGGATTCGCGGATATGGTACCCGCACACGCTGACCGGGCTGTAGTTGGGCGCATGGCGGGCGCAATATTCGATGGTGTCGCCGACCAGCCTGACCGACGGTTCGACCGGGAAGACCCAGGTGCCGCGGCCGACCATCTCCTTGAGAATGTCGTTCTGGGCCGTGCCGCGCAGGGTGGCGATGTCGTAGCCGCGCTTCTCCGCCATGGCGAGATACATGGCGATCATGATCGCCGCGGCGCCGTTGACGGTGAGCGAGACGGTGATCGCGTCGAGGTCGACGCCGTCGAAGGCGACCTCGAAATCGCGCAGGCTGTCGACCGCCATGCCGACCCGGCCGACCTCGCCTTCCGCCGCCGGATCGTCGCTGTCCAGCCCGCACTGGGAAGGCAGATCGAAGGCGACGTTGAGGCCGGTGTTGCCGGTCTCGATCAGATAGTGGAAGCGCTCGTTGGTCGCCTGTGCGTTGCCGAAGCCGGTATACTGGCGCATCGTCCAGGGCCGGCGGCGGTACATGTCGGCGTGGATGCCGCGGGTGAAGGGATATTCGCCGGGCCGTTCCTCGCCCGCCCCGTTGCCGCCGCCGCTTCCGTTGCCGCCGTTCAGGTCGGCCGCCGTGTAGACCGGTTTCACCTCGATACCGGAATCTGCGAAGACCGGCGCGACGCCATGGGGTAATTCCAGCCCGCTCTTCATTTCTCGGGTCAGTTCCTCGGCCATCTCGCTACATTCTCCTCGATATACCGGACGATGTCGTCGAGCCGGCTGCGCGAATTGAAGACGGCGTCGACGCCGATGTCGGCGAGCGCCTCGTGGTCCTTTTCCGGCACGTTGCCGCCGACCAGCCACATCCGCGTGCCGAGATCGTACTCGTCCCACAGGTCTTTGAGCCGCCGCGCCAGCGGCAGGTGGGAGCCGGACAGGATCGACATGCCGATCACGTCGACATCCTCGTCCTTCGCCCGGCGGGCGATATCCTCCGGCGTCTTGCGCAGGCCGGTATAGATCACGTCCATGCCCGCGTCCTTGAGCGCCCGGGCGACCACCTTGGCGCCGACATCGTGGCCGTCCAGCCCCGGCTTGGAGACCAGCACCCTGATCGGTCTGCGCGTCATCGCGCGGAGACCTCCTTGGCGATGATCAGCTTCAGAATTTCGCTGGTGCCGCCGCCGATCAGCAGGAAGCGCACGTCGCGCAGATAGCGCTGGGCGGGATATTCCATGGCAAAGCCGTAGGAGGCGAAGATGCGCGAAGCATGCTCACAGATGCGCGCCGCGGCCTCCGACGCGAACAGCTTGGCCATCGCCGCTTCCTTGTGATGCGGCAGGCCCGCGTCGCAGAGTTGCGCGGCGTGGGCGACAAGGTGGCGGGCAGCTTCGAGGTCCGTCCCCATGTCGGCGAGGCGCATCTGGATGGCCTGGAAGCGGTCGATCGGCTTGCCGAACTGTTTGCGCTCGCCGGCATATTGCACCGCGTCGTCCAAGGCGGCGCGGGCGATGCCGATGCCCATGGCGCCGGTCATGATGCGGATTCGTGCCAGGATCTTGCGCAGATGCTGCTCGCCTTCGCCGACGGGGCAGAGCCGGTGGCTGTCCGGCACGAAACAGTCGTCGAACGACAGTTCGGAGGTCGGCAGCGCCCGCACGCCCAGCTTCTCGATGGCGCGTCCGACCTGCAGACCCTCGAAATCGCGCTCGACCAGGAAGATGGTGATGCGGTCTTCCTCGCCGGCCTTGGCGAAGACGGTGAAGAAGTCGGCAATCGGCGCCGAGGTCACCCACATCTTCTGGCCGTTGAGCCGCCAGCCGCCGTCCGCTTTCGCCGCGCGCGTGTTCATGCCGTGCAGGTCGGAGCCGGCGTTGGGCTCGGTCATGCAGATGCCGCCGATCTTCTCGCCGTCGAGCGCCGGGATCAGCAGCCGCTCGACGATGTCGTCGTTGCCCAGTTCGTTGAGGAAATGGGTGCCCATCAGCGCCTGCATCGAGCAGGCGGCAGCGAGCGCCATCGAGCCGCGGGACAGTTCCTCGACCGCCAGGCAGAAGGGCAGCAGGCCGAGGTCCAGCCCGCCGACCTCCTCCGGATAGCGCATGCGGAAAAAGCCGAGTTCGCCGATCTGCCGGAACAGGTCGCGCGGAAACTCGTGGGCTTCGTCGATCGCCTCGGCCTGGGGGAGGATTTGTTCGTCGCAGAAACGCGCGAACGTCTCCCGGATCGCGGCGATTTCTTCCGGCAGCTCGATCATGCGCCCGTTCCGCTCCCGGCCGTCACTCCGCCGCCACGGCGGCGCTGCCCGTCCGGGCGCGCAAGGCCAGCGTCGCGTCGCGGTCGATCCGCAATGCCGCCCGGTCGACGACCGCGTCGTAGTCGCGTTCCGCCGCCTCCGGCGTCACCTTGCCGTCGAGCAGGTCGCGGTCGATGGCGGCGAAATCCCGCGCGTGCGGATCGCCGTAGCCGCCGGCGCCCGGCTGGCGCAGGCTGACGACATCGCCCTCGGCCAGCGTGTCCAGCGCCTTGGAGCGCATGCGCTCTTCCTTCGGCGAACCGGGATTGCGGATAATCGCGCCGGGTGCGCCGGGCTTGCCGCCGAACAGCCCCTGGGGCGGGAACTTCTGGCGGTCGGCGTAGCGCGCGAAACTGACCGGCCCGGTGAGCAGGCGGATGTCGCGGCGCAGCGCCAGGCTGCCGCGGAATTTTCCGGCGCCGCCGCTGTCGGGCAGGAATTCGTAGCGGTCGATGCGGAACGGGAAGCGGCTTTCCACCGCTTCGACCGGCGTGTTCATGAAGCGGGGCAGGTGGCTGTCCTGGCCGTCGGCGCCGTCCTGGCGCGGCCGGCCGCCGTTACCGCCGCCCTGGATGTCGATCATGATGAAGGTCTCGCCGGTCTTCGGGTCCGTGCCGCCGAAACCGCAGGTCGTGATCTGGCCGTGGCTGCCGGCGGTCACCCGCTCAGGCGCCGCTTTCGACAGGGCGAAGAAGGTGCCCTCGGCGATCTTCTGCGAGGCGTTGGTGCGCGCCGCGACCGCGCCCGGCGGCAGCGGATCGGCGATCGTGCCCTTCTTGGTCACCACCTCGACGGGCCGGTAGCAGCCGGAATTGGGCGGCGCGTGCGGATCGACCACCGCGATCATCACATAGTAGATCGCGGCGTGGGTGTTCGCGATGGTGGAGTTGGTGTTGCCCTCGGCCTGCGGGTCGCTCTCCGTCAGGTCGACCACCGCCCGGTCGCCGTCGATGGTGACCTTGAGGGCGATGCGGATCGGATCGTCGTTGACGCCGTCGTCGTCGATGAAATCCTCGGCTTCGTAAGTGCCGTCGGGCAGGGCCGTCAGCCCCTGGCGCATGCGTCGTTCGGAATAGTCGAGCAGGTCGTTCCAGGCGGTCTGTACGACCGTCCTGCCGTAGCGGTCGAACAGGCGGCCGAGGCGCTCGGTGCCGACCATCAGCGAACTGATCTGCGCCCGGATATCGCCCATCGTCTTGTCGGGTACGCGGATCTGGTTGCGGATGATGCCGACGATCTCGCGGTCCTCGACGCCGGCCTTCACGAGCTTCACCATCGGCAGGCGCAGGCCTTCCAGATAGATCTCGCGGATGCCGCCCGCGACGCCGCCGGCCGCCACGCCCCCCAGGTCGGAATGGTGGGTGATGTTGCCGACGAAGCCGATCAGCGCGCCCTCGTGGAAGGCCGGCGCGATGGCGTAGAGATCCATGATGTGCTGGCCGCCGCGGTAAGGGTCGTTGGTGATAATGACATCGCCGGGCGCCAGGTCTTCCGGCCGGTATTCCTTGACCAGTTCGCGCATGGTGATCTCGAACCCGGCAAGCAGGCTGGGCGTGTGGTGGGCCTGGGCGACCGTCTGGCCCCTGGCGTCGGTCACGACGCAGGAGATGTCCTTGATCTCGGTGATGATGGTCGAGCGGCCGGTGCGCACCAGCGTGTAGCCCATCTCGTCGGCGATCTGCTCCGAGGCGTAGCGGATCACCTGCATGGTCACCAGATCGTTCATCGCCCTTTCCCTTAACGCCCGCGCAGATCGACGATCAGGCCGAGGTCGGCCGCCACCGCCGTCTGCCGCCCCGGCGGCACCAGGGTGGCCGAGGTTTCCTCCTCGATTACCGCCGGTCCGGGCGCCATCATGCCATGGGCCAGCCTCGAGCGCTCGAAAATCGGCGTCTCGGTCCAGCCCGGACCGTCGAAATAGACCGGGCGGCTGCCGCTCTGTGCAGCCGCCGGCGAGTCGCCGCTTCCGGCGCTTTCCGGGAAATCGACGGGCGGATTGAGGCCTTCGGCGCTGACCCGCAGGTTGACGATCTCGATCGGCTCGCCCTCGAAGAAGAAGGCGTAGCGTTCGCGGTAGAGCGCGCCGAAATCCGCGACCAGCGCGGCGACGCCGGCATCGGACACCGGCCCCCGGTCGGGCAGGGGCAGCAGCAGCTCATAGGTCTGGCCCACGACCTTGAGGTCGGCGAGGCGGGTCAGCCGGATACGCTCGTCCGCGAAGCCCTGTCCGGCCAACAGGTCGCGGCCCTGCTTCTCCATGTCCAGGAATGCGGCTTCCAGCGACGCGGGATCCGCCTCGGCGGCGACGATGCCGCCGGTCGCGGTCACATAGTCATGGCGCATCTCGGTCGCCAGCAGGCCGACCGCCGAGAAGGTGCCCGGCATCGGCGGCACGATCGCTTCGGCCATCGACAGTTCCTCGGCCAGGGCCACCGCATGGGCGCCGCCCGCGCCGCCGAACGACACCAGCGAGAAATCGCGCACGTCGATGCCGCGCTGGATCGTCACCGTGGCGATGCCGCGGGTCATGTTGGCGTTGACGACCCTGACCACGCCGAGCGCCGCTTCTTCGAGGCTCGCGCCCATTTTTTCCGCCAGGGCGCCGACGGCGCGTTTCGCTGCGTCCATGTCGAGCGCCATCCGGCCGGCGTTGAAATTGTCGGGGTTGAGCCGGCCGAGCACCAGGTTGGCGTCGGTCACCGTCGCCGAGCCGCCGCCCTGGCCGTAGCAGGCCGGGCCGGGTACGGCGCCGGCCGACTGCGGCCCGACATTGAGCGCGCCGCCCGGATCGATCCAGGCGATGGAGCCGCCGCCGGCGCCGATGATGTGCAGGTCGATGATCGGAATCTTGACCGGCAGGCCCTGAAAATCGCCCTCGGTCGTCACCCGCGAACGGCCTTCCTCGATCAGCCCGATATCGAAGGACGTGCCGCCCATATCGACCGAGACCATCCGGCTGCGCCCGTGCCGCCGGCCGTACAGCGCCGCCGCGACCACGCCGCCGCACGGGCCGGAGTTGACCGTCGTCACCGCCTTGCGCCGGGCCTGAGCGACGGAAGTGGAGCCGCCGTTCGCCTGGATGACGGAGAGCCGCGCGCCGGCCGCCGCATCGGCAATCCGGGCTTCGAGATTGCTGAGATAGCTGTCCATGACCGGCGTCAGGTAGGCGTTCATCACCGCCGTCGAGGCGCGCTCGTATTCCCGGTATTCCGGGCTCATCCGGTTGGAGACGCTGACCGGTACGCCCGGCAGGCGCTCGCTCAGGATTTCCGCGGCGCGGTCCTCGTGCGCCGGGTTGAGATGGGCGAACAGGAAGCAGACGGCGATGGCCTCGACCTGCTGGCCGGCGAAGACTTCCGCCGCGACAAGGACGCTCGCCTCGTCCAGCGGCGTCACGATCCGGCCTTCGGCGTCGATGCGCTCGACGGCTTCCAGGCAGCGGTGGCGCGGCGCCAGCGGCGGCGGCCGGTCGACGGTGAAATCGTACAGACCTTCCATCGGCCGCTGGACCCGGCCGATCTCCAGCATGTCGCGAAAGCCCGCCGTGGTGAGAAACCCGACCTTCGCGCCGCTGCGCTCGATCAGGGCATTGGTGCCGGTGGTCGAGCCGTGAACCACCTCTGCGATGCTGTCCAGGCCGATCCCTTCGGCTGCCGCGGCAGCCCGGATGCCTTCCATCACGCCGACGGCGCGGTCGTGCGGCGTCGTCGGCACCTTGGCGCCGCTCAGCCCGCGCCCGCGCGCGTCGGCGATTACCACATCGGTAAACGTGCCGCCGACATCGACGGCGAGGCGGTATCCGGTTCGCGCGTAGGTCATTGCCACCCGTTGCGGATTTAAGAAATCTGCACTGACTCTTTCTCGAAGCTGTACGACCGCCCGATGCCCGGCGTTGGCCGCCGCAGTGTATAAACCCGCCCCGCCATCGTCATCTTGTCCTGCAGCGTTTTCCGACTGTCGCTAGCGGCCGGATCCTATTCATCGAACCGGTAGACGAGCGCCAGGCGCAGGATGCCCAGCCGGTTCCGCACGATATAGGAACATGCCGTGTTCGGGCCGCCGGGGCCGCAGGTATTGTTGCCGGACAGGTTCACCCGGTAGCGCCGTTTCCCGAATTCGAAGTACGAACCGTCGACGCGGAGCGCCCAACGCGGCGCCAGCGGCGTCTCGACGCCGGCGCCTATTGCCCACCCGACTCGCGTCGAGGTGCTGCTGAAGGAATCGTCGGCATCGAACCGCAGGTCGCGCTCCAGACATTCCGTGCCGCTGTAGTCGGTGTCGGTGACCGAATTGACGATCCGGGCCAACGCCGGCCCGCCGGACGCGAAGACCAGGACTCCGCCGAATTCCTCCTCGATTCCCAGTCGGACTGAGGCGACCCATCGGAACCGCGACATCGCCGCTTCGTCGGTGCATCCGGGGTCGAGCCGTCTCGTGACCGCCGGCAGGCCGCCGACAATCGCTTCGGCTTCGACCCGGAACCCGAGGCGGCCGAACGCGAATCTTTGGCCGGCAAGAGCGCCGCCGACAGCACCGAGGCGGCTGTAGCCGAGCGCGGAACCGGGATTGCCCCAATTCGCGAATCCGTCCACATCGACAAGCCGGTTGATGGCCCATCCGGCGCCGGCGAACACGCCGGCATAGGCCTCCTTCCATTCGAAAGCGGCGCCCGCGCCGGCGGATTTCGCCGGTGCGGCGCAAGCCAGTATCAGGACGGCCGCTAGGGCGGAAACCCGCAGCCGGCGCGCCGACCTTGCTAGATTCCCGGCAGCCATAGGACGATCGGCGGGAAGAAGATCATGAGCAGCATGACCATGGAATCGCAGCCCAGGAAGGGCAGGGCGGATTTGTAGATGTCCATCATCTTCGTGCCGGCCGGCGCCACGCCCTTCATGACGAACAGCTGGAGTCCGAAGGGTGGCGAGGTGCTCGCCATCTGCATGTTGAGCAGCATGATGGTGCCGAACCAGATCACGGCCTGCTCCGGCGTCATGCCGAGGCCCGGCGCCAGCGCCTCGACGATCGGCAGGTAGATCGGCACGGTCAGGAACATGATCGACAACGGCTCCATGAAGGTGCCCATGACCAGCAGCACCAGCATCATCAGGATGATGATGACGAAGGGCGCGACCTCGACCGCCGTCGCGAGTTCGACCATGCCGCGCGAGGCGCCGGTGAAGGCGAGGATCTGGCCGAACGCCGTGGTGCCGGTCAGGATCATGAACATCATGACCGTCGTGCCCAGGGTCGAGCGGAGCGACTTGGTCACGACGTCCCAGCGCAGGCCCCGGTAGAGCGCCGCCAGGACGAAAGTGCCGGCGGCGCCCAGCGCGGCGGATTCGGTCGGCGTCGCCACGCCGAGGAAGATCAGGCCGATCACCAGGAAGACGATGGCGGCAAGCGGGAACACATAGATCAGCGTGTTGCCGATCTTGGGCAGCAGCGGCTGGGGCGGCACGTCGTAGGGTGGCGCCAGATGCGGCTGCAGGCTGCAGCGGATCACGATGTAGGAGGCGTAGAAAATCCCCATCAGCAGGCCCGGCAGGATGATCGCGATCAGGAAATCGCCGACCGAGAAATCGCCGATCGCGGCGAGCAGCACGCCGAGCGCCGAGGGCGGGATCATGATCGCCAGGCCGCCGGAGCCGAGGATCGGGCCCAGCGTCATCGGCTTGGCATAGCCGCGGAGCTCCATGTCCGGCACCAGCAGCTTGCCCAGCATCGCCGTTCCCGCCATGCCCGAGCCGGTGAGCGTGGCGAACATGGTGCCGCCGCCCACTGCCATCAGGCTGAGCCGGCCGGGCACCCGGCCGAACCAGGAATCCAGCACTTCCATCTGTTTCGAGGCGATGCCCGATCTGAACATCACCTCGCCCATCAATATGAACAGGGGGACGGGCAGGATCGCGAAATGGGTGACGGACGCGCTGACCGACAGGACGAGCTGGTTAAAGCCGGCGAAGCCGTTCCAGAAAATGTAGACGCCGACGACGTTGATGGTGAGGAAGGCGAAGGCGACCGGCACGCCGATCGCCAGCAGCACGATCAGCGCGCCGAAAATGACCAGCAGGACGACCCACCACTCGGGGCCCATCTATCCGATATCCGCTTCGAAACTGGCCCGATCGCTGCGCACGCCGGCGGCGAATTCGATCGTGTTGCGCAGGAAACGCAGGGCCAGGATCAGCGAGCCGGCCGGAATGCACAGCAGGACGATCCAGGACGGGAATTCCACGACCGTCGGGTTGTAGGCGCCGGTGACGTATTTCTCCCAGGTCGCGCCGACGCCCCAGATCAGCAGAACGAGCGCGATCCCGAGCCCGAGCAGGGACGAGACGACGCCGAAGCGCTGCCGCCAGCGCTGGGAGAAGGCATAGAGGAAAATATCGACGCGGACGTGATTGCCCTCGCGCAAGGCCCAGGCCGCGCCCAGGAAACAGATATAGAGCAGCGCGTATTCGGACAGTTCGACGACCCAGACCAGCGGGTCGTTGAGAACGTAGCGCATGAAGACTTCGAGGCAGACCGCCACCGTGATGGCGACCAGCAGCAGGACGGCGCCGAACGACATCGCGTCTTCGATCCGGTCGAGGATGCGAAGCAGGCGTTGCATGGGGCGATCCATAAAATCCGGGGGCGGCGAGCGACCGCCCCCGAAATTACACGTTCAGCGCCGACGCGCCTAGTTGCAGGCGAGTTTTTTCAACTCCGCCACGCGCTTGGCGCCGACCTTCTCGGTCAGGCGCGCCCACTCGGTCTCATAGGCGGCGTCGACATAGGTCTTGTTCTCGGCATCCGAGAACTTGATCTTGGTGACGTTGCCCTTGAGGGCCTCCCAGTCCTTCGCTTCCAGGCCCTGGTAATATTTGACCATGCCCGGCTCGTAGGCGACCGAGATTTCCGTGATCTTCTTCTGCGCGTCGGCCGGCAGCTTCTTCCATTTGTCCAGATTCATGATGGCGCCCATGTTCGAATTGCCGAAGAACGGCAGATCGACCACATATTTCGCCTTCTTGACCCAGCCGCGCTTGAGCACGCCGGCGGTCGGCCAGCCGAAGCCGTCGACCACACCGCGCTCCAGGGCGGTGTAGACGGCCGGCGAGTTCATGGTCACCGGCACCATGCCGAGCTTCTTCATCATCTTGTCGTAGAGCGAGCCCGTGCGCATTTTCAGGCCCTTGAGATCGGCCAGCGACTTCGCGTTCTTGTTCATCCACAGATAGAAATTGCCGTACTGGACCCGCGCGATCAGCTTCAGGTTCAGCTTGGCCATCTGGGCGTCGAGATGGGCGAAGTGGCCGTTGTTGCGCTCGGCCGGGATCGTGCATTTGGACAGCCAGCTCGACGCCGTTTCGGGCGCGCGGTCCTGGATGTCGGCAAACACGGCGAAGATGATGTCGATGACGCCGTTCTTGGCCGCGTCCCACTGCTCGCGCCGGCCGATGACTTCCGGCCCGCCGATATAGTTGATCTTCAGGGTGCCCTTGAGGGCGGCGTTCACCTTGTTGACCCAGTCATGGGACGATTTCATCACCGGATGCTTGTGCGGAATGAAGGCGATGGCGCGCATGCCGGTTTCGGCCATCGCAAGGGACGGGGCGGCGGCAATGGCCGCGGCGCCGATCAAAAGACTCAATTTACGCATTTCAGACTCCTCGTTTTTCCCGCCATTCCCGTTTCCTCCCTATGGAATCCGGGGATTGCGCCGCGAAGCCTAGCCGACCGCCCGTCGGATTACCAGCGCATGCAGCGCATGCCACCCCGGACGTTTGGCCCGTACTGTGTTCCGGGCGGAGGGATCGTAGGGGCGGGTTTCAAACCCGCCCCTACAGACGGTTGCGGACCTGCGCCTTCCGGAAATTTAGGCGGAGACGCTGCCGAACAGCGCGAACAGGCGCGCGAAATCGGGCAGGGGACCGCCGATGGCGGCCTGTTCGAGCGCCTCGGTATCCGGCGCGGCGACCGCGCGCCCGGCGTTGGCGCGGAACTTGCCGAGCACCTTGTCCGGGTCGGGCGGCGCGGAGGAAACCGGCCGTTCGAGCCGCCCGCCCTCGGACAGGTCGAGGATCAGCACGCCGTCGAAGCCCTGGCCGAGCGCCGGGTCTTCTTCGTGATTCAAGTGCGCCGCAAGTTCGAGGATCGCCGGGTCGGCGCGCGCGGCGGCCTCCAGCGCGTCCAGGGTCACGGCGCCGTCGATGAGCGCGACGGCGAGCAAGTAGGGCAGGCTGGCGATCGCCGCCATCTCGCTGGCGGGCCGGATCTTGTCGCCCCGCGGCAGGCTGACGATCTGCGCCGCCCAGGGCGCGATCCGGCAGACGCCGCCGGCAATGTCGCCGCCCGCCAGCCCTCGCTCGCGCCGCAGGTCGATGGCGGCGTCGAGATAGGGCTGAATGACATGGGCGCAGGGATAGTATTTGAAATGGGCCTCCGCGCCGCGCCAGACCGAACCCAGCCCGCCGGTCAGGACTTCGGTCAGGCCGGCCGGAGCGATATCTTCGCCCGCCAGCAGCGCGGCATAGAGATTGTGGCGTCCGTCCAGTACGCCGGCGGGGCCGCGGAAGCCCTGCGCCGCCATCTGCGCCGCCACGATGCCGCCATGGGCGGCCCAGCCGGCATGCAGCCATTTCGACCACGAACCGTCGGCGACGAAGGCCATCAGGCCGCCCGCCATGCTGCCGGCGAGGCCGAAGGCGTCGGCGATCGCTGCACTGTCGAGCCCCATCGTCCGTCCGGCCGCCGCCGCCGCTGCGAACGGGCCGACGACACCGGTGGCGTGCAGGCCGCGGATATGAAAACGCCGGCCGGCGACGCTACCCAGCCGCGCGGCGACCTCGTAGCCGGCGACAATGGCCGCGGCGATGTCGGCATCGTCCGCCCCGCAGGATTCCCCGACCGCCAGTGCCGTCGGTACGACAACCGAGCCGGGATGCACGACCGAGTCCTGGAAGGTATCGTCGAAATCCCGGCAATGGGCGGTCACGCCGTGCACGAAGGCCGCCCGGGCCGCCGCCGTCCGTCCGCCTTCCAGGAGGATGCCGGCCTCGTCGGAAACGCCCTGACGGCCTGCGACCTGGCGTGCCGCCGCTGCGGCGTCAGTGGCCGAGCCCGCCAGGATAAGGCCGAGCGTATCGAGCACGCGCAGGCCGATCGGGGGGTGCTGCGCCGCCGGCACGTCCGCCCATCGCAGGCCGGCCGTCCAGTCGGCGAGGACGCGCGCGGCGGGCCGGCCGGGAGCCCCGTCGTTCGAGGCGCCGGTCACAGCGCTTCCCGGAGCAGGTCTTCCACTTCCTCCACCGTCATCGGCCGCGGGACGTGGGGCATCATGTAATCGTCCATCGCCGCTGCCGCGATCGGGCCGAGATCGGCGTCGGTGAGTCCGACATCGGCAAGCCGCTGCGGGATCGGCAGCGCGCCGACCAGTTCGGACATGGCATCGGCGGCTTGCGCGCCGGCTTCGTCCGGCGAGAGGCCTTCGCTGCGCACCCCCATCGCGTCGGCGACCCAGACCCGGTCGTCGCCCAGCGCCGGCAACAGGCGGCGCATGGCCGGCGCCAGCAGGATCGAATGGGCGATGCCGTGCTGCAAACCGTGCCGGCCGCCGAAGATATGGCCCAGCGCGTGGACGACGCAGACCATCGTGTTGATGCCGGCGACACCCGACATCAGGCACGCCATCTGGCAGTCGGCGCGCGCCTCCAGGTCGTCGGGTTTCTCGACGGCGCGCGGCAGGGCGCGGCGCAGCAGCCTTGCAGCGTGCAGCGACAGGCCGGTCGTCACCGGCTGCCGGGTGCGCGCATAGAGGGATTCGATGCAGCGGGCCATCGCCGTCATGCCGGTGAGCGCGCTCAGCACCGGGTCGGCGTAGATTGCCATCTCGGGGTCGAGGATCGTCGCGTCGGGCACCATGCGCCGGTCCCAGAACAGCAGCTTGGTACGCTTCTCCGGGTTGCGCAGGCCGGCCGTCGGCATGACGTCGCTGGACGAACCGGCGGTGGTCGGCACGGCAATATGGGTAATGCCGGGATCGGGCATCGCGGCGCGCTCCATGCCCTTGGCGCCGAAGTCGATGGCGTAGGGCGCGAACTCGCCGCCGGTCGCGCGGAGCAGGGCGATGCCCTTGCCGCCGTCGATGGCGCTGCCGCCGCCGACGCTGACCACCGTGTCCGCGCCGCAGGCGTCGAACTGCGCCGCTGCCTCGCGCACCTGGGCATAGGGCGTGTGGGCGGCGATGCCGTCATAAACGCCGGCCAGCCGGCCGCCAAGCGACTGTTGGACCATTTCCAGCATCGGCCCCGAAGCGACGGTCCGGCCGCAGACGACGAAGGCGCGCGCCCGGCCGAACCCGGCCATCAGCTCCGGCAGCCGGGCGACGCTGCCGCGGCCGTGGCAGACCTTGCGGGGCCATTCCTGGAACATGCCGTCATGCATGGCCGGTCTCCGCGCCTGCCGTTCCGTCCGCGCCCTGCGCCTGCCGGATCGCCTGCCAGACCCGGTGCGGCGTTGCCGGCATGTCGATATGGGTCACCCCCAGCGGCGCCAGCGCATCGAGGATCGCGTTCACCGCGGCCGGCGCCGTTCCCACGCCGCCGGCTTCGCCGATGCCCTTGGCGCCGAGCGGATTGTGCGCCGAGGGAACTTCGTGCAGCGCCAGCTTCAGCGGCGGCACGTCGGCGGCCCGGGGCAGGGCGTAGTCCATGAAGGAGCCGGTCAGCAGTTGCGCGCTGCCCGGTTCGTAGATTGCGTGTTCGAGCAGGGCCTGGCCGAGGCCGGTCGCGATGCCGCCGTGGATCTGGCCTTCGACCACGACCGGATTGACCATTTTACCGGCATCCTGCGCGATGACATACCGGTCCAGCGCTACGGCGCCGATCTCGGGATCGACCTCGACCTCGCAGATATTGCAACCGGCGGCCGAGGTGCCGTGTTCCGGCCGGTAGCTGGCCGAGGCGTCGAACTCCTCCCCGTCCTGCGCCGCCAGCCCGGCGAGCGCCGCCAGGTCGATCCGGCGGTCGGTTCCGGCAATGGCGAAGACGCCGCCGGCATAGATCACATCGCCGGCGGCGGCTTCCAGTGCCTGCGCCGCCAGGTCCCGCCCGGTTTCGACCAGAGCGTCCGCCGCCAGCAGGGTCGAGGAGCCGCCGATGCTCAGCGAGCGGCTGGCGCCGGTGCCGGAGCCTGTCCCGATCCGCTCGGTATCGCCCTGGACGACGCGGAGGCGCGCGGGATCGATGCCGAGGCGCGCCGCCGCGACCTGCGCAAAGGTCGTGGCGTGCCCCTGTCCGGCGGATTGCGCGCCGATCAGGAGGTCGATCCCGCCGTCGTTGCCGACGACCAGCCGGGTCGCTTCGGTAAAGTTGAACCCCGACATGTAGACATGCATGGCGATGCCGAAGCCGCGCCGCAGGCCCAGGCTCTCGGATTGCCGACGCCGCGCCGCGAAACCGTCGCGGTCCGCATGGTCAAGCGCGGCGTCGAGGATCGCCGCGTAATCGCCGGTGTCCTGGACGAGGCCGGCCGGGTTGGTGCGGGGCAGCGCGTCGGGCGGCAGGAGATTAAGTCGGCGCATCTCGACCGGGTCGCGGCCGAGCCGCCGCGCCGCGGCGTCCACCAGCCGCTCGACGATGTTGATGCCTTCGGGCTCGCCGGCGCCGCGGAAATTGCAGGTCGGCGCGGTGTTGGAATGATAGGCGCGCATCTCGTAGTCGACCGCCGGCGTCGCGTAGACGTTGGCGAGGACATAGCCGGAGTTGCGCAGCGAGACGACGCCGCGCGGCGCCAGATAGGCGCCGAGATTGCCGGTCGAGCGCACGCGGACGGCGAGGATGCGCCCGTCGCCGTCGAACGCCATCTCGGCCCGGTTGGCCTGCTCGCGGCAGCCGACATCGCTCTGCAGGCCCTCGTCGCGGCGGCCGATCCACTTGACCGGCCGGCCGAGCCTCCGGGCCGCCCACAGGACGAGGCATTCCTCCGGATAGAGCACGTTCTTGATGCCGAAGCCGCCGCCGACATCCGGCACTTTCACGGCGATCCGCTCCTCCGGCACGCCGAAAATATCTGCCGCCAGGGTCTTGCGCGTCGAATGCGGCTTGCCTGCGGCGCAATGGAGAACCAGTCGGCCGCTGTCTGCCTCCCAGTCGCCGATGTAGCAGCGGTTCTCGATCGGCGCGCCGAAGATCCGGTTGCTGGCGAGCTCGATGCCTTCGATATGGGCGGCTTCTGCGAACGCCGCCGCCGTCGCTTCCCGGTCTCCCAGATCGATGGTGAACGCGCGATTGCCGGGCGCCTGGGGCCACAGCGCCGGGGCCGCCGGGGCCGCGGCCTCCGCGCTGTCGGCGCTGGCCGGCAGCGGGTCGTAGTCGACCGCGATGCGCTCGGCGGCGTCGCGGGCGGCGGCTTCCGTCTCGCCGACGACCATCGCGACGATCTCGCCGCAGAAGCGGGCGGTATCCGCGGCGATCAAGGGTTGCGGCGCGGCGACGGACGGATCGCCCAAAGGCGGCTGGGCTTCGGCCGGGACATCGGTCGGCGGGCGGACCTCCCAGGGCACGCTGCCCAGCCCGTCGGCGGCAACGTCCGTGCCGGTGAGAACCGCCAACACGCCGGGCATCGACTGCGCCTCTCCGGTGGACAGGCCGAGTATCCGGGCATGGGCGTGCGGGCTGCGCAGGAAGACGGCGCGGGCCTCGCCCGGCAGCGCGATATCCTCGACGAAGCGCCCGTTGCCGCGCAGGAAGCGCTCGTCCTCCAGCCGCAGCAGGGGGCTGCCAATTCCGGCCGGCGCCGCGTCGGTCGCGCCGCCGCCGTCCCCTTCCGATCGGAATGCGGGCAGGCCGCCGGGTCGGTCGCTGTCCATGCCGGTCTGCTTATCGGCCGCTCCGCTTGCGGGCAAGCGGCGCGTGGCGACAGGAGTGAACCGGCCCCGTCAGCCGTCTTCCCGCATCCGGCGGGCGTTTTCCTCGTAGGCCTGCCGTTCGGGCCCTTCATAATTGGGCGCGACGGCGACCGGCTCGAAGGCCGGCACGAACATGTCGATATAGGACGCGCCGCAGGTGTGCACGGGCTTCGCGCGGTCCCAGATCAGGTATCCCCGTTCGTCCACGCAATCGGTGTCGGCCGAGGCGGCGACGACCCGGCCGACGACCATGACCCGCCCGTCCCATGCCTTGGTCCAGCCGACCCGGCATTCGAAATGGCGCGGGCATTCGGCGACCCGGGGCGGGCGCACGGTGCGGGCGGCGAGCGCGGTCAGGCCAGCCTTCTCCAGCTCGTTCACGCCGCGGGCGAAGGGCAGGCCGACGGTCTGCAGTCTGGCCAGCAGGTCCGGATCGAACCTTGGCAGGTTGACGGTGAATTCGGGCACCTCGCCGAGATTGGCGACCGTGTCGTGGCTGGCGTAGGCGGTAAAGGCGATATCGAGCGGTTCGTGGCTGACACGCACGCAACTGCCGTAGGCCGCGGCGTTGACCCGGCCCGCGCCGTCACAGGTCGTCACGATGGCTACGCCGGAGGACGGCGCGAACGCCCGGTCCCGGTGCCGCGCATCCAGATCGAGTTTTTCCGGAAGCATGGGCGAGGCTTCCTTTCTCTGCACTGCGTCGGCGGCAGGGGAGGGGAAGCCGGAAAGGCTATTCCGCCGCGGCCCGGATCGAAGTGGCGCGCAGGGAGCGGTCGAGGTCGGCGATCAGGTCGTCGACGCTCTCCAGGCCGACGCTCAGGCGGATGACGTCGTCGCCGGCGCCCGCCGTGGCGCGCTGTTCGTCGGTCAGCTGCCGGTGGGTCGTGCTCGCCGGATGCAGGATCAGCGAACGGGCGTCGCCGACATTGGCGAGATGGCTGAACAGTTCGACGGTCTCGACCAGCCGTATGCCGGCCTCGTAGCCGCCCTTGAGCCCGAAGGTGAAGACCGAGCCGGCGCCGCGCGGCATGTATTTCCGTTGCAGGGCGTTGAACGGGCTCGACGGCAAGCCGGCGTAGGAAACCCAGTCGACCGCCGGATGCCCTTCCAGCCATTCGGCGACGGTGCGCGCGTTGGCGCAGTGCCGCTCCATGCGCAGCGGCAGGGTTTCCAGCCCGAGCAAGGTGAGCCAGGCGTTCATCGGCTGCTGGCTGGCGCCGAGATCGCGCAGCGACACGGCGTGGGCGTAGGTCGTGTAGGCCAGTGTGCCGAAGGTCTCGGCGAAGGTCAGGCCGTGATATTCCGGCGCGGGTTGGGCCAGGCTGGGGAACTTGTCGGCGTGTTCGAGCCACGGGAAAGCGCCGGTATCGACGACCGCGCCGCCCAGCGACGTGCCGTTGCCGGACAGGAACTTGGTCGTCGAATTGACGACGATATCGGCGCCGAAGTCGATCGGGCGGCACAGCCAGGGCGTCGCCATCGTATTGTCGACGATGAAGGGCACGCCGGCCTCGTGCGCGACCGCGGCGATCGCCTCCAGATCGACGATCACGCCGCCGGGGTTGGCGATGCTCTCGACGAAGAGCGCCCGCGTGTCGCCGGAGAGCGCCCGGCGGAAATTCTCCGGATCTTCCGGATCGACGAACTGCGCCTTCCAGCCGAACTTTTTGAAGCTGTTGCCCATCTGGTTGAGCGAGCCGCCATAGAGCTTGTTGGCCGCGACGATCTCGCAGCCCGGCGCCATGAGCGGGAACAGGGCGAGGATCTGCGCGGCGTGGCCGGTGGCGACCAGTGTGCCGCCGACGCCGCCCTCCAGCGCCGCCAGCCGCTCCTCGAGCACGGCGTTGGTCGGGTTGGCGAGGCGGGAATAGACGAAGCCCGGCTCCATCAGGTTGAACAGCGAGGCGGCGTGGTCGGCGTCGTGGAAGACGTAGGAGGTGTTCTGGAAGATCGGCGTCTGGCGCGCGCCGGTCACCGGCTCCGGCCGGGCGCCGGCATGGATCGCCAGGGTCTCGAAGCCGTAAGTCGGATCGCCGCTGTCGCTCATCGCCCCGTCCTCAACTCGCTGCCGCTCATCGCGCTGTCCTCGGGCCGGCCATCGTCAGTTCAGCCGCGCGCGCCGGCGCTTGGCCGAGATGACGCCAGACCAGAAGCCGCCCCAGCTCAACTCGCCGAACAGGCGGGAATATTCGATCTTGGGGCAGCGGTTCATCACGACGCGCAGGCCGGCGGCCTCGGCGCGCGACGCCGCCTCGTCGTTGCGCACGCCGATCTGCATCCACACGGCCTTCGCCCCGGCGGCGATCGCCGCGTCGGTAATCGGGCCGGCGGCGGCCGAATTGCGGAACACGTCGACCAGGTCCGGCGTCTCGCCGAGGTCCTCCAGCGAACCGGCGACCGGCATGCCGAGGATCTCGCCGCCGGCCTCGCGCGGATTGACCGGCAGCACGCGGTAGCCCTTGGCCTGGAGATATTTCGCCACGAAATAGCTCGGCCGGTTCCAGTTCGCGCTCAGGCCGACGATGGCGATCGCGCGCGCATCACCCAGCACATCGCGCAGATAGGCGTCGGTATAGGCGTCGTGGTTCATGGGCGGGGGCGGACTCCGGTGGCGGGGTCGGACGGGGGCGCGCGCTAAGGCGCAGGTGCGTTGTACACCGCAGGCCCGGCCGGTTCGAGGGCGAAAATATGCCGCCCCGGCCGCTTCGGGCGCGCCTTATGGCCGGGTTTCCAATCGCTCTAGCGCCTCGGCGACGATGGAAAGCGGCAAAATCAGTTTGAGCGGATCGTCGAGCAGCGGAACGGCGCCGAAGCGATCGTACCAGCGCGCTGCCGATTCGTTTTTCGCGTCGATGGCAAGGGCCATGCCGCCAATCTGCGTTGCAACGGCTAATGCCCGTTTACCTGCCACCATCAACAAAGTGCCGCCAAGCCCCTTTCCCTGCGCCGACCGATCGACGGCCAGGCGTGCGAGCCGGAAGACCGGTACGTCGTAGCGGCCGAGCTTTCCGGTCAGGTTCGCGGGAACGCGGGCAAACTCGATGGCGCCCGGACCGATCGTGTAATACCCGAGGATATTGGCCGGTTCCGCCGAAGGAACGGCAACGAATGTCTTAGCGCCGCCGGACCCATGGTTCTGGCGGGCGTAGCGACTGAGATATTCGTTAAGGGCTGGCTCGCCGCAATCGAAGTTCCGGCGGTCGTGATTCCGGCCGATCGGCTCTTCGCGCCAGACTGGCAACAATTCAGGTTCGGGCGGCAACGCGCCGCGCGGCCGCCATCAGCGCCGCTGTCGGTTCGGGCGGGTTCTCCAACAATTCCAACACGCGCGCACTGTCGCGTTCGGACAACACGATGCGTTCGGCGCGGTCCAACACGTCGCGCGCTGCGGGCAGGGCGCTACGCAAGATGAAGCCGGTAACGTCGAGCCGCTCTTGCGCCGCCGCCGCGGCGAGCAGCCGCTTTTCCTCTTTGGTAGCCCGCAATTCGATTCGGTCGGTGCGGCTCGCAGCCCTTCGTGCCACATCACCCTCCAATTCGGTCTTGATATGTACGGATAATATACGGACAATAATCCGCTGGTCAAGGTGCAGCTTGGTGTGACGAGGCGATTGCCGATGTAGTCATTGCTTGAAGATATTGTCCCGGTGGTATTTCAAGAAACTCGGATGCGGTCTCTCGCGATTGTTTGTAGGGACAACCGCGAACATGTCACGTCGAAGCAACTTGTAGGCGTCATCGGGTGCACTAGGAGAAACGAGAATCGAGTAGTCGTCCTCCAATGTCACCAATCCGCGGTCAAACATCCAATGCGCCGTCTGACAAAGTGCTATTCCGTTCCATATCGAATCGGGACCGTTGTGTCCGTCTCCAACCGGTCGGATATGCGCCGCTTCGACTTCGGGTCTGCCTCCGCCGTTGATTAACCTCAATCCGGTTAAAGAGCATCGCTCCCTATATACATGGCGAATCTTGCGTGAAAACAGTCTATCCCTAAATCTGCGTTTCTCAATTCGCTCAATTATTGGCCGGCTTTCCTCCAGTTCCAATACACTTTGATCAGCCATCCCTTCAAATGTATTTTGTAAGTAGTGCTGTCTATAGTCGGTCTTTAGAGCAAAACCTGCCTGCAAAATGTTCTGGAATTCGTTTGGAGGGATATGTCTTACAGCGTTAATGAACGCTCCCGTATTGTGCGTACCGTCCGGCTTCCGCAATGCGCTTTCGTAAAAATGACCTGCATCTCGAAATGGAACATGCTGCTCGAAATCCAAATAATCTTCGATCAACGCATAATATGTTCCATCGTGTTTGGGCGATGGTTCAATTCTCGAAACGCGCCCTACTGCGAAATAGCTTCGTGCGCCGGTCCGGTTCGATTCCGAAGACCCGGCACGACCAGGTTCATAGTAAATGATCAGTTCGCCGACAACCTGCTCGACGCGACCTAGGTACTGTCTTGGAAAGTGATATCGACTATCCGGCAAATCGTCGTATGCCGGATCGATCTTAGTGGTTAGAATTGCGTTGGACAAATCTACTGTACTCGTACCGATCATCGGCGACGGAAGTCAGGTCGTATTTAGTCGCCCACCAATCGACAAAAGCAGTTGGTGTTTCCCTACGTTCGATTGCGCGCCTGATCGGTTCTTCGTCGCCGCATGCGTCGTCCCAAGTTATGTAGTAATAAGATTTCATGTATCGCGAAACGATTTGACGATATTCTTCAAAGTTGTCTGTCCACTCGCTTGCTTCAAATCTCAAGCTACTGGCTCCCAAGTATGAAAGTTAGTTCTGAAATACTTTGCTCATTCCCCCTCACCTATCCTGCCACACCGGGGCGCGCTTTTCGAGGAAGGCGTCGATGCCTTCTCCGGCGTCTTCGCTCATCATGTCGCAGGCCATGTTCTCGGCGGCATAGGCGTAGGCCTCGCCCAGCTTCATGCTGAGCTGGCGGTAGAAAATGTCCTTCCCGCTGCGCGTGGCGAAGGTGGACTTGGCGGCGATGTTTTCCGCCAGTTCGCAGACGGCTTCGTCCAGCCGGTCGTCGGGCACGACCCGGTTGACCAAGCCGATCCCGGCGGCCCGGGCGGCGGAGATGAAGTCGCCGGTGAACAGCATTTCGAACGCGTGCTTGCGCGGCACGGCGCGCGAAAGGGCGACCGACGGCGTCGAGCAGAACAGGCCGTTGTCGATCCCGTTGGTCGCGAAGGTCGCCGATTCGGCGGCGACGGCGAGGTCGCAGGCGGCGACGAGCTGGCAGCCGGCCGCGGTCGCGATGCCGTGGACCTGCGCGATCACCGGCTGGGGCATGGTCGCGATGGTCTTCATCGTCGCGCTGCAGCGGTCGAACAGTTCGGAGTAGTAGACGCGGTCCGGCTGCGCGCGCATTTCCTTGAGATCGTGGCCGGCGCAGAAGGCGCGGCCCGCGGCGCGGATCGCGACGACGCGCACGGCGCTGTCCTTCGCCGCGCTCTCCAGGGCGCTTTGCAGGGCGTCCAGCAGGCCCTCGGACAAGGCGTTGAAAACCTGCGGCCGGTTGAGCGTGAGCGTGAGGACGCCGCGGTCGGACAGCTCCGGCAGCAGCACCGGCTCGTTCGGCGCCGCGGGTCGATTGTCGGCCAGCGTGGCGGTTGTGGCAGTCATGGCGCGGACCCCTCGTTCCGGACTGAATCTTTCACAGAGAAAATAGAGCGGCGCCGGACTATTTTAAAGCCACCTCTCCGCCGCGCGACATAGCGCCGGCCTGGCGCTGTATGGACAAAGGCGCCGCGCGCCCAATCTTGCCGGCAAGACACTTCAGGCGGCCGCTGCCGGCCGCCTTGTTCGCGAGGACCTTGCCGATGAAGCTTCCCGGCCCCGACCATCCGATATCCGTCGAGCCCGCCGCGGAGACGGTTACCGTCACCTTCAACGGCAAGGCGATCGCCCGATCCCCGAACGCGTTGAAGATGCAGGAAGCGGCCTATGCGCCCGTCTATTACATTCCGCTGGCGGATGTGGACCGGACGGCGCTCGCCAGGACGGCGCGGCGGACCTACTGCCCCTACAAGGGCGACGCCAGCTACTACACGGTGACGGTCGGGATCGAGAGCGCCGAGAATGCGGTCTGGGCCTATGAGGAACCCTACGACGCCGTCGCCGCCATCGCCGGCCATGTCGCCTTCTACACCGACATGATGGATTCGGTGACGGTAGGATAGGCGGGTTTCCGGCGCCGCAGCGAAGAGCAATTCGCCGTCATATCGACCTAATCCGCCCGCAGAGCCTGCCCTGAGCGAAGCCGATGGGGCGGCGCGCCCTCACGCCACTGTCAGGACGAACTTGCCGATATGCTCGCCGGCTTCGAGGGCGGTGTGGGCGGCGGCGGCGTTCTTCAGGTCGAACGTGTCCTGGATGACCGGCGCGATCCGGCCGGCGTCGAGCAGCGGCCAGACTTCCTTGCGCAGCCCGGCGGCGATCGCCGCCTTGGCCTCGACCGATTGCGGTCGCAGGGTGGAGCCGGTCATGGTCTGCCGCTTCACCATCAGCAGGCCGAAATTCACCTCCGCCTTCCTGCCTCCGAGCAGGGCGATGGTGACGAGCCGGCCGCCGATCCCGAGGCATTTCTGGTTGCGCGGGACATAGGGGCCGGACACCATGTCCAGGATGACGTCGGCGCCCTTTCCGCCGGTCAGTTCGTTGACGATGTCGACGAAATCCTCGTTGCGGTAGTTGATCGCCCGGGCCGCGCCGAGCTCCTCGCAGGCCGCGCACTTGTCGACCGTGCCGGCCGTCGCGATGACGGTAGCGCCGCGCGCAGCGGCGATCTGGATCGCGGTCGTGCCGATGCCGCTGGCCCCGCCGTGCACCAGCAGGGTCTCGCCGGGTTGCAGCCCGCCGCGCATGAAGACGTTGGTCCAGACGGTGAAGAAAGTCTCCGGCAGCGCCGCCGCCCGCACCGTGTCGTAGCCTTGCGGCAGCGGCAGGCAGTGGGCTGCCGGCACGGCGCAATATTCGGCATAGCCGCCGCCGGGCGCGAGCGCACAGATTTCGTCGCCGATCGCCAGGCCCGCCACGTCCGCGCCGAGCGCCACGACTTCGCCGGCGACCTCCAGGCCGGGCAGGTCCGAGGCGCCGGGCGGCGGCGGATAGCTGCCGGCGCGCTGGGCCAGGTCCGGCCGGTTGACGCCCGCCGCGGCGACCGCGATCGCGACTTCCCCGGCGCCGGGCGTCGGCACCGGCCGCCGGGCCGGCTTCAGCACCTCCGGCCCGCCATGTTCGGTAATCTCGATGGCAGTCATCGTCTCGGGCAGGCTGAAAGGCTGTGCAGTCATCGGCGCTCTCATTCGATTGTCGCGGGAGCCGAACCGATAGCAGATCGCGCCTGCGGAATCAGCATTTGATCCGTCCGGCCCGCCGTTTACACTTGCAACCGCAAGAGAGGAACCGAACCATGCCCAGGCCGCCCGCCAATCTCAGCTTCAGCCATGTCGGCTTCTACGTTCACGACCTGCCGAAGATGGAGGCGTTCTATACCCGCGTGCTCGGATTCGTGGCGACCGACCGCGGCATCGCGCGCGGCTCGCCGCTGGTATTCCTGAGCCGCGATCCGAAGGAGCATCACCAGATCATCCTGTCGGAAGGGCGCACCGGCGGCCCGGAGGCGCGGGTGGTCAACCAGGTTTCGCTGCGGGCCGGTTCGCTGCAGGATCTGCGCGATATGGCCGCGATCCTGGAGGACGAGACCGAAGTCAGCCAGATCGATCCGGTCAATCACGGCAATGCCTGGTCGCTCTATTTCCGCGATCCGGAGGGCAACCGGATCGAGGTCTTCATCGATTCGCCCTGGTATGTCGAGCAGCCGCTGATCGAGCCGCTGGACCTGTCCCTGAGCGACGACGAAATCCACGAACGGACCCGTACGGCCTACAGCGGATCGCCGACTTTCCGGCCGGCCGAGGAATGGCGCGCGGAATTCACCGAAAAACTGCGCGCGACCGGTCTGCCGGTCTGACCCGGCTGCGGACGCCGAACTTCCCCAGCGCCACCGGGCAAATCCGATGCTCGAACTGCACCACAACAACATGAGCGTGTGCTCGGCCAAGGTGCGCCTTGTGCTGCGCGAAAAAGGGCTGGGGCCGGTCGAGCACCACTACAACCTGCGCAAGGGCGACCAGTTCGCGCCCGGTTACATGGCGCTCAACCCGATGGGCGTGGTGCCGACCCTGGTCCATGACGGCCGGCCGCTTATCGAATCGACGCTGATCTGCGAATATCTCGACGAGGCCTTCCCCGAGCCGCCGCTGCGCCCTGCCGATCTGGTCGAGCGCGCGCGGATGCGGCGCTGGGCCAGCGTGCCGGACCAGGGCTTGCACGCCGCCTGCGGCACGGTCTCCAACGCGCTGGCTTTCCGCTACCAGTTCCTGGCGCTCAGCGAAGCGGAGCGGGAGGCGAACCTGGCGCAGACGCCGGACCCGGCGCGCCGCGAACGCAAGCGCCTGGGCATCGAGCGGGGCATGGACTGGCCGCCGGCGGCTGCCGCAGTGCGGGCCTACGGCGGCGTGCTCGGCCGGATGGAGGCGGCGCTGGCCGAAGGCGGCCCCTGGCTTGCCGGCGAGTCCTATTCACTCGCCGACTCCGGGCTCACGCCCTATCTCGTGCGGCTCGACCATCTCAACCTGTCCTGGATGTGGGACAGCCGGCCGGCCCTTGCCGCCTGGTACGATGCCGTCCGGGCGCGGCCCAACTTCGCCGGGCTCGCCGATTATATCGAGCCGTCCTACCTCGAAATCATGGACTCCCACGCCGCGGAATTGCGCCCGAAGGTCGAGGCGGCGCTGGCGGGGTAGCGCGGGCGAAGCGCGGCGCCGCTCGATCGGCGCTGTAGGGGCGGGTTTCAAACCCGCCCCTACTAATCGGTGGGCACCCAGCCGATTGCCAGCGATGCGGCCTCAGCCTCCCCGGATCAGGATGACGTTGCCGGTCGGGGTGCGGGCCCATTCGCGATAGCCGCGCCGGTCGGCGATCTGCCGCCAGTCTTCCGACCACTGCGCGCTCCAGGTATGTTCGGCGATAACGATACCGGGCAGCAGCGATTCCGGCGAATCGGTCAGGAACGGTCCCAGCACGCGGTCCTCGAAGCCTTCGACATCGACCTTGATGGCATCCAGCCGGTCCAGTCCCTCGTCCGCCACGATATCCAGCAGCGGGCGCATTTGCGTCGTTATGGCGCCGGCATCGTCGATGCGGGTTCTGCCGAGATTGCGCGGGTCCTCGGCGATCCGGATCGAATCGCGCCGGTCGCCGACCGCGCAGTCCAGCAGCCGCAAAGCGCAGTCCGGGTTCAGATCGAGGTTGAAGCGCAGGCGGCGGAGCATTTGCGGATGGGGTTCGACGGCAACCGCCCGGCCGCCGGCCGCGGCGATCCGCAACGCATAGAAGCCGCAGTTGGCGCCAATGTCGACGAAGGCGAACCCCGGTTTGGCCCGGTGGAGGAGGCAGTCCATTTCCAGCGGGTCGAAGCTGTCCGGGCGCAGCAGCAGCCGGCTGTCCGAGACGTTGCCCGTGCGGTACAGGCGCCAGCGCAGCCCAAAGCGCTCGACATCCGCCATGTCGTTCGATGCGAGTTTCCGGTCGAGCCAGCGCAGCCGCCCGAAAATTCGCTTGCCGGCCCAGCCGTATCCGTAGAGCCGCGCCATAGCCCGGTACAGCCGGCGCTGCGGGGCGTTCGGGCGGTAGGCGCCGAAGGGGCTCGTGTCGTCGACGATGGCGGTCATGCAGAAGCGGTACCCGAAAATGCGGTCGTCATCGAACGGGAACTGCCGATACCCGAAGCTGCGGCCGCTATTTTCTCGGCAACGAACCCTTCGCTACGCCGCCTCCGGCGACTGCTCAGGGTGAGGGGAGAATGTTGTTCAGAATAAGCGGCACAATCAATTTCCCTCATTCCGAGCAGGCGCCCCTCAGCTGCGCTTGGGACAGGCTCCACGCCGTATCGAGGGACCGGCAATCCGGAAAAAATTTGTTTTCCGGCAACCGAACGGAGATTGCAGCTGCTGCGCTCGTCCAGCTCTCTAGAACTGCCGGATCAGGCCGATCAGGCGGCCCTGGATGCGGACCTGCTCCGGGTGGAAGATGCGCGTCTCGTATTTCGTGTTGGCCGGCTCCAGCGCGATCGAGTTGCCGCGCTGGCGCAGGCGCTTGAGGGTTACCTCGGCCTCGTCCACCAGGGCGACGACGATCGTGCCGTTGTCCGCCTTCTCGCAGCGCTGGATGACGACCGTGTCGCCGTCCATGATGCCGGCCTCGACCATCGAATCGCCGTCGACCTCCAGGGCATAGTGCTCGCCGCGGCTGAGCATGCTGGGCGGCACCTCGACGGTGTTCGAAGTATCGCGCAGCGCTTCGATCGGGGTGCCGGCGGCGATCCTGCCGTAGAGCGGCAGCGCCGCGGCGTCGTTCGCCGCCGTCACGGCCCGGCCGGCGAGCATGCCGCTGCGCCCGCCGTCGATCACGCTGGGCGAGAATTTGCTGTTGCGCGCCGGCGTGCCCGGCGTCGTGCCGACGGCAGCGGTCTCCGGCATACGCATTACTTCCAGCGCGCGGGCCCGATGGGGCAGGCGGCGCAGGAATCCACGCTCCTCGAGCCCGGTGATCAGCCTGTGGATGCCGGATTTCGAACGCAGGTTCAGCGCGTCCTTCATCTCGTCGAAGCTCGGCGACACGCCGCTTTCCGCGATATAGTCGTTGATGTAGACGAGCAGTTCATGCTGCTTTCGGGTAAGCATTTCGACCTCTCTGGATTGCCCGTTCCCCGAAGCTTGGCCACCCAGCATCGGGGAACAAAATATAAACCTGACACTTGTTCTATTTTGGTTCGGCGCGCCGGTCAAGTATTCTTTGAGACAATCTTCAAATGAAGGCGAGGTCTTTCGACAGCGGAATAATGGCGACACTGTCTCCGGCCGCCGCCGGGCCCGCGCGGGGCGGGCGGACGATCAGCGCATCGGCCGCGGCGAGGCGTGAGAGCATCGAACTGTCCTGTTTCGCGAACGGCGTCGCGACCGCCCGGCCGGCATCGTCCGTCGACAGGGTGGCGCGCAGATAGTCCTCCCGCTCGTCGTTGGCCGGCAGGTCGGCGCCCAGGGCCGCGGTTTCGGTCGGCGGGCCGCCGGCCGGCCGGCCGAGCATGCGCTGCATGACCGGCGCCATGAACATCAGGGCGCAGACCAGCGCCGAGACCGGGTTGCCGGGCAGGCCGAGGAACGGCGTCGTGGCCTCGTCCCGCTCGAGCGCGCCGAAAATCAGCGGCTTGCCCGGCCGCATGGCGATCTTCCAGAAATCGACCTTGAGGCCGATTTCCCCGAGGGCCGGCCGGATCAGGTCGTGCTCGCCGACCGAGGCGCCGCCGGTTGTGACCAGCAGGTCGGCCCGGCCCATGCCCCGGACCGCGTCCTGGAGCGCTGCCGGGTCGTCGCCGGCGATGCCGAGGTTTTGCGCGACACCGCCGTTCCGCTCGACAAAGGCGGCAAGCGCCCAGCTGTTGGAACTGACGATCCGGCCGGGCCCGACCGGGTCGCCGGGCAGGACGATCTCGTCGCCGGTCGCCAGGATCGCCACGACCGGCTTGCGCACCACCGGCAGCCACGGTGCGTTCGCTGCGGCGGCGAGGCCGATATCCCGCGGCCGGAGCACCCGGCCCGCCTGCAGCAGAATCTCGCCTTCCGAAAAATCGAGCCCGGCCGGGCGGATATAGCGGCCCTCGGCGACCGGTTCGGTTACGATGACGGCATTGCCCGACGGTTCGGCGTTTTCCTGGATCAGGATGGCGTCGGCGCCGGCCGGCACCGGCCCGCCGGTGAAGATGCGCACCGTCTCGCCGGGTCCGATCTCGCCGTCGAAGGGCGTGCCGGCCGGCGCTTCGCCGATCGGGCGCAGGCGCGCGCCGGGCGCCTGCGTATCGGCCGCCCGCACGGCATAGCCGTCCATCGCCGAAACCGCCAGCGGCGGCTGGGTCAGGCGGGAGGGCACGTCCCGGGCCAGCACCCGCCCGGCGGCGGCGGAGAGCGGCACGATTTCGGCGGGCAGGGGCGCGAACCGGCCGACGATCCGCGACCGGGCCTCGGCCACCGGGATCATGAAGAACCGGGGCCGCCGCGCGACCAGTCGCCGGAGCGGCCGCCCGATTTCTCTTCCAGCCGGATATCGCCGATCGTCATGCTGCGGTCGATCGCCTTGCACATGTCGTAGACGGTGAGCGCGGCGACCGAAACGGCGGTCAGCGCCTCCATCTCGACGCCCGTCCGGCCGGTGCAGGCCACCGTCGCAGCAATCTCCAGCGCCGCATTCCCCCGGTCGGGGGCGAGGTCGACCGCGACGCTGGTAATCGGCAGCGGATGGCACAGCGGGATCAGCTCGGCCGTCCGCTTGGCCGCCATGATGCCGGCCAGCCGGGCGGTCGCGAGAACGTCGCCCTTGGCGACCGTGCTGGCTTCGATCTTCTCCAGCGTCGCCGCCGCCATGCGGACGCTGCCGCGCGCGACGGCGCGTCGCGTCGTGACTTCCTTGCCGCCGACATCGACCATGCGCGCCGCGCCCTGCACGTCGAGATGGGTGAAGTCCTGCGCCGGATCCGCCATGTTCGAGCCCGATTCGACCGCGCCGCGCCCTTTGCCCTATGAGCCCTGCTGGCGCTGGGCCGCGCGGGAGAACAGACTGTCGATGCCTTCGCGGTCGATCCTGACCGGATATTTCAGGCGCAGCATGGCGCCGTATTGCGCGAGCAGTTCCTGTCCGATCGACGCTTTCACGCTGTCGAGTACGGTCTGGCGCTTCTGCTTCGCGTCGCCGCCAGAATCGATAACGGTCAGGACGCCGACCGAATAGCCGCTGACGCCGGGCCCGGCGACCGCCGCGCCCTTTCTCGCGGCCTTGAACAGGGCGTCGCGCAGCTGGCCCGAGACCCCGGAATCGCCTGTTGAGCCGTAGCGGTTGAGCGGCGAACTGTTCTTCAGGCCGACGCCGGCTCGTTTCGCCACCGCCTCGATGCCGGCGCCGGCGCGAAGCTGCTCCAACAGCCTGTCGGCTTTGGCTTTCAGGGCGCCGGTGCGGGCGTCGGCGGTCCAGTCCGCCGCGACCCGCTTTTTGGCGTCTTCGAGCGGAACGATCCGGCTCGGCGAGATCTTGTCGACCTGGACGATGAAGAAGGAGCCGTCCTTGCGCTCCACGACGTCGCGGTCGTCCCGGCCGATATCCTGTTCGAATATCCGTTGCAGGAAGCGCGGGTCGTCGGGCAGGCCCTCGATCTCCTTGCCCGATGCGTTGCGCCCGCGCGCGTCGATGGCCGGGATGCGCTGCAGCTTCATTCCGATCTGGCTGGCGATCTTGTCGAGCGACAGGTCGGCGCCCAGCCCGTCGTCGGCGTCCTCGCGCAGCCGGTCGAGGATATCGCCGGCCCGGTTCCGTTTGATCGCCTCCTCGATGTCGGCCTTGACCTCCTTGAGCGGCGTCGTCCTGGCCGGCACGACCTTGTCGACGACGATGACGTGCCAGCCCAGCGCCGATTTGACCGGCTCGGCGATCTCGCCCTGTCTGGCTGCGAAGGCTGCATCCGCCAGTTCGGGAAGCGGCAGGTCGGCGGCCGTCACCGTGCCCAGGCTCAGCGGCTTCTGCTCGACGACCTCGCTCGCGACGGTGTCGAAGCTCCTGCCGCCGGCCATGGCCATCGCGACCCTGCCGGCGTCTGCTTCGGTCGTGAACAATAGCTGGCGCAGGGTGCGTTTTTCCGGCTCCGTGTATTTTTCCCTGTCCCGCCTGTAGGCCGCCTCGATCTCGCCGGCATCGACCGGGATGCGGTCGAAAACGTCCGCCGTCATGACGATCAATGTCGAAACCGAGCGGTTGGCCGGCCGTCTGTACCGCTCCTTGTGCCTGGCGTGGAAGTCCGCGAGCTGCGCTGCGTCGGGCCTGGGCAGGTCGGTCACCGAACTGGCGCGCAGGGTGAAGAAGGCGGCACGGCGCTTCTCGTTGCGGAACCGGTCGATGGTGTCGACGATGGCGGCCGGTGCGGTCTCCAGGCCGGCGATACTCTCGACAAGATACTGCGCGGCGATCTCCGTCCGCTGCGAATCGAGGAATTCCGGTTCGCTCATCTGGGCCGATTCCAGCCCGCGCCGGTAGAGTTGCGGATCGAACTTGCCGTCCACCCCCTGGAACGCCCGCATGGTCCGCACCGCTTCGCGGACCACCGGGTCGCCGACCACGATGCCCTGGTCCCGGGTCGCCTGGCGGAACAGTGCATCGCCGACGAAGCTTTCGGCCACCATGTCGACGACGCCCATGGATTTCGCCGTCCGGTAGTCGACGCTGCCGCCGCTGCGCCGGTTCAGGGTGTCCAGCTGCCGGCGGAAGGCGCGCTCGTATTCGCGGCCCAGAACTTCCTGCTGGCCGACCGTGATCACCGCTTCGGCGCGCGAGAAGCCGTCGCGGAAAACATATTCGACGCCGACGATGGCGAAGGGCGGAATCAGGATGCAGGCCAGAACGATGCCGAGCCAGGATCGGGCGCCCTTGCGGATATTTTGCAGCATGCGGGCCGGGTCCGGTTGTTGCGGGCCGGCGCGCTTCCGTTTCGCGCCGGAGTCTGCCGGCAATGTAGGGATTCGACCGCAGCGCTGGCAAGCGGCCCCGCTAAAATCGGCTTCAATTCGGCGCGATGCAATTCGGCGCTGCCCAATTCGGTACGGCAGGCCGGGTTTGCCGCCGTTTCGACGCACAGGCCGGGCAGCGCCGGCCGATCTGGCGTCTGGCGTGCTTGGGCAGCCCCTGCTAATTGCAGCGCGGGAACCGAGGCGGAGCCGGTCGCGAGATGAAAACTGCCAAGCCGCTGATCGCCGGCAACTGGAAGATGAATGGCCTGCGCGCCGATGCCGTCGCGCTCGCGGAAGCGGTCGCCGCGGACGCTGCGGCGTCGGCGGATGTTTGCGAGGTCGCCGTCTTTCCCCCCTTTACCGCGCTCGACGCGGTCGCCGGCGCGCTCTCCGGCAGTCCGGTCGCGCTCGGCGGGCAGGATTGCCACGAGGCCGAAGCGGGCGCCCATACCAGCTGCATAAGCGCCGAAATGCTGGCCGATCTCGGCTGCCGCTATGTCATCCTCGGCCATTCGGAACGCCGCCACGGCCGCCGCGAAACCAGCGAGACGGTTCACGACAAGGCCCGGGCCGCGTTTCGCGCCGGGCTGACGCCGATCGTCTGCGTCGGCGAGACCCGGGCGCAGCGCATAAGGGGAATGACCACCGAGGCCATCGCCGATCAGGTCTTTGGATCGGTCCCGGACGCCGAGGGCCCGATGATGTTCGCCTACGAGCCGGTCTGGGCGATCGGCACCGGCAAAACGGCTACGGTCGAGGATATTGCCCGGATCCACGACTGGCTCGCCCGCCTGCTCCACGCACTCGGCCGGGACTGCGAAGGCAGTCCCATCCTGTACGGCGGCTCGGTCAAACCGGACAACGCCGCCGCGATCCTGGCGGTCGAGGAGGTCGGCGGCCTGCTGGTCGGCGGCGCCAGCCTGGATGCCGAAGCCTTCGGCGCGGTTATCCGCGCGGCGGGGTAGGGGCCGCCGCCCTCAGGCCGAACCCCAGATGGCGTCGGCGGTGCGCAGGGTGAGGTCGAGCTTCGCCATCTGGTCGTCGAAGGTGACGATGTTGCCGCCGACCTCGCTGGCGAAGCCGCATTGCGGGCTGATTGCGAGGCGCTCCATCGGGACATGGCGCGCCGCCTCGTCGACCCGGCGGCGCAGGTCGTCGATCCGCTCCAGCTCGCCGGATTTGGACGTGATCAGGCCGAGCACGACGCCCTTGCCGTCGGCCATGAAGCGCAACGGCTCGAAACCGCCGGAGCGCTCGTCGTCGTATTCCAGGAAATAGGCGTCGATTTTCAGATTGGCGAAGATCGCCTCGGCGATCGGCTCGTAGCTGCCGCGCGAGATCCATTTCGAGCGCGAGTTGCCGCGGCACAGATGGACCGTGAGATAGGTGTCGGTCCGCCGCGCGCGGACGCACTCGTTGAGCAGGTCGACATAGGTGGCGAGCAGCGCGTCCGGGTCCTCGCCGATGTCGCGCACGCTCTCGCGCAATTTCGAATCGAGGAAATAGGTCAGCACCGGATCGTCGATCTGGATATAGCGGCAGCCGGCGGCCTCCAGCGCGGCGATCTCCTCCCGGTAGATGGCCGCGATGTCGGCCCAGAAGGCGTCCATCTCGGGATAGGCCTCGCGGCTCACCGCCGGCCGGCCGCCGTGGAAATGGATGCGGCTCGGCGAGGGAATCGTGATCTTGGCCGTCTTCGAGGTCGCGGCGGCCAATACCTCGTAGTCCCGCCGCATGATATCGCCCGGCCGGGTCAGCCGGGCCTCGGTGCGCACCGTGCTCGGATAGTATTCCCAGCCCGTGTCGCCGCCGGAGAAGGGCAGGTTGCGGTCGGGCTCGGCGATGCGGATGCCCCGGATCGCCTTGATGAATTCGAGCCACCAGATGGTGCGCCGGAACTCGCCGTCGGTGATCGCCTCCAGGCCGGCAGCCTCCTGCACCCCGGCGACCTGCGCCACGCAATCGTCCTCGACCGCCTGGAGCGCCTCGCGGCCGATATCGCCGGCCTCGAATTGGCTGCGCGCGTCGAGCAGGCGCTGCGGTCGCAGCAGGCTGCCGACATGGTCGGCGCGAAAGCGCGGCGCGCCGTTCGATGCGGTCATGGTTCCCTCCCGTCCGTGCCGCCGACACTATTGCCGCAACCGGCGTCGGTCTACAACTGCCGGGCCTGCAGGCAACCCGGCAAGCCCGGCATCGGACCAAGTGCTTGACCAGGTCGCTGCCGGAGCCAATCTCCCAGGTCGAACCGGGCGACTGCGGCGCCCGGCTGCACAGCCGTTGCAACCGGGCCGGGCGAGGAGCGGGGACCCCATGACGCGACATGTGAAGATCGGAGAGGCGAAGACCCACCTTTCCGCACTGCTGGCGGCGGTGGAGGCCGGCGAGGATCTGGTGATCTGCCGCGGCAGGACGCCGGTCGCCCATGTGACGCGGATCGCCGGCGAAGGCGAACATGCCGCGCTCAGTGCGACGCTGCGCCGGGAACGGGCGAGGCAGAAGGCAGTAACGACGGCCGAGATCCTGTCCTGGCGTCACGAGGGACACGACCGCTGATGGCGTTCGTAACCGACGCCTCGGTGGCGGCCGCCTGGGTGCTGCCGGACGAAGACGCGGCGCTGGCCGAGCTTGCGCTGGACCGGCTGGGCGCGGAGACGGCAATGGTGCCCGCCGTCTTCTGGCACGAACTGCGCAACCTTCTGCTGTCGGCCGAGCGCCGGGGGCGGGTCGACGGCGGTCACGCCGACGCTTCGATGGCGCGGTTGCGCCGTCTTCCCATCGTCTGTCCGTCCGAAACCGACGACCGGGAGGTCATGGCGCTGGCGCGCGCCCACCGCCTGAGCGCCTGCGATGCGAGCTATCTGGCGCTTTCGGTTCGCGAAGGCTGTGCACTGGCAAGTCTGGACCGGCGCCTGAACGCGGCTGCGGCGTCTGAAGGCGTGGCTCCCTTCGCTTGAGCCGGAGCCGTGCGTCAGGCCGTTCCCTTGCTCCGCCGCGGCGAAAGGCGTTGCGCTCGCCGGGCCCGCCCCGGTTGACCGCGCGCCACGCCGCGCCATGATGGCCCGCAATTTCCACGCCCGAATACCAAAGAGGGCCAGCAACGGAGGAGCCCAGCCATGCCGGTGACGAAAGGCATCGAGGCCCTGGTCGAGGAAGCCTACGCCCGGGTCGAGACCTGGACGGTCGAAGACGCCATCGCCCGCTTCGGCGACGAGACGATCCAGCTCGTCGACATCCGCGACATCCGCGAACTGTGGCGCGAGGGCACGGTGCCCGGCGCGGTCCACGCGCCGCGCGGCATGCTCGAATTCTGGGTCGATCCGGCGAGCCCGTATCATCGCGAGGTCTTCGCGACCGACAGGAAGCTGGTGTTCTACTGCGCCGCCGGCTGGCGCAGCGCGCTCGCCGGCAAGGCGATGCTGGAGATGGGCCTAACCGACGTCGCCCATATCGACGGCGGCTTTACGGGCTGGAAGAAGGCCGGCGGCCCGGTCGAGGAGAAGCCCCAGCCGGCGCCGAAGAAGGGGTAGGGGCGGGATACCGCTTAACGTTCCGGGCTTCGGTTCGGGCTGAGGCGCCGTAAGGGAGGGGTTCAAACCCTCCCTTACATCGGTTTGAGCCCGCCGGCAGTCGCCGGAAAGGAACGCCGCGGCGGCAACGGCCGGCTTCGCGGGAAGGAGGAATACACGATGACCGATGCACCGGATCGCGCGGCGCCGCTGGCGGGGGTTCGCGTTCTCAATCTCGGCACGCGCTGGCCCGGCCGGGTCGCCGCGATGCTGCTGGCCGACCAGGGGGCGGACGTAGTCGAGATCGTGCGGCCGGGCCGCGAGGCCCACGCCGTCGATCCCCTGCTGGACCGCGGCAAGCGCCTGGTCGAGCTTGACCTCAAGGACGAGGCGGCGCGGCGCATCTGCCGCGACCGGGCCGTGGAAGCGGATGTCGTCATCGAGAACATGCGCCCCGGCGCCGCCGCCGAACTGGGGCTCGACTATGCCGGGCTCGGCGGCGCGCGAAGCGGCCTCGTCCACGTCTCCCTGCCCGGCTTCGCCGAGGGCGACCCGATGCGCGACGTCCCGGCCTGGGAGGGGACCATCGACGCGTCCGTCGGCGTCTACAGCGACATCAGCCCGCTCGGCGCCCTGCTCGGCACGCCGGTCTACTCGGCGATTCCGATGGCGTCGGCCTATGGCGGCGTTCTGGGCAGCCTCGCCGCTTCGCTCGGGCTCTACCGGCGGCAGCGCACCGGCCGCGGCCAGCATATCGAGGCGCCGCTGGCCGATTGCGTGATGGCCGCCATGGCGCTGCTCACCTGCAAGATCGAGGGCCAGCCTTCGCGCTACAATTTCCCGCCCATAGACAACGCGGTGCTGGACCTCGTGTTTCCCGCGCTCCGCGATCTGCGCGGTCGCATGACCGAAGACCATGTCGCCCGGATCGCGGAATACGTCCGCGGCCACGCCAACCCGACGATCAACTTCTACGAGTGCGCGGACGGACGCATCCTGTTCGTCTGCGCCCCCGACCATGTCTACCAGAACCGCACCTTCCTCCAGATTCTCGGCGTCTACGACAAGGTTATCGCCGAGGGCATGGTGAGCGAGACCCCCTACGTCGAGCACGACGCGGGCAACAACGTAAACAAGGCGGCGAGCCTGACCCCGGCGTGGCGCGCACGTCTCATCGAGCTCATCGCGGCGGCGGCCAAAACCCGCCCGGCCATGGAATGGGAAGCGACGATGCGCGCGGCCAACGTGCCGGCGTCCATGGTCCGGACGAGCGCCGAATGGCTGACCGACCCGACCTTCCGGGAAGCCGGGATCACCGCCGACCTCGATGACCCGGTCCGCGGCCCGGTGCGCCAGCCGGGGCGGTTCCTCTCCATCGAGAACGCGGCGGTCCGCTCGCCGGCGCTCCGGGCGGGGACGACCGCCACGGCAGACTTCGCCTGGCTGGCCCCGGCGATGGCGCGGCCGGCGCCCGCGGTTCCGGATGCGGACGCGGATTCGAAGCCGCGCGGGATGCTCGACGGAGTCCGGGTGCTCGATTTCTCGAACATCGTCGCCGGCCCCGCGGCGGGCCGCACCCTGGCCGAACACGGCGCGGACGTCATCCGCATCGATCCGCCGGCGCCCCAGGCCGGGCCCTACGCGACCATGTGGTTCGGCGTCGACGTCAACCAGGGCAAGCGCGCCATCGTTCTCGACCTCAAGACCGATGCGGGAAAGGCCGCTCTGAAGCGGCTGGTCGAAGGCGCGGACATCGTCCTGCATAACTTCCTCGACCGGTCCGCCCGGTCGCTCGGCATCGCGCACGACCAGCTCGCGGCGATCGACCCCGCCATCGTCTCGGCCCAGATCGGCGCCTGGACGGGGATGGAGCCCGGCCCTTACGACAACGATCCGTCTTTCGATCCCGTGCTCCAGGCGGCAACCGGAATCATGGCCCGGTACGGCGACGGTCCGGAAAAGCCGGTCATGCACGCCATCGCCTCCTGCGTCGACTATATCACCGGCTTCTCGACGGCGGCCGGCATCGCGCAGGCCCTGCTGGCGCGGGAGCGCGGGCAGGGCGGCAGCTACGTCCGCACCTCGCTCGCGATGGCGGCGCAACTGGTCCAGTTCCCCCACATGGTCGCGTGGGACGGCGCGGGTCCGGGCGCGGAGCCGTCCGGCCAGCAGGCGACGGGCGAAAGCCCCGAACAGCGCCTCTACGAGACGGCCGACGGCTGGGCCTGGATCGGCTGCCGGCCCGGCGACGGCGCCCGGCTCGCCGAAGCGCTCGGCGCGGCCGACGGCTTTGGGGACGACCTGGGCACGGCGATCGCGGAGGCGGTGCGCGGACTTTCGACCGGGGAGGTCCAGGCGCGGCTCGCGGAGGTTCCGGGCGCCGGGGCGGGTCCGCTGCGGACGCTCGCCGACATCCGCGCCGACCGCACGGTGGAGGCGGCGGACCCGGGGGAAGGGGAGGATCGCCGCTCCAACTGGATGAGCGGCGGCTCGATTTGCCTGCGCCGCGGCGCGCATCCCTCCGGCCACACCACGACCCTGCCCCTGCCGACCTGGGTGCGCCCCGAAGCGGCGGCGGTGCAGCACCTCGCCCCGGCGCCCCTGCCCGGCGCCCACACCGCCGAAGTGCTGGCCGAGGC
>FZLR01000262.1 GCA_900197615.1 Rhodospirillaceae bacterium Spongia-Bin9
GTCTTCCATAGAGTCCGGGATATATGGGTGCGTCTGCATGGTTTAGCGAATTCTCACAAGATTCTAAGTTCGGCCTATATGTGAAGTCATCGCCATTATGAGGATACCGGCTAGCTGATCTACCGCGAATGCTGCCGAAGTTGCACGCCGTTTTTCACAATAACATCGTGGTCGTTCTCGCGTGCCGGGAGCTATTCGGTGTGTGCGGACCAGAGGGTCGTTGACGTTGTGGATTATCCGTAGAAAGGCACTGTGCACGGCAAATTATTCTCAAGGAACTGTGTTGATCCGCTCAAGTAGACCAAATATTGCATCTAGGAGCGCGCGCCGTAGGACGATTTTCGTCCGGGCGAATGATCCGGGACCGTGGGAATTTCGTCGTGACGACGATCGTGCCGGATATTGGAAGGGAAAACCGCCGCGCGGCGCCCCAGGGCGGCGTGAATCGGTCCCCGGTCGGCTCCATGGCGGTGCCGAATCGGCGTCATTGGAGGCTGTAAGGAATTTTGTGTGTATGAGCCATACGATGGACTATTCGATAGGAGACACGTATGGCGAAGAAGCACGACGACGGCATCTCACGCGAGCTGCTGGATGAGTTGATTGCAAAGAGAGGGGCTCGCGGGGCACTGGATTTCGAGTCCCTGGCCACGGAGCTGAAGAAGGCGTTGGCCGAACGCATGCTGGGTGCTGAGATGGACGTTCATCTCGGCGATCCGGCCGAACGCGAAGCCGGCAACCACCGCAACGGCACGTCCCGCAAGACGGTCGACACGGGCAGCGAGCGGATCGTGCTGGACATTCCCCGGGACCGTCAGGGCCGATTCGATCCGGTGCTGATCGGCAAGTACCAGCGCCGTTTCCCCGGCTTTGACGAGAAGATCATCGCGATGTACGCCCGCGGGATGAGCACGCGCGACATCCAGGCGCACATCGAGGAGCTGTACGGTATCGGGGTGTCCGCCGCCTTGGTCTCGGCGGTCACCGACGCGGTGCTCGAGGACGTCTCCGCGTGGCAGAATCGCCCTCTGGAGCCGGTCTACGCGATCGTGTACTTCGATGCGCTGCGGGTGAAGATCCGCGACGAGGGCCTGGTGCGCAACAAGGCGGTGTACCTGGCCATCGGCATCACCTGTAACGGCTACAAGGAGGTGCTGGGGCTGTGGATCGAGCAGACCGAGGGGGCGAAGTTCTGGCTACGGGTGATGAACGAGCTCAAGGCCCGCGGCACCGGGGATTTGCTGGTCGCGGTGGTCGACGGGCTGAAGGGTTTTCCTGAGGCGATCACGACGGCGTTTCCCAAGTGCATCGTCCAAACCTGCATTGTCCATCTCATTCGCTACTCGCTGCAGTTCGCCTCCTGGAAGGAACGAAAACCGCTGGCCAAGGCGCTGAAGGTCATTTACGCGGCGGCCTCGGCCGAGGCCGCCGCGGCAGAGCTGGATCGGTTCGAAGCCGGCCCCTACGGGGAACGCTACGCGGCCGTGGTGCACAGTTGGCGCCGGCGCTGGGAGGAGGTGATCCCGTTTTTCGCCTTCTCTCCGGAGGTCCGCAAGATCTTGTACACGACCAACGCGATTGAGAGCCTGCACAGCCAGGTCCGCAAGGCGATTCGCAACAAGGGGCATTTCCCCAGCGACCAGGCGGCCACGAAGCTGATCTACCTGGCGCTGAGAAACATCACGGCAAAGTGGAAAAACCCACCCAGGGAATGGCATGCTGCCAAGGCGCAGTTCGCAATCCAGTTCGGCGAGCGATTTGTGCTGACGGTTTGAACGATGAAGAACGGCTCAGCACACAAGATTTTTTACAGGCCCCAACATCCTGGCGCGGCGGCGCCAGCCGGAGCCCCCTGCAT
>FZLR01000043.1 GCA_900197615.1 Rhodospirillaceae bacterium Spongia-Bin9
AAAAGAATAGTGCCTTCGGGCCGAAAATGGCCGGGAAGCCATCGAGCGATATCAAGGTGACGGTCGAACATTTGCTTGAGACGGTCGGCCTGCAGGATTTTGCGAAAAAGCCGGTCTACCAGCTCTCCGGCGGGATGCAGCAGCGGGTCGCGCTGGCCCGCTGCCTGGCGAACGATCCGGAAGTGATCCTGATGGACGAGCCCCTGGGCGCGCTCGACGCGCTGACCCGCGAAAAGATGCAGGGTCTTGTGCTCCAGCTCTGGGACGAAACCCGGAAGACCATCATCCTTATCACCCATTCGGTGGAAGAAGCCCTGTTCCTGGGCGAGCGCCTGATCGTGATGGCGCCGCGGCCGGGGCGGATCGAGCGGGAATATCGTCTGCCCTTTGCGAAGCGGGGACTGAAAGAAAGCCCGCGGGACATCAAGGCCTCACCCGACTTTATCGAAAAACGCGAGGAGATCCTCTCCATGATCTGGGAAATGGAAGAGGAAATCATGGGTCAAGCGGGAGATGCAGCATGAGCAGCCAGCAACAACCTTCGGGCTGGATGGTCTGGCTGGGCCTGGCCGACAACAGCTTTACACGACAGAAAACAGTCAAGTTCGGCGATGCCTCGGCGGTCAATTCCGGCCGCGGCTACGGTGTCATCTCTGTGCTCGCTTTCATCGTACTCTGGTGGGTGGCGACGGCGGCGGAATGGATCAATCCGATCTACTGGCCGGGGCTCGACGCCGTTTTCGACCGTGTCGGCAAACTGGCCGACGAAGGCTTCCGCAACATCGCCCTGTGGGATCACATCTGGATCAGTGTCTACCGGGTGCTCTCGGGCGTTGTGTACGGCGCCTTGATCGGCATTCCGCTGGGCTTCGCCATGGGACTCTGGTCGGTCGCCAAGGGAATTTTCGATCCGATCGTCGAGTTTATCCGTCCCATCCCGCCGCTGGCGCTGATCCCGCTGATCATCCTGTGGTTCGGCATCGACGAGTTCGCCAAGATCTTCCTGCTGGCCCTGGCCTCGCTGTTCATCATGATCATTGCGGCGCGGGCCGGCGTGAGCAGCGTCCGCGTTTCCAAAGTCCACGCGGCCTATTCCCTGGGCGCTTCCAAGCTCCAGGTCCTGCTCCGGGTGATCCTGCCGAATGCGCTACCGGAAATCTTCACCGGCCTGCGCACCGCGATGGGGGTGTGCTGGGGCACGGTGGTGGCGGCCGAACTGGTCGCGGCGGACCGGGGCATCGGTTCGATGATCATGATCGCCAAGAATTTCCTGAACACCGATATCGTGGTGATCGGCATCGTCATCATTGGGCTGATCGGTTTCGCTATCGAAATCCTGATGCGGATGCTCGAACGCAAGCTGATTCCCTGGCGCGGTAAAGGGTAGGCCGGCGGCGAAGCGGCGGCGTCCTGCAAGAGAGCAGCGGAAACGGCATCGCCGGACCGGCGGAACGGCTCCGGCGGAATTCGCAACCGCTGGACGGGCAAGATGGAAAACAAACCGGCCTTCGGCATGTTCCAGTCCGATCCGGAAGAGGAAACCGGCCCGGTCGGCGCGGCATGCCCCGTGACTTCGGCCGGCAAAGCCTTCCGGCCGTTCTCGGACGGGTATATCGACGATCCCTACGCGTTTTTCGCCGAAATGCGGGAAGCGGAGCCGGTCTTTTACAGCCCGGAGATGACGTGCTGGGTTGTGATGAAATACGCCGACTGCGTCCGCGTGTTCCGCGACCCGGAAACCTTTTCGCCGGTCGTGGCAAGGCATCCGGTGCGTTCGCTCTGCCCGGCCGCGGCCGAGGCGCGCGATGCCCTGAACATCGAGATCGAACCGGCCCTGGTGGACGAGGACTCCACGACCCACAGGGCGCATCGCAAGATTTTCGGCGACGCCTTCACGCCGAAGCGGGTCAACGAGGTCGAGCCCCGGGTGCGCGAGATCGTGACCCGCTACATCGACCGGATCGTCGATGACGGCAAAGCCGAATTGGTCGGCCGGATGCTGTACGAAATTCCGGCCCTGGCGATCTTCATCTTCCTCGGGGCGCCGGACGACAAGGCCGTCATGGTCAAGGAACTCGGCTCCAAGCGCGCCATCGTCAACTGGGGCTTCCCGAACGACGAGGAACAGGTCGCCATGATGGGCGACATGGGCGCATCGTGGGAGTTTACCGTCGAACTGGTGGATAACGCGCTCAAGAATCCGGGCGACAACTATCTCGGCGACATGGTGCGGCTGTACCGGGAAGACCCGTCGCGCTTCTCGATCAACTATCTGCGCAACGTCATGTTCCTGATGCAGTTCGCCGGCCACGAGACGACGACCCAGGCGTCGGCCAACGGGCTCAAGAAACTGCTGATCGACAGGAGCAAGTGGGAGCAGCTGGTCGCCGATCCCTCGCTGATCCCCAACGCGGTCGAGGAAATCCTGCGCTATGACAGTTCGATCTTCGCCTGGCGGCGCATCGCGACGAAGGATACCGAAATCGCCGGGATGCCGATCCCCGAAGGCGGAAAGGTGCTCATCATGATGGGCTCCGGCAACCGCGATCCCGAGGCGTTCGAGGATCCGGAGGACTTCGATCCGGCGCGGAAGAATGCCCGGCGCCATCTGGGCCTCGGCCACGGCGCGCATTTCTGCATGGGCGCGCCGCTCGCCCGCATGGAGATGAAGGTGATCCTGGAAGAGCTGGTCCGCCGCCTGCCGCATATGCGCCTGAAACCGGATCAGCAGTTCAGCTATATCCGGACCCTGACCTTCCGCGGCGTCCAGCGCCTCGAAGTCGAATGGGACGCAAGCGCCAATCCGTGACGTCGTTCCGCGATCCGGCCGGCCGCCGGCAGAGCGATATCGACGGCGCACCGGCAACCGCGCTAAAAGCTGCAGTTCCAGACAAATCGAAGCCGAGGCCAGGGCCGCTGCAAAGGTGCGGCAGCCGACTCGCAATCGAACATGGCAGGCCGGGGACCCGATTCGATGCTCGACATTCCGAATTCGAACTTCCTGAAAGAAAACAACGCCAAGCAGGTCTGGCACCCGATGGCCCATCCCAACGAGATGGAGGCCATTCCGCCGCGGATCGTCGTTTCGGGCGAAGGGGTGCGGATCACGGATCTCGACGGTGCGACGGTGGTCGATGCGTCCGCCGGCCTGTGGAACGTCAATCTCGGTTATTCCTGCGAGCCGATCAAACAGGCCATCGCCGACCAGCTGGCGCGGCTGCCCTACTACGCCGCCTTCCGCGGCACGACCCATCCGGGGCTGATCGAACTGGGCTACCGGCTGGTCGAGTTGCTGGCGCCGGAAGGCATGAGCCGGGCGCTGTTTACTTCCGGCGGCTCGGATTCGGTCGAGTCGGCGCTGCGGCTCGCCCGGCAATACTGGAAGGTCGAGGGGCAGCCGGACCGGACCAAGTTCCTGTCCCTCAAGAAGGGCTATCACGGCACGCATTTCGGCGGGGCTTCGGTCAACGGCAACAGCAACTTCCGCCGGGCCTACGAGCCGCTGATGCCCGGCTGCCACCATGTGACCGCACCCTTCGCCTACCGCAATCCGTTCGACGAGACCGATCCGGAGCGGCTGGCGAACCTGTGCCTCGCCGCGCTGGAAGACGAAATAAAGTTTCAGGATCCGCAGACGATCGCGGCCTTTATCGCCGAGCCGGTGCAGGGCGCCGGCGGCGTGATCGTGCCGCCGCCGGGCTACTGGCCGAAGCTGCGCGCGCTGCTCGACCGCTACGACATCCTGCTGATCGCCGACGAGGTGGTCACCGCCTTCGGCCGCACCGGCAACTGGTTCGGCAGCCGCGGCTGGGGCGTGAAGCCCGACATGATGTGCATCGCGAAGGCCATCACCTCGGGCTATTTCCCGCTCGGCGCCTGCGTCGTGAACGCCCGGATCGACGAGGCGTTTCGGAACAACAAGGATATGCTGGGCGCCATCTTCCACGGCTACACCTATTCCGGCCATCCGGTCGGCTGCGCGGCGGCGCTCGCCTGCCTGGAAGAGACCTTCAAGCGCGACCTGCCGGGCAATTCCCGGGACGAGGGCGACTACCTGCTGGCTCGCCTGCGCGACCTCCAGACCGAGCACGAAACCGTCGGCAGCGCGCGCGGCAAGGGGCTTATGCTGGCCCTGGAGTTCGTCAGCAACCGGGACGCCAAGACCCCGGCCGGCCTGAAATATGTCGGCGAACTGGCGAACCTGGCCTACGAGCACGGCGCCCTGGTCCGGATCGCCGGGAACATCATGATCCTCTCGCCGCCGCTGGTTATCGAGCGCGCGGATGCCGACGCCATCGTGGGCGCCATCGACGCCGCGCTGACCCTCAACAAGCTCGACCCGGCGGCCTGAGCGATCACGCCGGGAGCAGCAGGCGGCTTTCCTCGCTCTGGATCAGGAGCGCGGCCTCGCGCAGGAAATCCAACCAGCCCGGCGCCTGCAGAAGTTCGGCCCGCCTTGCGTCGCGCGCGGCATGGCCGGGGTATTCCCAGAGCAGGATCACCTGGTTCATCGGCCCGAACTCGGTGCGGTACATGCCAAGCAACCCGCCCTGGATCGGCTCCTGGATCGGCAGCCCCTTCTCCCGGTACAGCGCAACGAAGGCGGCGGCCTTGCCGACATGGGCGGTGTAGATGCGCATTTCGATGATCCTTGCGTTCTCCGGCACGGCGTTCTCCCGGTTTCAATCCATCCTGTCGGGGCATAGACTAGCGCGATGAGCGAGTCCCGCATCCTGGTTTTGTTCCACTCGACCGGCGGCGCGACCTGGAAGATGGCCCGGGCCGTCGCCGAAGGCGCAGCGGACGCCGGCGCGGTCGCGACCCTGAAACAGGTGCCGGAAATCGCCGAAGCGCCCTCGATCCAGGGGCCGGACTTCGAAGAGAAACGCGCTGCCTTCGCCGATGTGCCGGTCGCCGAGCCGGCCGACCTGCTGGCCTGCGACGGGCTGGCGCTCGGCACACCGGTGCATTTCGGCTCGATGAGCGGGGCGCTGCGCGTGTTCCTCGACCGGACCGGCAAGATGTGGTTCGACGGCGCGCTGATCGGCAAACCGGCAACCGTGTTTGTCGGTTCCGGCTCCGGCGGCGGGCGGGAAAGTGCAATTCTCGCCCTGTGGTCATTGCTCGGCACCCACGGCATGACCCTCGTGCCGCTCGGCCTGCGCGCACCGGCGGTTATGGACCAGTCCGCGGTGCATGGCGGCAGCCCGCTCGGCGCCGGAACCGTCACCCGTGGCGCCGGCGAACGGCCCAGCCCTGCAGAACTGGAGATGGCGCGGGTTCAGGGCGCCGCGCTGGCCGAAACCGCGATGGCGCTGGCCAGGAGCGGCTGAGCCGGAACTTTCGATCGCCGCTTTCGGTCGGGACCTGCGGCATGCGCAGCGGTCCTAACGCTTCTCGCAGCACGACCGCGCTGCGTCAGCCGGGTCGCGCAGGCTCAAGGATAACAGCCGGAAGCGGCAACACGAAGGCGACGAACGAATTGCGGATTTCAGAATCGGTCCGCATCGCACGCAGCCGGCCGGGATTCGACACCTCCAGCGCAAAAACGTCGAAATCGAGTGTGGCAATAAACTTTTGCGAATACACCATTAATTTTTAAAACATCCATTAATAATATATTATTATTGAAGTATTAACATT
This sequence comes from Rhodospirillaceae bacterium Spongia-Bin9, assembly GCA_900197615.1. Classification (GTDB taxonomy): domain Bacteria; phylum Pseudomonadota; class Alphaproteobacteria; order Bin65; family Bin65; genus Bin65. Next base: position 5,644 of record FZLR01000043.1, read on the forward strand.
TCATATTTGAATAATATTCAGTAATTTCTTAATTCTTTCTCACCTGGACCATATTCCAGGCAGCTGGCGTGCGTACTCCTCCCTTGCGCACGCGCTCACGGCGCCGGAGCCCGACATCGGGTTCCGGCGCCCATTCTTGTACTGCTGAAACCGGCCCTCCGATCCGGTCGGGAATGACCGGACGAACGGGCCTGTTGCGCGGCCCGGGCGCAATCGCGGGTTGTCGTTGGGTGAGATGGATCGTCAGCGCGACCTGGCGCGGCGGCGGTGCGCTGTTGCCTGCGGCAGGGACCGGAGTCACGCCGCGATATCGAGGCTGTCCGTTGCTTCGAGCAACCGCTTCGGCGCCGCCGGGATTGCGGCCGCCGTTTCCGCTACGAGCGCCTCGCCGGCTTCCTTTGCCGCGTCGGCCAGGATACCGACCCAGCGCTGCCCCTGAAGGGCGGTCCGGCACGCAAGACCGATGCGTCGCGACGGTTCCGACGCCGGGAAGCGCAAGAAGCGGAGATCGGGTGACGCTGAACTTTCGCAGACTGCGGCCGTTTCCGGCAGCAACGCCAAGCCCGCGCCCCGCGCCACGAGGCGCGAAAGCGTTGCCAGCGACCCGGCGCCGCGCCGAACTTTGCGGACGCGCCACGTCAGGCACGCCCCCATAACCTGGGCTGCCAGGCAGTCGTCCTGGCCGAGTGTGAGCAGCGGTCCGACATCGGCCCGGGCGAGATCGGCCGGGGCCACCTTATCGCCGAATGTGCGGCAGATCGATGCCAGCTTATCCGCGCGGCCTGCAAGCAGAAAACGGTCCTCGAACAGCTCCTGCTCAGTGAGTTCGGTCATGCCCAGCGGCAGCGAAACGATCGCTGCGTCGAGGCGGCTGGCGAGCAGCTCCGTCACCAGAGTCTCGCCCGGCGCCTCCACGACGGCGATTTCTATGGGCGGCGACAGCGCCTCGAGACGATCCATGATTCCCGGAAGCAGATAGGGCGCAAGCGTCGACAGGATCCCAACTGAGATTCGCACCGGGCCATCCTCGGAACGTTTGCCCAGGGATTCCAGCACCGACGTCTCGTCGAGAATCCTGAGCGTTTGCTCATACGCTTCCCGGCCGAGGTGGGTGAGGGCGACTCCCCGGCTCTCCCGTTCGATCAGCGGTCCGCCCAGAGTTGCCTCCAGCTCGCGGATCTGGACCGAAACAGCCGGCTGCGAAACGCAAACTTTCTCGGCCGCGCGGGAAAACGTGCCGCATTCGACGAGAGCCTTGAAATAACGCAATTGACGTAGTGTGACGAGCATATCCAATTACTCCCGGTGCGCATGCCGCGGCGTCGTAACCGCGTTGCCACTCGCAATAATCCGCAGGGCAGCCACGCCCCATATATCGATTCTCTAGTGCCGCGATTGCTCCGCGATCCGGGTGCAAAGATTTTGGATACGGTTGCGGTGCGGTAATCGCCGGCCATTGAATCCCGGTTCCGACTATGGACCGGAAGGTTAGACAGGAAGCTAACCGGGCGGCATGCACAGTTCGAAACTATAATCGAATACTATACCTTCAGAATTTCCGTTTCGACTGCGGTTCAATGAGCAATACACAACCGTTGGAAACATCGGGACTGTACCGGTAGAAAAGCCGGTACAGTTATTCTCGATAATTCCCGGATTGGCCGGACAATCTTGGCCGGGGCTGGAGGAGTCGGGTTCCAGAAGGGACTTGCGCCGGATCGAACGGCTACTCGGGTGGCAGGAAGTGCGGTCCGGCCGGCCGCAGAACGGGAAGCCTCGAATCCTCCCCGGCAATGCTTGTCCGAACCCGGCAACCCGAACGGGCTTGCCGGACCTTGCTGCGTCCGTCATCTTTGCCGTTCGGCCGCAGCCGCAGGATTCGTTCCGGCGGTCCGGCGTCGCGCTGCAAGGGGGGAGGGTCCTGTGCGCAACGGCAACCGCGATATTTCCGGCCTGGTGGAGCCCGACCGGGTGCACCGGCTGTGCTACACCGATCCGGACATCTTCGCCGAGGAGATGGCGCGCATCCACGAGACCGCGTGGGTCTATGTCGGCCACAAGAGCCAGGTGAAGGCGCCGGGCGACTATTACACCGTCCAGGTCGGCCGCCAGCCGATGTTCATGGTGCGCGGCAAGGACGGCGAAATCCGCGTGTTCTACAACCGCTGCCCGCACCGCGGCGCCATGCTGTGCTCCGACCGCAGCGGCAACGCCGGGCAGCGCTTCCGCTGCTCCTATCACGCCTGGATGTACAATTTCGACGGCACCGTCGCCAGCATTCCGGCGACCAGCGGCTATGACGGCACGCGGATGAAGCTCGCCGAGGGCGATGCGGGCCTCAAGCCGGCAGCGCGGGTCGACCACTACCGCGGCTTCTACTTCGCCTCCCTGGCGCCGGACGGGCCGGACCTCGAGACCTTCCTCGGCGGCGCGACGCTGACCTTCGACCAACTCGTCGACCGGGCGCCGGACGGCGATGTCGAGGTGGTCGGCGACTGCTTCCGCATGATCCAGAAGTCCAACTGGAAGATCTTCCTGGAGAACCAGCTCGACGTTTCGCACCCCTCGGCGACCCACGAATCGACCGGCGTCTCGGCCGGCCAGGTCGAGCGCGAGATCGAAAAGCGCGACGGCGGGAAGCCGCCGCTCGCCTACAGCTTCATCTCCGCCTTCAAGACGCCGATCGAGGAATGGGGCAAGTTCGACACGGTCGGCCATCCCCACGGCCACTGTTTCCTCGCCGGCTATATGGGCCTGCGCCCGCAGGACCCGGATACGGTGGAATACGAGACCCTGTTGAAGCAGGCCCATGGCGCGGAGAAGGGCGAGGCAATCCTCTCGACCGACCTGCACCATGTCCTGGTCTATCCGAGCCTGTCGGTCCAGCCGCCGCTCCAACAGTTGCGCGCGATCCGGCCGCTCGGCGTCGACCGGACGCTGACCGAAATCTGGCATTTCCGGCTCAAGGGCGCGCCGGAGGCGATCTACCGCCGGGCGCTCGACTATTACTATCTGGTCAATTCGCCCTCGACGATGGTGAACGCCGACGACCTGCACAATTTCTGGAAATGCCACAACGGCTTGGCGAGCGAAGGCGGCGACTGGGTCAGCCTGCACCGCAACTACGGCTCGGACACCGTGGAAGACGGCGTGACCTACAGCGCCCCCGGCACGATGAGCGAGATGCCGCTGCGCCACATGATGCAGATCTGGGCCGATTATATGGACGCGGGCAAGGGGGCTGGCGCTGGCGGGTCGGGGGGACGCTAGATATGCCGGACGCTGACGTGAAAGCCGCCGCGGCGCTGCCGGTCGCGCAGGTCGATTTCGAGACCCAGCGCGCCGTCGAGGCCTTTCTCACCCGCCAGGCCGAAGTTCTGGACGACGCCCTGTGGGACGAATGGCTCGGCCTGTTCGCGCCGGACGGGCGCTACTGGATGCCGGCCCACAGGGACCAGGCGCAGGGCGACGGCGTGCCCAACATCTTCTGGGAAGACCTCGACCTGATGACGATCCGCATCCGGCGCAACACCCATCCGCACGCCTGGTCCCAGAGCCCGCCCAACCGCCTCAGCCACGTCGTCTCGAATGTCGCGATCGAGAACGTGGCGGAGAATGGCGACGTAACCGTGCGCTCGAAATTCCACTGCTCGGAATATCTGCGCTACGAGGTCCGCCATTTCGCCGGCAAATACCGCCACGAGCTGGTGCGGGCCGCGGATGGAGAAGGGGAGGGCGCCTACCGCATCCGCCTCCAGCGCGTCGACCTGCTCAACGCGGAGGGGCCGTTCGACTATGTGATCCAGTGGTGGCTGTAGGAGAACGGCGTCATGCCCGTCTCGAAGGAACGCCTGACTCAGATCGCTACAATTGCTGACGGGAGAATCGATATCTCGGACATCCCGGAGATGGATGAGACATTCTTCACAACGGCGAAGTTGATTGTACCGGCTGTCGGTACCGAGAAATCCTCCTTCCCCCGCATGGACGAGGATGCGCTCGACTGATACAAGACAAATTGCTGCGAGCATGTGGCCGGGTGAACGCCAGCCCGTGAGCGAATAGGCTCAGTTGTCGCGGAGGGTAGTCCCAAGGACCTTTTTCGCAGTGATATCGAACGGCATCAGCGGCAGACAACATTGTACACAAACAAAGCGGCAAGCGGGAATGAACGGGCAGTGGAACCGCTCGGACTCGAGTGTTCCTAGGAGCGTTAAGTATGCGGTTTACTAGCCTGCATATGGAGAATTTTCGCGGCACGCATGAACTGGATATCGACTTCGAGCCAGATATAACCGTCATTGTCGGTCGGAATGGTGCCGGCAAGTCGTCAATCCTAGATGCTCTAGGCATGATGATGAAATTCGTGCGCGCTCACATAGATGGGCGGTATCGAATCAACTTGGACCGAAATATATCCCCTCAGGACGTTCGTGAAAATAGTAAGTACTTCCTTATACGTATATCTTATGAGGTAGAAAATTCAAGAATAATATTGAAAAATCCCAGTGAATTAGAAATAGTATATGTAGAAAATAGACAAAGCTTGCGCAATGATATGTCACGTGACCTCAAGCATTCGCTAAAATCTGTTGACCATAAACCTCGATTTATCTACTACAGACAAGTTAGGGGATTTGAACCCAAGAAGATGGGGCGGAATGTCGATGACCTCATCCGGACGCTAGATCCAGAAAGCGTTCAGACGCACTCTCTGAATGAAGATTTGCAAGCGATCGGCGATTTGGAATTATGGTGGGATCGCCGGGATGCTGATGAGGCGCGCCGTGTACGGGATGACAAGCGAAACTACCGCGACCCGCAACTTGAAGCTATACGGAAACTAATCACAAAAATTGATAGTTTTTCTGGCATTTCCTTCACTTCAACTAGTTCACCACCCGGGTTACATTTTTTGAAAAATGACGGGACGCCGGTACATGTCAATAGCCTTTCGGGTGGCGAGCGTTCCTATATTATCTTGTTGGCGGATTTAGCGCGGCGGCTACAGGTATTTGCACCAGGTAAGCGACTGGAAGAAATTTCTGCCATAGTACTAATCGACGAAATCGAACTTAATTTACATCCGGCTTGGCAAAGCGAAATCGTTCCGGCGCTAACAGCTGTCTTTAGGGCGTGCCAGTTCATCGTGACAACGCACTCGCCCCAAGTTCTCTCGGGAGTGGATAACGGCAAAGTGCGGATGATCGAAGAAGATGTGCCCGGTCGGTCTTCGAAAGTCACTGGCCCACTCAGTACTAAAGGTCGCACGAGCAACTATCTCCTAGAAGGCATATTTGATGCTTCTGAGCGCTATCCACCCATCGAGCGACTCATCGATGACTTTAATAGGGCAATCGACAAGGGCGATGGAGAAAAGGCCACTAAGATTCTGACTAGTATCGAAAACGAAATTGAAGAGGACACAGCAACAGTTCTGGTACTGCGTAAGCGGTTGAAGAATCTGCGATTCAGCGCATGAGGGGCAGCCACGCGAAGACAGCGCCTAAGGCGCTGACCGACTGGCTTGCTCTCGAGAGTCCGAACTGGCAGCCCTCCTATCCATTTCCGAATGACATCCGCCAGCCGGTCGTTACGGTTCTTCTAACGGCGCAGCGTGGGTTGTGCGTCTATTGTGGGCGCAGATTGAATGTGGAGAATCCGGGGAGGTTCTACCACATTGAACACTTTCGTCCCCGAAGTACATACCGGCATCTTGCAGTCGACCTTCACAACATTGTCCTGAGTTGCGGTCCGGAGGACGATGAGAGAATTCCGACTGAGACGTGCGGAAATGCGAAGGAAGATTGGTTCGACGAGGGCAACCATATTGAGCCAGTGTACCCCGATTGCACAAACAGATTCCGATTCTTGCTGACCGGCGAGATTACAGTTGCATTGGAACCAGATGAAGCTGCGCGAACAATGATCTGTGTATTGAACCTGAACCATCGTGAGCTGAAAAAGGACCGGAAAGACATTCTTGACAGAATCGACGGTGAGAGTCTCGACCTGTCTGACTTCATAGATTCTGACGACGGAACTGTACAGAGCTATGCCCACGTCGTCTGCCAGCACTTAGGGTCTGCGCTTCCTTAGCGATTACAACCACGAGAAGGCGCGGAATTTTGCCTCGATGCGGACATTGGCAATGACGCGGATGACAATGTGGCAGACCCTTTGAGGGAGGGTCCCCGCCCATGAAAACCGCCTTCACCGCCGCACAGCTTGCCGATCCGGGGATTGCCGCGGCGGACGGGATATTGCGGACCTGTGTGCATTACGGGTTCTGCACGGCGGTGTGCCCGACCTATGTGCTGACCCGGGACGAGAACGAGGCGCCGCGGGGGCGGATCGACCTGATCCGGGCGATGCTGGAGCGCGGCGGCCGGCCGGATGCGAAGACCGTCGGCCATATCGATTCCTGCCTGTCCTGCAACGCCTGCATGACGACCTGCGCCGTCGATGTCGACTATCTCCATCTCGCCGACATCGCCCGCGCCTTTATCGAAGACCACTACCGCCGCCCCCTCGGCGACCGGCTGCTGCGCCGGCTGGTCGCCCGGATCGTCACCGACCCGGCGCGCTTCTCCCGCATGTCCCGTTTGGCGAAGCTCGCCCGGCCGGTCCGGGCCCTGCTGCCGGGCCGCCTGCGCACCCTGGTCGATTTCGCGCCGGCCGCCCTGCCGCCGCGGCGGGACATTGCCGGCGTTCACCCGGCCGAAGGCGCGTGGCGGATGCGCGTCGCGCTGTTGCAGGGCTGCGTCCAGCAGGCGCTGGCGCCGGAGATCAATGCGGCGACGATCCGGTTGCTGACGCGCCACGGCGTCGAAGTCGTGGTGCCACCGGACGCGGGCTGCTGCGGCGCCTTCACCCTGCACATGGGCAAGGCGGACCTGGCGCGCGCGGCGGCGGCGCGCAATGTCGATGCCTGGTACGCCGAGCTCGAACGGGGCGGCCTCGACGCCGTGGTCGTCAACGCCTCGGGCTGCGGCACCGTGGTCAAGGATTACGCGCGCCTGTTCGCCGAGGATCCGGCCCGTCGCAAAAAGGCCGCTGCCCTCGCCGCCATCGCCCGCGACGTTACCGAACTGCTGACCCCGGACGATCTGCGGCTGCCGGAAACCGCGGTTCCGCTCACCGTCGCCTATCACGACGCCTGCTCGCTCCAGCACGCCCAGAATATCCGCACCGAACCCCGCGTCTTGTTACGCGCTGCCGGCTTCGAGGTCCGCGACGTGCCGGAGGGCCATTTTTGCTGCGGCTCGGCCGGCGCCTATAACATGCTTCAACCGGAAATGGCCGGGGCTTTGGGCCGCCGCAAGGCGGCCCATATCGATAGCACCGGGGCGATGGCTGTGGCGGCGGGCAATCTCGGCTGCCTTGCCCAACTCGGCCGTTTCACCGGCCTGCCGATGCTGCACACCGTCGAGCTACTCGACTGGGCGACCGGCGGGCCGCTGCCCGAAGCGTTGCGCGATATCGCGCTGCCGGAGCCTGTCGCGCGCGCAAAGTCGCCGGACCCGGCTGCCGCGCCGGCTGCGCCGCCGCCCGCACCTTCGGAAGGTTCTTCCGGCGCGGCCATCTGGTAGAGTGGGGGCCGGACGAGGGAGAACGCCATGAGTATGGACGCCTTTCTGAACGACGCCGCGAACGGTCTGGGCGCCGAACATGTCAACACCGCGGACGAGACGCTCACCCGCTACGGCGAGAACACCATGCCGGGCGGCGACCGGCGGCCGGCGGCGGTGCTCTATCCCGGCTCGACCGAGGAGGTCGCCGCGCTGGTCCGGCTCGCCAACCTCCACAAGGTGCCGCTGTTCCCGACCTCGACCGGCAACAATATGGGCCTCGGCACCCGCTCCGCGCCGGCCGCGGGCATGGCGGTGCTCGATCTCGGCCGGCGCATGAACCGGATCCTCGAAATCGACGACACGCTCGGCTTCGCCGCCGTCGAACCCGGCGTCAGCTTCCAGATGCTGGCCGACGAACTGAAGCGGCGCGGCGGCCAGTGGATAAACTCGACGACCTCCGGCCCGCCCCAGGGCGGCATGATCGGCAACGCCCTCGACAAGGGCGCCGGCTACGGCCCCTATTTCGACCATTTCGGCTTCAGCTGCGGCATGGAAGTCGTGCTTGGTACCGGCGACGTCATCCGCACCGGAGACGGCTCGATCGAGGCCGACAGCCTCGTCAACTGGCACGTCTCGAAATATTCCTTCGGGCCGATCCTGGACGGGCTGTTCGCCCAGTCGAACTACGGCATCGTCACGCGGCTCGGGGTCTGGCTGCTGCCACGGCCGCCGGCGATCCGCTCCTTCCATTTCGGCTTCCCGGACGACGGCGATCTGGAAGAGATCGTCGAGCTGTGCCGGCCGATGAAGATGTCGAACTTCGTGCCGACCCTGTTCCGCGTCGCCAACGACCTCTACCTGATCGGCAGCGAGGTCCCGAGCCCGGCCTACGCGGCATCCGGCGGGCGCGAATCGATAAGCGACGACGCCCGCAAGGCGTTGCAGCGGGAGCACGGGCTGGGCGCCTGGACGGTCTCCGGCGCCTTCTACGGCCCGTCGATGGCGGCGATGGAGCCGCAGATCGAGCGCGTCGTCGACCATTTCTGCGCCTCCGGCAAGGCGACCTACATCCCGCACGAGGCGGCGCTGGAGAAGCCGGCGCTGGCCTGCGCGGTCGCCTCCTTCTCCGGCGAGCCGACCCTGATCGAACTTGGCCTGCTGAAATGGCGGCCGGGCGGCGGCAACGCCTGGTTCACGCCGGGCACGCCCATGGATGGCAAGGTCGCCAACGAATTCCAGAAGCTGGGTCGCGCGATCTACGAGGCCAACGGGCTCGATTACCAGGTGATGAACGTCGCCGGGCCGCGCTTCGCCCGCGGCCTGCACGTCATTTCCTTCAACCGGGAAGACCCGGACGAGGCCGCCCGCGCCGACGCCGCCTACCGGGCGCTCGCCGACGCCTTCTACGCGCGCGGCGTCGCGGTCGGCCGGGCGCCGGTCGACTGGCAGGATTTCCATATGGACAAGCTGATGCCGTCCTTCCGAGACGCCTGCGCCGCGATCAAGCGCGCCCTCGACCCCAACGGCGTCATCGCGCCGGGCCGCTACGGCATCACTTGATGCATTTGTACCGGCGTGCGTCGCTCTGGTACACATGCCAGCGACAGTTTGTTGCCGGTCCGGTTACAGCAATCGTCATATCGACCGAAACGGCCCAGAGGGCCGTGAAGCGGAGATATCTTTCCTGTAAAGCGCGATGTTCAAAGGATTGTACGGGAAAGATTTCTCCACTCCGCGCCTTGCGGCGCTGCGGTCGAAATGACGGTACTGTTAGACAATTGGGTGAGGCCCGAACGATCGCGACCGGGCCGTACAGTATGTGCTGAACAGACGGACAAGCAGATGAAGAAAATAGCCACCTTGCCGCCGGCCACGGCCAACAAGTTCGCACCGGGGCACCCATGCATATCGGATTGATCGGCGGCATCGGGCCCGCCGCGACGGAATTCTACTACCGCCACCTGGTTGCGCGCCACGAGGCGGCGGGCCGGCCCATGGAGCTGACCATCGTCCATGCCCATGTGCACAAGCTGGCGGCCAACGCGATGGCCGGCAGGACCGAGGCGCAGGCCGCGGAGTTCGCCGCGCTGACCGGGCGGCTGAAGGGCGCCGGCGCCGAGGCGGTGGCGATCACCTCGATCGGCGGGCATTTCTGCTTCGACGCCTTCGAGCCGCTTTCGCCGCTGCCGGCGCTCAACGTGGCGCCGGCGATCGCGGCCGGCCTGCGGGCGCGCGGTATCGAAAAAATCGGCCTGATCGGCACGGCGGTCGCGATGACCACCGGCATCTACGGCGCCCTTACCGGTATTGGGACGGTCATTCCCGAAGGCGACGATCTCCAGACGACCAACGACGTCTATATCGCCCTCGCCAGGGCCGGCGCGGTCAGCGAGGACGGGCGCGCGACCCTGTTCCGGATCGGCCGCGACCTCGTCGAGCGCCAGGGGGCGGAAGCGGTCCTGCTCGCCGGCACCGACCTGTTCGTCGCCTTCGAAGGCCGCGACCCCGGCTATCCGACCATCGACGGCGCGCTGCTCCACATCGATGCCATCGCCCGCGCCTCGATGGACGGGCTGGCGGCCTATCCGGGCTGAACGGCAATGGGCCGGCGCCGCCGGAGGGATTCGGTCTGGCCGCGGACCTGAAACGCGTGCCGCGCTGCGCCGGTTTGCGCTAGGTTCGCGACAGCAGCGCAAAGCAGGGAGGACTGGATGAGCGCAGGCAACCGGAACCCGTTCGAGACCGATCTCGACAAGAACCCGGCCAACTACATGCCGATGCACCCGAGCCGGTTCCTGGAGCGGGCTGCTGAGACGTTCCCCGGCCGGACCGCGATGATCCACGGCGCCCGGCGCTTCACCTATGCCGAGCAGCACGAGCGCTCGGTCCGGCTGGCGAGCGCACTGGCCAGGCGCGGCATCGGCAAGGGCGATACGGTCGCGCTCATGGGGGCGAACACGCCGGAGAGCCTGGAGGCGCATTTCGGGGTGCCGATGACCGGCGCGGTGCTCAACCCGCTCAACATCCGCCTCGACGCGGCGATCATCGCCTTCATCCTCGACCATGGCGGCGCCAAGGTCCTGCTGACCGACACCGAGTTCGCGCCGACCGTCGAGGCCGCCCTCGGCATCGCGAAGGTCAGGCCGCTGGTGATCGACATCGACGACAGCGAAGGCCCGGGCGGCAAGCGGCTCGGCAATCTGGATTACGAGACGCTGATCGGGGAGGGCGATCCCGACTACGACTGGCCCGGCATCGAAAGCGAATGGCAGGCGATCGCGCTGTCCTACACCTCCGGCACCACGGGCGATCCGAAGGGCGTCGTCTACCATGCCCGCGGCGCCTACATGAACGCGCTCGGCAACGCGGTGACCTGGGCGATGCCGCACCGGCCGGTCTACCTCTGGACCCTGCCGATGTTCCACGCGCTCGGCTGGTGCTTCCCGTGGAGCGTCGCGATCATGGGCGGCACCCATGTCGGCCTGCGCAGGGTCGAGGCGCGGGCGATTTTCCAATCTATCGCGGATAACGGCGTCACCCACATGTGCGGCGCGCCGATCGTGCTCTCCACGCTCATCAACGCGCCGGCGGAGGACCGGGTGCCGTTCGACCGGTCGGTCAAGGTGTTCACTGCCGGCTCGGCGCCGGCGCCCGCGGTGCTGGACGGAATCGCGAAGCTGGGCTTCGACGTCACCCATGTCTACGGCCTGACCGAGGTGTTCGGGCCGAGCGCCCATTGCGCCTGGCAGGAGGCGTGGGACGGCCTGCCCGCCGACGCGCTCGCCGAGCAGAAGGCGCGCCAAGGCGTGGCCTACCCGACCATGGACGGCGGCATGATCGTGGCCGATCCGGAGACCCTGGCGCCGGTGCCGCGCGACGGCGCGACGATGGGCGAGATCCTCAAGCGCGGCAACTCGATCATGAAGGGCTACCTGAAGAACCCGCAGGCGACCGAAGCGGCTTTCGCGGGCGGCTGGTTCCATACCGGCGACCTCGCGGTCTGGCATCCGGACGGCTATGTCCAGATCCGCGACCGCTCCAAGGACATCATCATCTCCGGGGGCGAGAATATCTCGTCCATCGAGGTCGAGGCCGCGCTCTACGCCCATCCCGACATTGCCGAAGCGGCGGTCGTCGCCAAGCCGCACGAAAAGTGGGAAGAGACGCCTTGCGCCTTCGTCGGCCTGCGGCCCGGCGCCACGCTCACGGAGACCGACGTGATCGCCTGGTGCCGCGGCCGGCTGGCGCACTACAAATGCCCGACCGCGGTCGTGTTCGGCGAGCTGCCCAAGACCTCGACCGGCAAGATCCAGAAGTTCCTGCTGCGCGAGCAGGCAGCGGGCTGAAGCCGCAAATCGAACCGGGACACGACCGGGACCGCGGCGGTGTTTCGCTTCGCCGGCGCGGCGGCACCCGGACGGGTTCTAGAAATTTCACCTATTTTTTCACTTTTTTCCTTGACATTCCGGCATTTGTCTCTATATCGGTCCCTGTCAACGCCCGAAATGCGCCCGGAGCGCCGCGCGGGCGTCCTTTCCGTCCGATCCCAACCGTCGTCCCCGCCCTGCCCACAGCCGGCGGCGGGCCGCTGCCGTGGGCGTTGCAAGCGCCCGGTTGCGATACGACGCAACGCCCGAATCGCTGCCAAACGGCCGTTCCGGCGCATTTTCTGCAATACACGGGCGCGCTCCACCCAGGTAAGGAAAACCGGTCAATTTTTTGTTTTTCCAACCTGTTTTCCGGAAACGGACAGCGGATGGTCGTGCAATAGCACAAGGAAAAAATCCTTGCACTGCAACTTTTGCGGCACAGCGGGCATGGCGCTCCGGGCCGCCGCTGTCCCCGAAAGCCAGGCGGCGCGGGGCTTTGCGCGAAGCGCAGCAGGCCGCAGCCGGGCCGTCCCGACGATTTTTTGCAAAATATGGAACGGTCTGTCCAGATCGGGAAAACGGGACAACATCTTGTTTTTCCATCATATTCGCCGGAATGGAATATTGAACGATCACACAAGAATAAAGGATGGCTTTCCTGAATACTGGAGCGTCGCCGGCCCGGTCGAAATGACGACGATGAGTATGGCCGGTTCCTGCAGCCTTCAAGCCGCACCGGACAGGAAGGCCGCGATGTAACGGTCGTGCCAGGTCACCCGGCTGCCGCGGCCGTGGAAGCCGACATGGCCGCCGCTGTCGTGCAGGCAGGGGATCAGGGCCGGAGCGTCCGCCCAGTTGAAGCGGTCGAAGGGTTCCGCCGGAATCCAGGGATCGTCGCGCGCCTGGACGATCAGGGTCGGGACGCGGACCGCCGGCATGAAGTGCGTGGCCGAACAGTCGGCATAGTAGCGCTCGACCGTGCCGAAGCCGTAACGCGGGGCGATATAGCCGGCGTCGTAGTCCCGGATGGTCCGGGCGCGCCGCACCGGTTCGCGCCAGCGCTCGGGCAGGCCGCCACGCGCCCGGAACGCATCCTTCTTCATCCGGTCGAGCAGGTAGCGCTTGTAGACCCGGTTGCGCGCGCGATGGAACCGGCCGCAGGCGGCGGACAGATCGATCGGTACGGAGACTGCGGCTGCCGCGCGCAACGGCGCCGACCGGCCTTCTTCGCCGAGATATTTGAGCAGCATGCCGCCGCCCAGCGAATAGCCGACCGCCGCCACGCCGTGGCGGGTCGGCCGGTCCGGCAGCTGCGCGAGCACCGCCCGGAAATCTTCCGTCCGTCCGGCGTGATACTGTTCGTGGCACAGGCCGACGGTCGGGCCCGCGCCGCGCAGGTTGAGGCGGAGCACCGGGAAGCCGGCCCGGAGCAGGGACCGCGCGCTTGCCCTGACATGGATGCTGTCCTCGCAGCCGGTCAGGCCGTGGATCAGGACGACGAGCGGCCTTGCCGCCGCGCCGGACGGGAAGGCGATCCGGCCGGTCAGCACGTCGCCGGAGCCGTCCGGCATTTCGAAGCGCAGGGTTTCCTCCGGCCAGGGCGACAGGTCGATGCGCTGCCGGACCAGCACATTGCGCAACGTCTGCAGATCGCCGCCCCACCAGGGCGCGCGCGGCCGGAAATTCGCGATCTCGTGTTGCAAGGTTGCAGCGCCGTCCATGCCGCCTATATGGCACGGCTGCCGGGCAAGTCGACCGGCGTAGGTCCAGCCATTGCGAATGCCGTGGCGGTCGTTCCCGCTTCGCGTTATGGGAGGCCCATGACCGAAAACCCGGAAACCGCCGACGGCCCGCTCGCCGGCATAACCGTGATCGACCTGACCCGCGCGCTCGCCGGGCCCTACGGCACCATGCTGCTCGGCGAGCTGGGCGCGCGGATCGTCAAGGTCGAGCCGCCGGGCGGCGATCCGGCGCGCGAAATCGGGCCGCATGTCGCCGGCCAGAGCGTGTATTTCATGTCGCTGAACCGGGGCAAGGAATCGATCGTCCTCGACCTCAAGGACGCCGCAGACCGCAGGATCTTCGAGGCGATGGTCCGGCGCGCCGACGTGCTCTACGAGAACTATCGCGCCGGTACGATGGAGAAGCTCGGCTATGGCTGGGACGTCCTGAAAGGCCTCAACCCGCGCCTTGTTTACGCCGCGACCAGCGGCTTCGGCCAGACCGGACCCTACAGCCACCGTCCGGCCTACGACATGGTGGTGCAGGCCATGGGCGGCATCGTCAGCATCACCGGCCAGCCCGGCGGTCCGCCGACCCGGGTCGGCACGTCGATCGGCGATATCGCGGCCGGCCTGTTCACCGCGCTCGGAGTCGCTTCGGCTCTCCAGCACCGGGCGCGCACCGGCGAAGGGATGACGGTCGATGTCGCCATGCTCGACAGCCAGGTCGCTTTGCTGGAGAACGCCGTGGCCCGCTACGGCGCGACCGGCATCGCGCCCGGCCCGCTCGGCGCCCGGCATCCCTCGGTCGCGCCGTTCGACGCCTTCCGCACCGCCGACGGCCATATCGTCGTCGCCGCCGGCCATGGGTCCATGTTTGCGCGTTTCGCCGAAGCGGTCGGACGGCCGCAATGGGCGGCCGATGCGCGCTTTGCCACCCTGGCCGACCGGCTGGCCAATGTCGATGCGTTAAAGGCCGAGATAGAATCGGTGCTGGAGACTGCGCCGACCGATCGCTGGCATGGGCTGCTGGAAGCGGCGGGCATTCCCTGCGGACCGATCAACGCCGTGCCGGATCTGTTCGAAAATGTGCACATTGCCGAACGGAATATGATTATATCGATTGACGATCCGGATGCCGGCACGATGCGGCTCGCCGGCCAGCCGATCAAGATGTCGGCCTATGCCGACCCCACGAACCGCACGCCGATGCCGCGGCTGAACGAGCATGGCGACCGGCTGCGGGCCGAATTCGGCGAGGCTACGGAATGATCCGGAGATTCCTGCGGTGGACCTTGCGGATCGCGCTGACACTCGTCGTCATGCTGGCGGTCGCCGGGATCGTCATGTTCTTCTGGTTCCGCACCTCGCTGCCCAGGCTCGACGGAACCGTCATTGTCGCCGGTCTTGAGAAGCCGGTCACCGTTGTGCGCGACATGCGCGGCATCCCGCACATCTATGCCGATGCGCAGCGCGATGCCTGGTTCGCCCTCGGCTACATCCACGCCCAGGATCGGCTCTTCCAGATGGAGATGCAGCGCCGCGCCGGCCAGGGGCGGCTGGCGGAAATCATCGGATCGCCCGGATTGAAAGCCGACCGGTTGTTCCGCACCCTCGGCCTGTATCGGCGGGCGCAGGACAGCGTGAAACATCTGACGGCCGAACAGCTCGAGGTTCTGGAATCCTACGCCGCCGGGGTAAACCGGTGGCTGGAGACCCGCAAGGGCACGCTGCCGCCGGAATTCAACCTGATCGGCATGGATTTCGAGCCCTGGAAGCCGGCCGACACACTGGTCTGGGGCAAGTTGATGGCGATTCGGCTGTCGACCGACTGGCGGGGCGAACTGCTGCGCGCGCAGATTATCCGCAAGGTCGGCAAGGGAGCGATCCCGGTCCTGTTCCCGCCCTATCCGGGCAACGGTCCGGTGACGATCGGCCCGGACACGGAGGGCCTGTTCAAAGGCTTCGATTTCGGCAGCCTGCTCGCCGCGCTGCCGCGCCGGGCGGCGTTCGGGGGCGCCTCCAACGCCTGGGCGTTGCGCCCCGGCCGCACGACCACCGGCGCAGCGATCCTGGCGAGCGATCCGCATCTCGGCATGAACGCGCCGGTGCTCTGGTATCTGGCCCATATCAGCGCGCCGGGCCTGAACCTGAGCGGCGCCACGGTGCCAGGCGGACCGGTGCTGATCCTGGGCCACAACGGCCATATCGCCTGGGGTGTCACGACCACCTACATCGATACCGACGATATCGTTCTGGAGAAGGTCGACCCGAAGGATCAGGCCCGCTACATGGCCGGCGGCGTTTCGGTTCCTTTCCGGATCCGCAGGGAAACCCTCAAGGTCCGCTTCGGAGACGACGTCACCCTCACGATCCGCGAATCGCGCAACGGTCCGGCGCTCGACTACAACGAGGAGTTGAAGGAATACGGGGAAAAGAACGGCCGCGTCGCCGTTCTGCGCGCACCGTGGCTGAGCCGCGCCGACACCAGCGCCGCTGCCTTTGTCGGGATCAACAAGGCGACGAACTGGAACGAATTCCGCGACGCCCTGCGCCTGTTTATCGGCCCGGTACAGAATTTCCTCTACGCCGACAAGGCAGGCAACATCGGCTATCTGGTGCCCGGCGTTATCCCGGTGCGCAGGCGGCCGGACGCGGGCTACCTGCCCCAGGATGGCGACGATCCCGAGAGCGCGCTCGCCGGCGCCATCCCCTACAACGCGCTGCCGCAAAGCTTCAATCCGCCGGGCGGCGTGCTGGTCAACGCCAACAACCGTATCGCCGGCAGCGACTATCCCTATTTTCTGTCGCAAAGCTGGGGCGACCACTATCGAGCGACCCGGATCGGGCAGCTTCTGGCGGCAAAACAGCGCTTTACGCCGGACGAGATCGCCCGGATGCAGGCGGACCATGTCTCGCTCGCCGCCCGCGCCGCCTTGCGGCTCATGCTGCAGGTCGAGCCGGCCGACGACCGGCAGCGGCGCGTTGTGGAGATGCTCAGGGCTTGGGACGGGGCCATGGCGATCCCCCGGCCGGAGCCGCTGATCTACACGGTCTGGTCCCGGGAACTGAACCGCCGGCTCTATGCCGACGAACTGGGAGATATCGCCGACCGCTATGTTTCCAACCGGCCGGACGTCGTCATCAACATCCTGACCGACCACCGCAGTTGGTGCGACGATACCGGGACCGAAGCGAAAGAGGACTGCCCGACGATTCTGCGCCGGAGCCTGGCCGCGGCGCTGGACTTCCTGTCCGACAAACTCGGCGGCGATCCGATGCTGTGGCGCTGGGGCGATATGCACTACGCCGAAATGCGCCACCAGGCCTTCGGCCCGATCCCGATCCTCGGCCGGCTGACCGCGATCGAAATCGCTGCCAACGGCTCCCGCTTCACGGTTAACAAGGCGGCGATGAATTTCCGGTCGGACACGCCCTATGCCGCGCGTCAGGGCCCGGGCTTTCGCGGCGTCTACGATTTCTCCGACCTGACGAAGTCGCGCTTCACCATCAGCAGTGGACAGTCCGGCAACCCCTATTCCTTCTACTACGACAATCTGGTGAACGACTGGCGCGACGTGCGCCACTGGCGGCTGGCGCCGGACGAAGCGACCGCGCGACGCGACGCCATCGGCGTGCTGACCCTGTCGCCGGCGCCGTCGCCCGATACGGGGAGCGACCGATGACCGTTACCGCTCGGGATATCCGCAACGCGGCGGAGGTTCTCAAGGGCCAGGCGGTGCGCACGCCGACGCTGCACTCGCGCACCCTGTCCGATATCGCCGGCTGCGAGATCTGGCTGAAGTTCGAAAATCTGCAATACACCGCGTCGTTCAAGGACCGCGGTTCCTATGTGAAGCTGGTCTCGCTCGACGATGCCGAGCGCCGGGCCGGCGTGATCGCGGCCTCGGCCGGCAACCATGCCCAGGGCGTCGCCTACCATGCCCGGCGCCTCGGCATTCCGGCAACCATCGTGATGCCGGCGCAAACGCCGTTCAACAAGGTCCGCCAGACCGAGCATTTCGGCGCGCGGATCGTCCTGCACGGCGCCGACCTGGCCGAGAGCTACGACCATGCCGTCGGGATTGCGGAACACGAGGGCCTGACCATCGTCCATCCCTACGACGATCCGGCGATCGTCGCCGGGCAGGGCACCGCGGCGCTCGAAATGCTGGAAGATGTGCCGGCTCTGGACGTTCTGGTCGTGCCGATCGGCGGCGGCGGCCTGATCGGCGGCATGGCGCTGATGGCGAACGACATGAAGCCCGGCATCGAGATCGTCGGCGCCGAGGCGGCTCTCTATCCGGCGATGAAACAGGCGCTGGCCGGTGAGGAAATCCGGACCGGCGGCACGACGATCGCCGAGGGCATCGCCGTCAAACGCCCCGGCGCGATCACCCGGGAAATCGTCCGGCAACATGTATCGGATATCCTGCTGGTCGACGAAGCGGCGCTCGAAAGTGCTGTTCTGATGTTGCTGGAGATCGAGAAATCGGTGGTCGAGGGCGCGGGTGCGGCGGCTCTGGCCGCGGTCCTGCAGGAGCGCGCGCGCTTCGCCGGCCGCAATGTCGGCGTTGTCGTCTCCGGCGGCAATATCGATTCGCGCACGCTCTCCGCCATCCTGATGCGCGGCCTTGTGCGCGAGGGCCGGCTGGTCCGGCTGCGCATCGACATCCAGGACCAGCCCGGCGTGCTGGGCGCGGTTGCCCGCCTGATCGGCGAAGCCGGCGGCAACATCGTCGAAGTCTATCACCAGCGCCTGTTTCACAACGTACCGTTGAAACAGGCCGAGCTCGATATCGTCGTCGAAACCCGCGACGCGGATCATGTCGACGCCATCCTGAAATCGCTGTGCGACGCCGGCCATCCGGCGACCATGATCAGCAGCGCCACCGGCGCGAAGGTCGACTGACCTGCGATGGCCGCGCCGGCCGGCGGTTCAGCCGGCTGCCGGCGGCCGGAAGCCCCGGGCGATCAGGTAGGTTTCCGCCGAGTCCGGGCGGCTCGCCGGCGGTTTGAAATGGCGGACGGTCTCGAAGCGCGCCCGGACACGCTTCAGCAGGTCGCCGTCTGCGCCGCCGCGGAAAACCTTGGCGACGAAGGCGCCGCCGGGTTTCAGCACCCGCCCGGCGAAGTCCAGCGCGTCTTCGGCCAACGCCACGATCCTCAGATGGTCGGTCGCCTTGTGGCCGGTCGTGGCGGGCGACAGGTCGCTTAGCACAAGGTCGACGGCTGCCTCGCCGACCGCCCGTTCGAGCGATCCGACTGTCTCGGGATCGAGGAAATCGCCCTGCAGAATTTCCGCGCCGGGGATCGGGTCGATTTCCAGAAGGTCGAGCGCGATCGCCCGGCCGCCGGTCTCCATCGCCCGGGTCCGCTCCAGCGCCACCTGGGTCCAGCCGCCGGGCGCGGCGCCGAGGTCGACCACGGTCTGCCCCGGCCGGAGCAGCCGCAGCCGGTCGTCTATCTCGATCAGCTTGAAGGCTGCGCGGGAGCGGTAGCCCAGCCGCCGGGCTTCGGCGACATAGGGATCGTTCAACTGGCGATCCAGCCAGCGGGTCGAGGAAGAGGGGCGGTTGCGCGCCGTCTTCACCCGCACCTTCTTCTCGCGTCGACCGCCACTGCGCGCGGATTTCCGGGGCATCGATGCAGGGTCAGGCCGCCGGCCGGTTGCGGCGCAGCCAGTTCAGCAGGTCTGTCCGGGTCACCAGCCCCCAATACTGGTTCTCGTCCCGGATCAGTGCGACGAAGCCCTTTTCGAAGGTGGCCTTGACGGCGTCCAGCCCGGCGTCCGGTGGCAGGGTTTCGAGCTTCGCCGTCATGGCCGTCGCAACCAGATCGCCGAACGCGCCCTGCGTATCGGCGTTGGCGAGCACCCGCTGCAACAGGTCGGATTCGTCGATCAGGCCGATGATGCGCGCGTCCTGAACCACGGGAAGCTGGGAGATATTGAACAGCCGCATCTTGCCGAGCGCGATCGCCAGGGTGGCGTCGGGCGGGACGGTGATGTCCTCATGCTCGTCGTGCCGGCGCGCGATCAGGTCGCGCAGATCTCCATAGGTCTCGCGCTCGACGAAGCCCTGGTCGGCCATCCAGTGGTCATCGTACATCTTGGAGAGATATTTGTCGCCGCCATCCGGGATGATCGCGACGACCCGTTTCGGCGCCGTCTGCCTCCGGCACCATTCGGCTGCAGCGGCGGCGATGGTGCCGGTGGACGATCCGCCCATGATGCCCTCGGTCTTCAGCAGGCCGCGCGCTGCGGCCAGGCTGTCCCGGTCGCTGACGACGATGGCTTCGTCGATCAGGGACATGTCGCCGACCGGCGGCAGTTCGTCTTCGCCGATTCCCTCCACGACCCACGCGCCGGGCTCGGTCAGTTCGCCGGTCTGGACGTAGTGCGCGAGCAGCGAACCGGCAGGGTCGGCCAGGATCATCTTCAGGTCCGGCGCAATCTTGCGGAAATAGCGGCCCAGCCCAGTCATGGTCCCGGCGGTGCCGATGCCGCCGACGATGGCGTCGATGTCGCCGTCCATCTGGCTCCAGATCTCCGGGCCGGTCGTGACCTCGTGGACGGCGGGGTTATCCGGGTTGTAGTGCTGGCGGATATAGAGCGCGCCGGTCGTGCGCGCCTCGATGTCCGCGGCCATGGTCTGGTATTGCAGGGGATGTCCGGGCGGCACGTCCGTCCGGGTGACGATCACCTCGGCGCCCAGGGCCCGGCATTGCTGGATTTTCTCCCGGCTCATCTTGTCCGGGATGATCAGGATCATGCGGTAGCCCTTGAGGGCGGCGACCAGGGCGAGGCCGATGCCGGTGTTGCCGGAGGTCGCCTCGACGATGGTGCCGCCCGGTTCGAGGCGCCCGTCGCGCTCGGCCGCCTCGACCATGCCGAGCGCGATCCGGTCCTTGATCGATCCGCCCGGGTTGAACAGCTCCATCTTGGCGAACAGACGGCACGGTCCCGTGTCCAGGTTGCGCAGCTCCACCATCGGCGTGTTGCCTATGGCGTCGAGCGTCGAAGCGCCGTTGCCGGCCCCGGCTTGCGTATCGCGCGGAGTATTCATGCGTTCCCTCCCGGCGCAGACCGTAGCAGCCGGCCGGGCGCGTTGCACGTCCCGCGAACGATCAGCTCCAGCGGGCAGCAGTGCTCGTGGTGGAAGTCCGCGTCCGGCCAGTCGATCATTTCGACCAGGGCGTCGGCGGCGAGCTGGCCGATCCTACGCGCCGGAATTCGCACGGTGGTCAGGCCCGGCTCGAACGCGTCGGAGCCGCGAAAATCGCCGATCCCGATGACGGAGATATCGTCGGGGACGCTGATGCCGAGGGACGCGGCGGCGAACATCGCGCCTTGGGCGATCACGTCGTTGCCGGCGAGAACGGCGGTCGGCCGCCCGCCGGTTCGCAGGGTGCGGACAATCAGCTCTTTCGACATCCGGATGTCGTAGGGGCAGGCGATGTGCCGCGCATCGGGGACCGGCAGCCCGGCGCTGCGCACTGCGTCCAGCGCGCCCTTGCGCCGGCCGGCGGCGCGGTCGTTGGAGCGTTCCTCGCCGGTCGCGAACAGGATGTCACGGTGGCCGAGGGTCAACAGATATTCCGCCGCCATCCGGCCGGCCAGCTCGTTGTCGAAGCCGATGCACGGCCAGTCTCCACCGGGGCGGTAGTTCCACAGCATCGCGGCGGGAATGCCCTGGCGCCCGATCTGCGCCAGGGTTTCCGGCCGGTGGTCCAGCCCGATCAGCGCCAGCGCGTCGACCCGCTGCTCCGAGAGCGAATGGACCAGCACGGATTCCCGGGCCAGATCGTAGCCGTGGGCGGCGATCAGCATGGTCCGGCCGTGGGTCGCCAGGGCGGAGGAGAAAGCCTGGAGCATCTCGGAGAAGATCGCGTTGTCGATGGTCGGGATGACCAGGCCGATGCAGCCGGTGGCGCCGCCGACCATGCTGCGCATGGCCCGGTTGCGGACATAGCCGAGTTCCTCGACGGCGTGGCGGATGCGCTCGCGGGTCCGGTAGCGGACGATATCGGGATCGTTG
>FZLR01000314.1 GCA_900197615.1 Rhodospirillaceae bacterium Spongia-Bin9
CGGTGGCGGACCTGGCCGAGCGCTACATGACGGCGCATGTCGAGGTGAACTGCCGCCCCGGGACGGTGGAGCA
>FZLR01000082.1 GCA_900197615.1 Rhodospirillaceae bacterium Spongia-Bin9
CCAAGCAGGCGGCGGTGGATACAACGGGCAATCGAATCGCGGTCGAGGGCGGTGCGAACTTCTTCCGGGGCGCCGCCCAAACCGTCGAGCCGGGCCAGGGGCACGCCCTCGGCCGTGCGCAGGCCCATCATGATCGCCTCGACGACGGCATCGGCATCGGAAACGACCGTAGAGCCCTGTTCCGTTGCCATGGCATCGCCCGCCCGCGACGCGCGCTCCAGCCACACTTCCGGCGCGCGGTGGTGCCGGGTGGCGTGGCGCCCGCCGTTGACCGCGAACCGGCCGTGGGCGCCGGGGCCGATCCCGGCATAGTCGCCGTAGCGCCAATAGGTCAGGTTGTGGCGCGATTCGTCGCCGGGCCGGGCATGGTTGGAAATCTCGTAAGCCGGGAGGCCGGCAGCCTCCAGGACGTCCTGCGTGGTCTCGTAGAGATTGCCGGCCGCGTCTTCGTCGGGCGTTTCAAGATCGCCGCGCACCCACTGCGTGTGGAAGGCCGTGCCCGGTTCGATGGTCAGTTGATAGAGCGACAGGTGCTCACCGGCCTCGACCAGCGCATCCCGGAGCTGCGCCCGCCAGTCCCGGTCCGTCTGCTCCGGCAGCGCGTAGATCAGGTCGAAGCTGAAGCGGTCGAAATAGCGCCCGGCCAGCCGGATTGCCGTTCGGGCATCGCCGGCCGAATGACCGCGGCCGAGAAACTGCAGCGCCCGCTCGTCGAAGGACTGCACGCCGATCGAGACACGGTTGACCCCGGCCGCGGCGAACCCGGCGAAGCGCGTCCGGTCAACGGCTGCCGGGTTGGCCTCCAGGGTGATTTCCGCATCGACTTCTAGGCTCCATGTCGCAGCTACTTCTCCTATGACCGCGCTCACAGTTTCCGGCGGCATCAGACTGGGCGTGCCTCCGCCGAAAAAGATGCTGGTCACCCGCCGCGGCCCGATCCTTTCTCCATAGGCCCGTATCTGGCGCAGATAGGCGGCCTGCCACGCTGCCGGGTCGATGCTCTCCCGGACGTGGGAATTGAAGTCGCAATAGGGGCATTTCGACAGGCAAAACGGCCAGTGGATATAGACCGCCAGATCGGCGGGTCCGGTCTCTTTCTCCCCCCCTCCCCTTGAAAGAGGGGATTGGAATGAGGGGTCCGCAGACGCTGCCGCAGCGCCGGATTCCGGCATGGTCGCGGTGGCCGCCGACCCCTCCCCTAACCTCTCCCTCATGGGGAGGGGGATTCGTTGCTGTTGCGGCGGCGGCAAAGGCGCCGTCATTCGGCGGCGCGCCATGCGGACAGCAGCTTCGCGAAGGCGTTTGCCCGGTGGCTCATCGCGTGTTTGGCGTCCGGCGCCATTTCGCCGAAGGTCGGCGCATGGCCGTCCGGCACGAAGATCGGGTCGTAACCGAAGCCGCGGTCGCCGCGTGGCGGCCAGGTCAGATGGCCGGATACCGTGCCTTCGAACACCGCCTCGGCGCCGTCCGGCCGGGCCACGGCCAGCGCGCAGACAAAGGCGGCGCGCCGGTCGGCGGCGTCGCCGAGCGCCCGGTTCACCCGTTCCATCGCCAGCGCGAAATCCCGCTCCGGCCCGGCCCAGCGCGCCGAATGGATGCCCGGTTCGCCATCCAGCGCGCGCACCGTCAGGCCGGAATCGTCCGCCAGCGCCGGCCGGCCGGAAGCCGCGGCAGCCGCCCGCGCCTTCAGAAGCGCGTTGCCGGCGAAGCTGTCCTCCGTCTCCTCCGGCTCGGGCAGGCCGAGGTCCGCAGCGGAAACGGCCGTCACGCCCACCGGCGCCAGCAGTTCGCCGATCTCGCGCACCTTGCCGGCATTGTGGCTGGCGATGACGATTCCGCCGGCGATCGGAAAGGGCGAGGGCGGCGTCACGGCGACAGCGAGCCGGCGGCTATCCGACAGCGGCGCGCTGCAGGGCGCACAGCTCGCCGATGCCTTTCTTCGCCAGCGCCAGCAGCTCGGCGAACCGGTCCTCGCCGAACGGCTTGTCCTCCGCCGTCGCCTGCACCTCAATCAGGCCGCCGTCGCCGGACAGGACGAAATTGGCGTCGGCCTGGCAGTTGCTGTCCTCGGCATAGTCCAGATCCAGCACGGTCTCGCCCCCGTAGAGGCCGCAGGAGACCGCCGCCACCTGGCCGGTCAGCGGGCTGGCGTCGATCTCGCCCTGCCCGATCAGCCACTGGAAAGCCTGAAAGAGAGCCACCCATGCGCCGGTGATGGCGGCCGTCCGCGTGCCGCCGTCCGCCTTCAGCACGTCGCAATCCACGGTGATTTGGCGCTCGCCGAAGCCCTCCAGATCGGTCACCGCGCGCAAGGAGCGGCCGATCAGACGCTGGATTTCCTGGGTCCGCCCGCTCTGCTTGCCACGCGCCGCCTCCCGGTCGGTGCGCGTGTGGGTCGAGCGCGGCAGCATGCCGTATTCGGCGGTCACCCAGCCGCGTCCGGTCTTGCGCAGGAACGGCGGCACCCGTTCGATCACAGAGGCCGCGCACAGCACCTGGGTCTCGCCGAACCGGACGAGGCAGGAGCCTTCGGCATGGCCGGCGAAGCCCGGTTCGAGGGTCACTGCGCGCATCGCGTCGCGCGCACGGCCGGACGGTCTGGCGGAGGGATTCATGAAGCCGCTTTCAACGGGAGTTCGGGAGCCGGCAATCTAGCCCGGAATCCTCGCCCCGGCCACGCTGCGTCGTCTCGATCGCGGTCCGCCCGGATCGTGTCGCTGCTGTCGATCGACGAACGGAGCCGCCGGCGCAGCGACGCAGCCCGCTCGGCAAAGTCGGTTTCCGCGCCGAGCACCGCCGCCCGCAGGATTTCCCGGTGCTCCGCTTCGGCTGACCGCCCATTGGCCGCAGCCCTCTGTTTGAGTGCGCCGACCGCTTCTCCGCTGACATTCCGCACCGTCAGTTGTGCCATCTCGTATGCCTTCAGTTCTGCGCCTTCATTGCCAGCGCGATATGACGCCGTTCGCCGATCCGGCAATGTCAACGCTGCAAGGCACACGGACAGCCCGGCGGCGCGCCGGATTGACCGCATTTTTCCCAGCGCCTAAATGATCGGCGCCGCTTCCCGTTCGACACGAGACCGCGATACCGCCATGACAACCCCGGACACAGGCAGCATCGTCACGCCGCCGCCCGCGGAGGCGGCCGGCCGCTCGCCGGTGCAGGCGCTGAACGACCGGGCGCGCGATATTCTGCGCCACATTGTCGAGACCTATGTCAGTTCCGGCGAGGCCATCGGCTCGCGCACCCTGTCGCGCATGGACGATGTCAGCCTGTCGCCGGCGACGATCCGCAACGTCATGGCGGATCTCGAGGATGCCGGCCTGCTCTATGCCCGGCACACCTCGGCCGGCCGCCTGCCGACCGATGCCGGCCTGCGCATGTTCGTCGACGGATTGCTCGAGGTCGGCCGCCTGAGCGAGGACGAGCGCGAGCGGATCGAGGCGCAGTGCGCCGCCAACGGCCGCAGCGTGGAACAGGTGCTGCGCCAGGCGAGCCAATCGCTGGCAGGACTGTCCGAGCAGGTCGGGCTGGTCGTCGCGCCGCAGTCGGAAAGCGCGCTCCAGCATATCGAATTCGTCAGCCTGGGGCCCGGCCGGGCGCTGGTCGTCATGGTGCTGAAGAACGGCGTTATCGAGAACCGGATCATCGACGTGCCGGTCGGCATGCCGACCTCCGCGCTGGTCGAGGCGTCGAACTATCTGACCGCCCGGCTGATCGGCAAGACACTGGCCGAGGCGCAGCGGGCGGTGACCTCGGAGCTGGCGCGCGACCGGGCCCAGCTCGACGCCCTCACCGGCGATCTCGTCGCGCGCGGCCTGGCGGTCTGGTCGGGTACGGAAGGCGCAGCGGCCGGCCAGGGTGCGCTAATTGTCCGGGGCCAGTCCAAGCTTCTTGAAGACGTCACCGCGATTGACGATCTGGAGCGGGTACGGCGGCTGTTCTCGACGCTGGAGCGGAAGGAAACCCTGCTGCGACTGCTCGACCTGTCGAGCGACGCCCAGGGAATCCGGATCTTCATCGGCGCGGAGAACGAGCTGTTCCGCAACGCCGGTTGCTCTCTGATCATCTCGCCGTACAAGAATGCGGACGAGATGGTCGTCGGCGCAATCGGCGTGATCGGACCGACACGCATGAATTATGCCCGGATCATTCCGATGGTGGATTATACGGCGACCGTCGTCGGCCGGCTAATCGGCTAGACAGACGACGGGGCCGGCGAAGGCGCCGCGCGCCAGCGATCCATGAGTTGCACGATATGACCGACGAACCGCGCAAGACCGAACCCGACGAGGAAACCCCGGCAGGCGACCCCGCAGCCGGCAGGGCCGCTGAGGCGGAAGAACTGCAGCGAGCGGAATCGAAGCCGGACATAGATCCCGCCGTTCCGCCCGAAGCGGCGAACGACCGCGATATTCCCGAAGCGGAAGTCCCGAATGCCGATGTTGCCGAGACCGGCGAGAGCCCGGACACCGGCGAACCGGAAGCCCCGGCGCTGACCGGGGAGCAGCAGCGCATCGTCGATCTGGAAACGGAGATTGCCGAACTGAGGGACCGCGCCTTGCGCGCGATGGCCGAGGCCGACAACACCCGCAAGCGGGCCTCCCGCGACGTCGCAGAGAGCCGGAAATACGGCGCCACGCCGCTGGCCCGGGACGTGCTGACCGTGGCCGACAATCTCGGCCGCGCGCTGGAGGCAGTGCCGGAAGTCTCGCCCGAAGACGACGAGAACCTGTTCAACCTGCGCACCGGCGTCGACATGACGCTGAAGGAATTGCTGCAGGCCCTGGAACGGCACGGCGTGAAGAAGGTGACCCCTGAGGCCGGCGAGCGCTTCGACCACAATCGGCATCAGGCCATGTTCGAGGTGCCGACCGGCGATCTCGCCCCCGGCGCAGTCGCCCAGGTTGTGCAGGACGGCTATGTCATCCATGACCGGCTGCTGCGCCCGGCCCTGGTCGGCGTCGCCCGCAAGCCCGCCGAAGAAGCCGCGCCGAAACCCGGAGACGGTGCCGAAACTCCCAAAGACGACGACTCTCTACCGGTAGAGAGCGCGGAAGATAGCGACGCGGCTTAGCGCGATAGGCGTCGACGACGCCTGCCCGGATACGCCCCCGACATCGCCATCTCGACCGGAACGGCCCGCAGGGCCGTGGAGTGGAAATACCATTTCGCTATGGCGCTCGGGTCCTTTCGCCGCGCAAGAATGATTTCTCCGCTACGCGGCTGCGCCGCTTCGGTCGAAATGACGGGAGAGGGGTCGTTCAACGCCTTCTCCTACCGCACCCCCAGCATCACAGCACAGTCATCATGCACTGCATACGCCGCCTTCGCCCGGTCGCGGTCGGCGACGGCGTAGCAGTAGGCGCAGCCGTGAGGGCAGGTGTCGTAGGCGCCGATGTCGCGGGATTGGGCGCACAGGCAGCCGGGCCGGTTCCCCCTGGTGGGCGCGGCGACGGGTCGGCCGGCGACATCGCCCAGCCGCCGGGTATCGATACAGCGCGCCGGGGCGGCGATCCCGGCCACCGTCTCCGCTAGCGCCGGCTGCGTGCACAGGGTCAGCGCCATGCCGGAATCGCCGGCGATAGCGGCGAGGTCGCGGACGAGAGCGGCCTTTTCCTCCGCCTCCGGCAGGCGCCATTCAAGACCGGTATCCCGCGCCAGGCGGTCCAGGTTCCGCCGTGTCTTGCGGTAGGGCTCGACGAAGGAGACGACGGTCTCGTCCACATGGCCGCGCAGCAGGTCCGCGAGCCGGGCGAAGGTCGCGCGGTGCCATTCGGCATCGGTGGCGGAACTCAGCAGGATCGGATCGTAGCGCCAGACCGCGGCGCGCGCCCCGAAGCGTCGGGCGATCTGCGCCACCTGGGCCGCCGCGTCGGCCGCGCGGATCACCGAGGGCTCGAGAAGCCGCGGATAGCCGGTGACGGTGAACTGCACGACAAAGGGCCAGCCCCGGTCGACGACAGGCGTTAGCCGGTCCATGAGCGGCGCAAAATTACGCGTCCAGAACACGATGCCGTCGACGTCTCCGGGCCGCAGCGAAACGGCGACGGTGCCGCCGCCGAACGGATTGCGGAACTGCGCCCCGCCGGCCGCGACCCTGTTCAGGAACCAGTCGCTGTAGAAGGCCGGAATATCCGTGCGGTAGGAGGCGGAAACAATCATGGCTGCAGGCTAACCCCGATACCCCGCCGATGTCATGGTCCGGGGGCTCCCTGCGGCGCGGATCGCGACGAACGCCGTAAATTCAGGCTGGTTGCCGGCGGCCGCGGCGCGATAGGTTCGCCGCGCGGCCCTGCGGGCCCCGATCCGACAGCGACGAGACTGCCCATGAACCCGACGCCCTTCACCATCCGTGTGCCGCAAGCGAAGCTGGACCGCATTCTCCGCCGGGTGCGCGAATTCCCCTGGCCGGAAGAGAAGGTCGACAGCAGCTGGGCGCTGGGGCCCGACCCGGACTGGCTGCGCGATTTCTGCCGCTATTGGGTGGAGGAATACGATTGGCGCGCCGTCGAGGCCCGGCTGAACGCGCTGCCGCATTTCAAGGCGGACGCGGACGGGCTGGAATTGCACTATGTCCATTGCCGCTCGCCGCGGCCGGATGCCCGACCCCTGCTGCTGGTGCATGGCTGGCCGGGCTCTTTCATCGAATTCGAGGAGATGATCGGGCCACTCACCGACCCCGCCGCCCACGATGCGCCGAAGGCACCGGCCTTCCATGTGGTGGCGCCGTCGTTGCCCGGTTACGCCTTTTCCGAAAAACCGGCCGCGCCGATCGGCCCGCGCCGCATGGCCGGGCATCTCGCGGCGCTGATGGGCGGGGTGCTGGGCTACGACGGCTATATCGCCCAGGGCGGCGACTGGGGCAGCGTTATTTGCGGCTGGATCGGCCACGACCATGCAGGCGGAGAAAAATCGGGCCGGTGCGGCGCGGTCCATCTCAACATGTTCGGCGTCCGCCCGTCGCGGGAACGGGATGGCGGCGGCATCGAGCCGGTCCCGCCGCAGACGGAGGAAGAACACGCCTGGCGCCGCAAGGGCGAACGCTGGCGCATGAAGGAGGGCGGCTATTTCCACGTCCAGGCGACCAAGCCGGAAGCGCTCTCCTACGCCATGCTGGACAGCCCGGTCGGCGTCGCCGCCTGGATCGGCGAGAAATTCCGCACCTGGATCGACGGGCAGCAGGAAAGTCTCGACCGGGCCATCGGGCGCGAACGGCTGCTCACCAACCTGATGCTCTATATCGTCAACGACGCCTTCGGCAGCGCCTCCTGGACCTACTACGGCTATGGGCAGGACGGCGATTCGCTCTTGCCGCCGGATAGCCGCGTGACCGTCCCGACCGGCATCGCCAGCTTCCCGCGCGAGATCATCCCTTTCCCGCCTCGGCCCTATGTCGAGAAGTCGTTCGACGTCGTCCACTGGACCGACATGCCGCGCGGTGGCCACTTCGCCGCCATGGAAGCGCCGGACCTGCTGCTGGCCGACATCCGCGCCTTCGCCGACGCGCTCCGATAGCAACCGGTTGACCGCAGAGCCTGCGCGCCGATTCCATCGTGACGCGCACACCCGGTTCGACTATGACTGCCGCCCTGCACGCGGCGTGGCGGACTGCCCGACTCGGGACGGGCGCCGGGCCGCCGGGCGAACGAGTCCGTTCAACGCCAATACCCTGGAGGAGGTGTGACGATGAATCGATTGATGACAGCGGCGGCGCTCACCGCCGCCCTCGCGGTGCCCGCGGGGCCGGGGCCCCCCCAGAAAGTCCTGCAAAGGGCGCGGCAAGGGGACACCCCGACGCGGGATCCCCATTCGCAGAATGAGGGCCCGACCAACGCGGCGACCCTGCAGATTTACGAATCGCTGGTGTTCCGCGATCCCGGCATGAAGCTGATCCCGGCGCTCGCGACGAGTTGGTCGACGGTCGCAGGCAAGCCGAACGTATGGGAATTCAAGCTGCGCAAGGGCGTCAAATTCCACGACGGCTCGGCCTTCAGCGCCGACGACGTCGTCTTCACCATGCAGCGCATCAAACTGCCGAGCTCCGACTTCAAGAATTATGTCAAAAGCGTCGTCGAGGTGAAGAAGGTCGACAGCCACACGGTGCAGCTGATCACCAAGGGGCCGAACCCGATCCTGCCGAACCAGCTGACCCAGATCGGCATCATGTCGGCGGCCTGGGCCAAGAAGCACAAGGTCGAGAAGCCGCTCGACTTCAAGAACAAGGAAGAGAGTTACGCCGCGCGCCATGCTAACGGCACCGGCCCCTACATGCTGAAGTTGCGCGAGCCTGGCGTGCGTACGATCCTGGTGCGCAACCCGGCCTGGTGGGGCTGGAAAGACGCCGGCGGCAATGTCGACGAGATCGTCTATACGCCGATCAAGAACGCGGCGACCCGCGTCGCCGCGCTGCTCTCCGGCCAGGTCGATTTCGTGCTCGATCCGCCGTTCCAGGATCTGAACCGCATCGGCCGAAACGCCAAGCTGAAAATCGTCCAGACGCCGCAAATCCGGACCATCTTCCTTGGCCTCGACACCGGCGTGAAGGAGCTGCGGACCTCCGACGTCAAGGGCAAGAACCCGTTCGCCGACGCCAAGGTGCGCGAAGCGATGTACCGGGCGATCGACATCGCGGCGATCCGCAAGGTCGTGATGCGCGGATTGGCCGTGCCGGCCGGCATCATCACCTCGCCGGGCGTCCACGGCTATACGAAAGCCCTGAACGGGCGGCTGTCCTACGATCCGGCCAAGGCCAAGGCCCTGCTCGCCGAGGCGGGCTATCCGAACGGCTTTACCGTCCGGCTGGACTGCCCGAACAACCGCTACAACAACGACGAGAAGATCTGCATCGCGGTCGTCGGCATGCTCGGCAAGGTCGGCGTCAAGGTCAATCTCGACGCCATTCCGAAGTCCAAGCACTTCCCCAAGATCCAGAAGCGCGTCAGCGATTTCTACATGCTGGGCTGGGGCGTGCCGACGCTGGATAGCCACTATGTGTTCACCTACCTCTACCATTCGAAGGGGCCGTGGAACGCAACGGGCTACAAGAATGCGCGGGTCGACGAACTGACCGACGCCATGCCGATCACGGTCGATCTCAAGAAGCGCGACGCGATGATCGCCGAGGCGTGGAAGCACGTGAAGGCGGCGTCGGCCTATATCCCGCTGCACCACCAGGTGATCGTGTGGGGCATGTCGAAGAAACTCGACCTGCCGATCCGGGCCGACGACTCCCCGCACTTCCGCTGGGCGAAGATGAGCAAGTAGCGGGCAACCGGTCCGGTATTTCCGTCCGCCGGCTTCCGGCTCCGCACGATGCGGGACCGGAGGCCGGCGGCTTATCTTCCGGCAGCCGCCCGCCGGAACCCTGACCGATAATGTTCAGCTATCTCGTCAACCGCATTTTCCAGGCCATCGGCGTTCTGCTGGTGGTCGCGCTGCTGTCGTTCGTGATCTTCAATTACGTCGGCGACCCGATCAACAACATGGTCGGGCAGGAAGCGACGCTGGAAGACCGCGAGGAATTGCGCGAGCGGCTCGGCCTGAACGATTCGGTAATCGTACAATTCGTGCGTTTCGTCGCCAACGCGGCGGAAGGCGAATTCGGCATCTCCTACCAGTTTCAGCGCAAGGTCTCCGACCTGATCCTGGAGCGCATGCCGGCAACGCTGGAACTGGTCTTCGTCTCGGCAATCTTCGCGCTGGCCGCCGGCATCGGCCTCGGAGTCTATACCGGGCTGCGGCGGGATAGCTGGCTCAGCAGGTTCGTGCTCACCGTCTCGCTGGTCGGGGTTTCCCTGCCGACCTTCGTGATCGGTATCCTGCTGATCTACATTTTCTCGGTAACGCTGGAATGGCTGCCCTCGTTCGGCCGCGGCGACACGGTGCGCCTCGGCACTTGGGACAGCGGCCTGCTCACCGGCTCGGGCTGGCTCGCCATCATCCTGCCGGCGATCACGTTGGGCCTGTTCCAGCTCACCATCATCCTGCGCCTTGTCCGCGCCGAAATGCTGGAGGTGCTGCGCACCGACTATATCAAGTTCGCCCGCGCCCGCGGCCTGTCGCGCCGCGCCGTGAATTTCGGCCATGCGCTGAAGAACACGATGGTCCCGGTCATCACCATCGCCGGCCTGCAGATCGGCACGCTGATCGCCTTTTCGATCATCACCGAGACCGTGTTCCAGTGGCCGGGCATGGGCCTGCTGTTCATCCAGGGTGTCGAATTTGCCGACGTGCCGATCATGGGCGCCTATCTGCTGCTCGCCGCCATCGCCTTCGTCGCCATCAACCTGATCGTCGACCTGCTCTACGCCGCCGTCGATCCGCGATTGCGCGTCTCGGCCCAGCGCGGAACGGGGACGGCATGACGGCCGGCCCGCTTTCCGGCGGCGGCCGCGTGATGGGCGCACTCTATCGAGGCGCCGACAGCGACCTCGCCTACAGTTTCCGGCGTAACCCGGTCGTCGTCACCGCGGCCATCGTCACCCTGCTCTATTTCTTCGGCGCGGCCTTCGCCGACTGGATCGCGCCGCACACGCCCTTCGACCCGTCGACCCTGAGCCTCGGCGACGCCGAGAAGCCGCCGGCCTGGATCGAGGGCGGCGAGTGGCGCTATCTCCTCGGCACCGACAATCAGGGCCGGGATATTTTCTCGACCATCCTCTACGGCAGCCGCCTGTCTCTGATCGTCGGCTTCAGCGCCGTCATCTTCTCGGTCGTGCTCGGAGTCGGCCTGGGCGTGACATCGGGCTATTTCGGCGGCTGGTACGAGAGCACGGTGATGCGCGCCGCCGACGTGCAGCTCACCCTGCCCTCGATCCTGGTCGCCCTGATGGTCGACGGCGTCGCCCGGGCGATCTTCGCCGGCACCGACATCAAGACCGACGCCACCTTCGCCATCTACGTCCTGATTTTCGCCATCGGCATTTCCGCCTGGCCGCAATATGCAAGGGTCGTGCGCTCGGCGACGCTCGTCGAGAAATCGAAGGACTATGTCGCCGCGGCGCGGGTCATCGGCATCCCTTCCTGGCGCATCATGCTGCGCCACGTCCTGCCCAACACAATGGGGCCGGTGCTGGTGATCGGCACGATCGACCTGGCGCTCGCCATCATCACCGAGGCGACGCTCTCCTTCCTCGGCGTCGGCATCCCGCCGACCCAGCCCTCCCTCGGTACCCTGATCCGGGTCGGGCAGGAGTTCCTGTTCTCCGGCCAGTGGTGGATCACCCTGTTCCCGGCGCTGGCGCTTGTCTTGCTCGTTCTCGCCGTCAACCTGCTGGGCGACTGGTTGCGCGACGCCCTCAACCCGAAGCTGCGTTGATGAACGGCGGCGCGGCCAGGCCTCTACTCGACGTGCGCGACCTGAAGGTCGGGCTGCCGACCCGACGCGGCTTCCTGCCGATCCTCAACGGCGTCGACTTGCATGTGAAGGAAGGAGAGGTGCTGGGCGTGGTCGGCGAATCCGGCGCCGGCAAATCGATCACCGGGCTCGCCGTCATCGGCCTGCTCGAGCCGCCGGCGCGGGTCGACGGCGGCGAGGTCTGGTTCGAAGGCGAGCGGATCGACGGCCTCTCCGGCGACGCCCTGCGCCGGATCCGCGGCGCCCGGATCGGCGTGATCTTCCAGGATCCGCTGACCAGCCTGAACCCGCTCTACACCATCGGCCGCCAGCTTACCGAGACCATCCGCACTCATATGGATATGGGCGCGGACGCGGCAGAGAGGCGGGCGGGCGAATTGCTGGACGAAGTCGGCATCCCGGCGGCTGCTTCGCGCCTCGGCGCCTATCCGCACGAATTCAGCGGCGGTATGCGCCAGCGGGTGGTGATTGCGCTGGCGCTGTGCGCCAACCCGCGCCTCATCATCGCCGACGAGCCGACGACCGCGCTCGACGTGTCGATCCAGGCCCAGATCATCGGCGTGCTCAAGCGGCTGTGCCGGGAGCACGGCACCGCAGTCATGCTGATCACCCACGACATGGGCGTGATCGCGGAGACGGCCGACCGGGTCGCGGTCATGTATGCCGGACGGGTGATCGAGGACGGCACGGTCGCCGAGGTCGTGCGCAATGCCTCCCACCCCTATTCCCATGGCCTGATGGGCTCGATCCCGACGATCGGCGAGCGGGTCGGCCGGCTGCCCCAGATCAGGGGCGC
This sequence comes from Rhodospirillaceae bacterium Spongia-Bin9, assembly GCA_900197615.1. Lineage (GTDB taxonomy): Bacteria > Pseudomonadota > Alphaproteobacteria > Bin65 > Bin65 > Bin65. Next base: position 12,156 of record FZLR01000082.1, read on the forward strand.
CATGCCGCGGGTCGGCGCCGTGCCCGACGGCTGCGCCTTCGCGCCGCGCTGTCCGGAAGTCCGCGACCTGTGCCGCGCCGAACGCCCGACGATGATGGGCGGCAGGACCACGAGCGCCGCCTGCTGGCAATATTCGCCGCGCTGGCCCGATACAGCCGGGGCGACCGGGCCCGAGGAGGCCGGGCCGGGGGCCGCGGCCGATGGCTGAAATGCCGCTCCTGCAGGTCGAGAACCTGGCGGTCCACTTCTGCCTGCCGGTGCCGGTTGCCGAACGGGCGATGGGCCGCAAGCCGAAGGTCCTGAAGGCGGTGGACGGGGTGAGCTTCGCCATCGGCAAGGGCGTCACCCTGTCGGTGGTCGGCGAATCGGGCTGCGGCAAGTCCACGGTCGCGCGGCTGATCGCCGGCCTCTACCGCCCGACCCGCGGCCGGGTGGCGATCGACGGCCATGACGTGACCGCGGCGAAAGACCGGACCCGCGCAATTCGCCGCCGCCTCACCATGATTTTCCAGGACCCGCAAGCCTCGCTCAATCCGCGCTGGCGGGTGCGGGACATCATCGCCGAGCCGATTAAGGCCTTCGGCATCGCCGGCGATGCGCGCGAAACCGGCAGGCAGGTCGACGGACTGCTCGAGCAGGTCGGCCTCGCCGGCGCCGACGGCGAGAAATTCCCGCACGAATTCTCCGGCGGCCAGCGCCAGCGCATTTCCATCGCCCGGGCACTGGCGAGCAAGCCGGACCTGATCCTGTGCGACGAGCCGACCTCGGCCCTCGACGTGTCGGTCCAGGCGCAGATCCTCAACCTGATGCGCGACCTGCAGGACGAACTCGGCCTGACCTACCTGTTCATCAGCCACGATCTCGCGGTCGTAAACCATATGTCGGACCGTATCGCGGTCATGTATCTGGGCCGCTTCGTCGAAGTCGCTGACGCCGCCGCCCTGTTCGCCGCGCCGCAGCATCCCTACACGCGCCTGCTGCTGGAGACGATCCCCGATCTCGGCATGACCGGGCGCGACCGGGAGGCAGTAGCCGGCGAGGTGCCGAGCCCGATCGACCCGCCGAGCGGCTGCGCCTTCCATCCGCGCTGCCCGTACGCCGACAAGCGCTGCCGCACCGAACGCCCCGAGCTGCGCGAGGCACATTCCGGCGGTGTCGCGGTCGCCTGCCACGCCGTGGAGGAAGAGCGCCTCCCGCCGGCGCCGGCCGGCGGGGCGGCCGATGGGTGAGTGGCGTCGCCCGTGCCGGGGAAGCCGGCGGGCGCGGCTACCGCTGGTTGCCCAGGCCGCCGTAGATGGCGCGCTTTGCACTGTCGGTGGAGACAGTCCTGTCGAACCGGTCGCCGGCGACCGGCGCAGCGTGCGTCGCACCGTCGGCGGAGGCCGTCCTGTTGAACCGGTCGCCGGCGTTCAGTGCGACGCTCTGGCAGCCAGCCAACAGGGCAGCAGCCAGAGCGACAGCAGCGAAACGACCCAGCGCCGCCAGCCGGCGCGCCGGATCTCGTTCGTATCGGGTTGAAGAGGAGCGCATGACGTTGTTCTCGTCTGAAAGTCCGTTCCTCGACTCGATATGGCAATTATGGGCCGCGATGCAGCAGGCAGCGCCACGCACCGCCGTTCACAGTTTCGCGCGCTCGCCGGCGCGCGGCATCGTCGCGGGCTGCATTTTTCCCGGATAGGAATGCTCCGATGCCCGAATTGCCCGAAGTAGAAACCGTGGTCCGCGGGTTGCGGCCGGTGCTGGAGGGGGCGGTGCTGGTCTGTGCCGAGGCGCGGCGTCCGGATTTGCGCATTCCGATTCCTCCGGATTTCTCGGCCAGGCTGACCGGGAAGACCGTCCGGGCGGTGCGGCGGCGCGCCAAGTACATCCTGATCGAACTGGCCGGCGGCGATCTGGCGATCTTCCATCTCGGCATGTCCGGCCGACTCTACATCGACCGCGGCGACCCCGACCTGCTGCCCCACGACCATATCGTGCTCAAGACCGATCGCGGCGATACGATCCGCCTCAACGATCCGCGCCGCTTCGGCCTGGTTGCGCTGGACCGGGTCGACACCGTCGACCGGCACCGCCTGTTCGCCGGGGCCGGCCCGGAGCCGCTCGGCAATGCCTTCAACGGGCCGGCGCTGGCGGCACGGCTCAAGGGCCGGCGGACGCCGCTGAAAGCCGCGCTGCTCGACCAGAAGACGGTGTCCGGGCTGGGTAACATCTACGTCTGCGAGGCACTGTTCATTGCCGGCCTGTCGCCGATGCGGCTGGCCCGCAACGTCTCGGCGCGGCAGGCCGAGGCTTTGGTCGCGGCGATCAAGGAGGTGCTGCACAAGGCCATCGCGGCTGGCGGGTCCAGCCTGCGCGACTATGTCCAGCCGTCGGGCGAGCTGGGCTATTTCCAGCACCAGTGGGCCGTTTACGGCAGGGAGGGCGAGGCCTGCCCGGGCTGCGACTGCCGGATCGGGGAAACCGGCGGCATCCGGCGCATCGTCCAGTCCAATCGCTCGACTTTCTATTGTCCGCGCCGTCAGCGTTAGGTTAGACCTTTCGGCGTGTATCGAGCGGCACGGCGGAAATGCCGCCGCGCGGACAGCCTTGCAACACAACGGGCGCGGCATTCGCCGATCCGAAATATACCCCCGACAAAATCCGGCGAGGAAACAGCGCAAAGCCTGTCGCGCGCGCCCGAGACAATAGCGGAGCAGCACAATGGCGTACGAGAACATAATCTACGAAACCCGGGGCCCGGTCGGGCTGATCACGCTCAACCGGCCGAAGGCTCTGAATGCGCTCAATTCCGCGCTGGTCGCCGAACTGGGCGACGCGCTGAACCGGGCGCAGGACGACGACGCGATCGGCGCGATCGTGCTGACCGGCAACGAAAAGGCCTTTGCCGCCGGCGCCGATATCAAGGAAATGCAGGCGAAGACGTTCCAGGACGTCTATCTGGAGGATTTCATCACCAATGGCTGGGAGGTCGTCACGACGATCCGCAAGCCGGTGATCGCCGCGGTCGCGGGCTATGCGCTCGGCGGCGGCTGCGAGGTCGCCATGATGTGCGATTTCATCCTGGCGGCGGAAAATGCGCGCTTCGGCCAGCCGGAGATCAACCTCGGCGTCCTGCCCGGCGCCGGCGGCACCCAGCGGCTGACCAAATTCGTCGGCAAATCCAAGGCGATGGAAATGTCGCTGACCGGCCGGATGATGGACGCCGAGGAGGCCGAGCGCTCCGGGCTGGTCAGCCGCATCGTGCCGCTCGACGAGCTGGTCGACGAAGCGGTCCGGACCGCCGAGGTCATCGCGAAGCAGTCGCGCCCGTCGGTCTACATGACCATCGAGGCGATCGACCGCGCCTACGAGACGCCGCTGCGCGAGGGCGTGCTGTTCGAGCGCCGCATGTTCCATGCCGCTTTCGCGACCGATGACCGGGCCGAAGGCATGGCCGCCTTCATCGAAAAGCGCGAGCCCAAATTCAGGAACCGCTAGGCCGGCGCGCCCGGTACCCCGGTCCGCCGCAAAAGGAGTTTCGCCGATGGCCGATTTGATCCTGCATCATTACGACGGCTCGCCGTTCGCGCACAAAATCCGCGCGATTTTCGGCTTCAAAGGTCTGGCTTGGCGGTCGGTCCAGATCCCGATGATCATGCCGAAGCCGGACCTGATGCCGCTTTCCGGCGGCTACCGGCGGACGCCGGTGATGCAGGTCGGCGCCGACATCTATCA
>FZLR01000106.1 GCA_900197615.1 Rhodospirillaceae bacterium Spongia-Bin9
GTACAGGTCCGGGCATCGCGAAACGATGAGCCCGGTCGATCGGGCCAGGAAGGGGCAAGCGCGGCCTGGAGTTTGATTGCAACCGCTTGCGGAATGATGACGGGCGGCCGCGCCGATTTCGGCAATTGGAACGAAATATATAGATTTTCCGCCGGGTTGCGTGGGCGGCACCGGCCCGGATCGTCGATTCTGACGTAAGCGGCATAAACACGTTTGAGAAGCATAGGGCAGTACTTTCTCGCACAGGGCGACGTGAGGAAAATTCGAAGCATTTGGACGGTGCGCGATCGGGTGGGTCTGATTCGGCCGGGAATAATTCCAGTAATGCGCTGCGTCTGCGATGTGGAGCCGGCCGCGGTTTCCGCAGGGCCGGTGCCCGGAGAGCTTCATGTGCTGCTCCATCCCGATCGACTGGCGCAGGACGCGCTCGCGGCGATCGGGGTTCGGCTGCGGAACCTGTGCCGTAATTCCTGAGTTGTGCGTCGCGGCGCAATTGGCTCCACGACAGGGGGTCGCCGGGGAATATCAACAATTCGATGGTGATATGGTCATGGAAAGCCAGCAGCAGTCAGGAGCTCGGATTCATCCGCTTCCGGCACGATGACTGGCGCCCGCGCCCGATTTCGCGGATAGAGCGAAGAATCCAGGAATTCCGCCGGGTCGAGCGGGCTCATGCGGCATCGAATCGCGGATCCTTACATGATTACCCCGGAGATCGTGCATCCGACCATCCTTCAGCCGGGTCGCCGGATTTTGCGTAATGTCCATTCATTCGGGCACAGCCGTGTTGGAACTCAAGCGATTGTCGAAGCAGGATTTCGTTGTCTCTTCCTGAAACTGTCTAGTGCTGGTCAACGCCCATGGCCAGATGCAGGAACTCCACGAACGCTTTGGCTGCTTCGTTGAGTTCCGTGCCAATTGACCAGGCAAATCCGACATCCATGGTCGGAACAGGTTCGGAGACCGGCATTACTTCGACACGACGACCCTCGAGCGACCATGGTCGATAGACCATGTCCGACAGGATCGCGACACCCATCCCGATGGCAACCATGCTCCGGACAGCTTCGACCGACGAAGTGCGAAAAATCGTGTTGGGCCGATATGGCGTCTTTTTCCAATACCTCTGAGCGGTGTTGCTCGCCTCGTCGACCGTCAGCATGATGTACGGCTCAGCGGAAATCTCCTGCAGACTTGCAGACGGCTGCTGCAGGAACCGGTGGTTGGCGCTAAGCCAGAGGCGCCTTCGGGATCGCAGGAGTGTTTCGTGCGATAGTTCCTCGTGATTCGCTATGTTCGACGTCAGCATGACGGCCAGATCGAACCCGCCGGTGATGAGGCCCTCTTCGATGGGGCCTCTATCGGATTCGACCATGTTGACCTTGACGTTCGGAAAAGCCCGGGAAAATCGAGCGAGGTGAGTGGGAATGAAGTAGCCCGCTACAGTATAGCTGACCGCCAGATTCAGGGAGCCCCTGACGTCTTCCCGAATGCGTCTCGGCAGGCGTATAGCCTCTTCGACCGAAGCCACAACATGCCGTGCATGGTCGAGAAACAGATTCCCTTCATAAGTCAGGGATACTCCATTTGCGTGACGTTCGAACAGAGCGGAGCCGATCATTTCTTCCAAAGATTTGATCGCATTCGTGATTGCAGACTGAGAGACGTTTATGTCAATCGCAGCCTGAGAAATCTGACCGGCGTTCGCCGCTGCGATGAAGTAGCGGAACTGGCGAAGGGTGGGTTCCACTTGCTCAGGAAACTCCATCAGCTGCAAGAGTAGTGCAGTCCATCCTGGTCTCTTCAGGCGTAAGCAGTGATCGGTCGGCGGTCAATGCCGGTCGCCTGCAAGAAGCGTCCGGAAGGGTTTCGGCGGCGTTGCCTCAGGCGCGTTCCACGACATTCCAGAGGTCATCGGCGATATCTATCTGAAAAACAGATAAATGGTATTGGCATTTCGGATTTTGCCCAAGAGCCTTGAATTGACGGCCGGTCAGGCTTTGGGTACCGGTCATATCGTTCGATGGCTGGTTCCTGTGCCCATAAAACCGCCAAATAATAGCCAGTGTCGACGGCCACTGGGACCGTACGAATGGATCGGCATCGACACGCTTTCATCTGAACACCCCATCTGATTTTTTGAAATATATACCCTTAAAATCATATTTTACAATATCGCGACATCCTTCCTAACCTAAACAAGAAATTCGCGGCTTGAAGCGTCCGGTCGGGGATCGGCCTGCGAAACGTCGGCGTTTCCAGGCGTTCGGTCGTTTGCCGGACTGACACATCGGGAGGTCGAGCGATGAAGACCATTATCATTGGTATCGCGGCATGTGCGGCGATGGCAGCGGCTACGGCATCGGCGTCATTTGCCGACAAGTGGTATCCCTATCCGGTTCAGGTCTGGGATCCGCCGTTCAACATGGCGAGTCCGCGCAAGTCGATGGACTATCGGCCGCTTGAGAAGGCCTCGAAGCCCTGGGAAATCTGCGTTTCCTTTCCGCACATGAAGGATGCCTACTGGTTGGGCGTCGACTACGGCGTGGCCGATGAGGCCCGGCGCCTCGGCGTCAGGATGCAACTCGTTGAAGCCGGCGGATACACCGAACTCAACAAGCAGATTTCCCAGATCGAGGATTGTGTCGCCGCAGGTGCCAATGCGGTGGTCATCGGCGCGATCTCCTTCGACGGGCTGAACAATCTGGTCAAGGAAATCCGCAAGAAGGGCATCCCTGTCATCGATGTGATCAACGGGATGTCCTCGCAGGATCTGTCGGCAAAATCGCTGGTCTCGTTCGGTGAGATGGGCGCCAAGACCGGCGAGTTCCTCGCCAAATCCCATCCTGCGGGGTCGAAGACCGTCAAGGTCGCCTGGTTCCCGGGCCCGGCCGGCGCGGGTTGGGTCGAAGCCGGCAACAAGGGGTTCGTCGGGGCGATCAAAGGCAGCGCGATCGAGCTTGCCGCCACCAAATATGGCGACACTGGCAAGGAAGCACAGGCCAAGCTCGTCGAAGACACGCTCGAGGCCCACCCGGACCTGAGCTACATCGTCGGAACGGCGGTGACGGCGGAGGCGGCCATCCCGATCCTGCGTGCCCGCGGATTGGCCGACAGGATCAGGATCGCATCCTATTACTTCACGCCGGGTGTCGACCGCGGGCTGCGCCGCGGGCAGATCGAGGCCGCCCCGACGGATTCTCCCGTCATTCAGGGGCGGGTGGCGATCGACCAGGCGGTCCGGATCCTGGAAGGCAAGCCCTATCAGAAGCATGTCGGCCCGGCGATCTACGTCGTGACCCGGAAAAACCTGAGGGACTTCGATCCGAAGTCGACCCTGGCGCCGGCCGGCTTCAAGCCCGTATTCCGGGTCGAGTAGCCCGGGTCGAGGGGCATGTCCCGGCAGGCCGGAAAGGCTTCGCAGCATCGGGCAGGGGAGGGCACGGAAGACCACGGCTATCCGTGCCCTCTCGTTCAGACGGTCGCCCTGACCCGCGACTATCCGGGTATTCGCGCGCTCGACAACGTGGATTTTTCCCTGCGCGCCGGTGAGGTTCACGTTCTCTTCGGAGAAAACGGCGCCGGCAAGTCGACACTGATTTCGATGCTCGCCGGCGCCACCATGCCGACCTCCGGACAGATCCTGTTCAGGGGCAAGGCCGTCGAATTCGACAACGTTCACGCGGCCCGGAACCTGGGGATCAGCGCGGTCTTCCAGGAATTCTCGCTGATTCCGCAAATGTCCGTCGCGGAAAACATGTTCCTGGGTGCGGAGGAACGCCGCCGGGGATTCCTGCATTCCGGGGCGCAGACAATGAAGGCCCGGGCCGTTCTGGACGATCTGGACTTTCGCCTGGACCCGACCGAACGTATCGACCGGCTGTCCCGCGCCGAACAGCAAATGGTTGAGATCGCCAAGGCCTTCAGGTCCGATCTTTCGGTGCTGATTCTGGACGAACCTACCGCGTCGCTGACCGTTCACGAGACCGACCATCTTTTCGCCTTGCTCCGAAGGCTCCGGAAGCAGGACGTCGGGATCGTCTACATTACGCACCGGATCGCGGAAATACGGGAGATCGGGGACCGGGTGACGATCCTGCGCGACGGCCGGTTCGTCGACACGGTGGACGCAAAGTCCACCTCGGAAGACGAGCTGGTGCGCCTGATGACGGGCCGGGTTGTCGGAGAAGTGTTTCCGAAGGTTTCCTCTGAGCCCGGCGATACGGTTCTGGAGGTCAGGAATCTGCACACGGACGACGGGTCGCTCAACGGCGTTTCCGCAACCGTGCGCAAGGGTGAGATCGTCGGCCTTGCGGGACTGATCGGATCGGGAAAGTCCAGGTTCGGCAAAGCCTGCTTCGGCGCCGTCGGACTTCGCCGGGGAACGGTAACCTTCAAGGGCGAACGAATCCCGAAGCCCACCCCCCGGACCATGCTCGACCGCGGACTTCTCTACCTGCCGCCCGACCGGCGGGACGACGGGCTGATGATGATGCGGCCGGCCTTCGAGAATATGAGCCTGGCGGCGGTCGGCATGCGACCCTTCTCGAATGGCTGGATCGTCGACGGCAGGCGGGAAAGGAAGATTGCCGGCGCCCTTGCCGAGCGCCTGAAACTGGCCCCGCCGCGGCTCGACCGGACCACCGAACAGTTCTCCGGCGGGAACCAGCAGAAGCTGATGCTGGCCCGGAGCCTGACGAGCCGCTTCGACCTGTTAATCTTCGACGAGCCGACGGTCGGCGTCGACGTCGGGACCAGAAGCGCAATCTACGAGTTCATCGCAGAACTTTGCGAAATCGGTGCAGCCGTCCTGCTGATCTCCTCCGATCTGCCCGAGATCCTGAATCTCAGCAGCCGCGTCTACGTGTTCTTCGGCGGCTCGATCCAGGTCGAGCTGGCGGGCGACCAGATCAACGAAGAAAATGTCCTCGCCTCCTTCTTCGAGAGGGAGGCCGCGTAATGGCAATCCGGACAGATACGACGGCGCGGCCCTATTCCGGCATTTTCGGCCTGCCGAAGAAATTGTTCGTAAAACTTGGAATTCTCCCGTTTCTGCTTGCCATTGCCATCGTGATCTTCGCGGCGATGTCGGACAATTTCCTGACCGGCCGAAACATCATGAACGTGTTGCGGCAGTCGGTCTATCTGACCATCGTCTCGCTCGGGCAGATGCTCGCACTCGTGACGGGCGGCTTCGATCTTTCCGTCGGTACGATCCTGGCCCTGACCTCCGTGGTCGGCGCCCTGGCCATGGCGAGCGTTCACGCAGCGGTGCCGGAGGCAGTCTGGCTGGCCATGGCGGTCGGTTTCCTGGCCGGAATCGGTGCGGGGACGGCGATCGGCGTTTGCAACGGCATCGGCGTCGCCTTCTTCAACGTTTCGCCGTTCATGATGTCGCTGGGGATGGCGTCGGTCGGCTTCGGCATTGCCCTGTACCTGACCGGCGGCGTCCCGGTTTACGGCATGCCCAGGGAGTTCGGCGACCTGTTCGGCTTCGGGACGTTGGCCGGTATCCCGTTGCCGATTTATGCAGCCGTGGTCGTCGCGGCGATCCTGCATGTCGTGCTCTACCGGACGCCGTTCGGGCGCTACGTCTATGCGGTCGGCGGCAACATCAAGGCGGCGCGGCTTTCCGGCATCGGCACCCGGTCGGTGCTGTTCCGGACCTATGTCCTTTGCGCAGCGCTTGCGGCGTTCGCCGGCATGCTGCTCACGGCGCGGCTCGACACCGGGGAAGCGAATATCGGCGCGACGATGCCGCTCCTGTCGATTGCCGCCTGCGTGATCGCCGGCGTGAGCCTGCGCGGCGGTGTCGGGCGGCTCGAGAACGTGATCCTCGGCGCCCTGTTCATCGGTCTGGTCCAGAACGGGATGAACCTCGCGCGGATCGAGTCGTATCTGCAGATCGTCGTGCTCGGGGCGCTGCTGATCCTCGCCGTGATCGCCGACCAGATCCGGCTTCGCTACCTTGCGTCGTTCAAAGACTGAGGAGGCCGGGACTTGGGAATCACCATTAACTGCGACATGGGCGAGAGCTTCAGCCTGTACCGGATGGGCGATGACGAGGCGATCATGCCCTACATCACAGAAGCCAACGTCGCCTGCGGTTTCCACGGGTCGGACCCGAACCACATGCGCCGGACCGTGGCGCTTGCAAAGCGTTCCGGCGTCAAGGTCGGATGTCATTTCTCCCTGCCGGATCTCGCCGGTTTCGGGCGCCGCGAGATGAAGATCGACCGGGAGGAGATGGCGAACATCGTGATCTACCAGATCGGCGCGCTGAACGGGTTCCTCGAAGTCGCCGGTATCGAGCTCAACCATCTCAAGCCGCACGGCGCGCTGTACGGAATGGCCGCCCGGCAGGAACACATCGCCCATGCCATCTGCGACGCGGCGGAACCGTTCGGCGTGCCGATATTCGGCATGAGCGGGACGCTGCACGAGGAAGTCTACACCGGGCGGGGGCTGGAGTTCCGGGCCGAGTTCTTTGCCGACCTCGACTACGACGACGAGGGCGGCCTCCTGATCACCAGACACCATGACGAGCGGGATCCGAACGCCGTCGCCGAGCAGGCGTTGCGCGCGGTCCGGGACGGGACCGTCGTCAGCGTCAACGGAAGGGTGATTCCGGTGCGCGCCGAGACGGTCTGCATCCATTCCGACACGCCCAACGTGGTTGCCGTCGGCAAGGCCGTTCGCGCTGTCCTTGCAGAATATATCGAGAAGAGCCGATGAACGAGAAAACGGGCCCTGCTCAGGCGGACTCGCCGGGCCGGCACGAAGTCAGGGCCATGTTGCCCGGAACCTTCTACCGGAAGCCGGCTCCCGATCAGCCAAACTACAAGGATCCGGGGGACAGCGTGTCCGTGGGCGACGTGCTCGGCCTCATCGAGGTGATGAAGTCCTTCCATCATGTGGTCTGCGAGCATGAGGGGACCCTGGGCGAGTTCCTGGTCGACAACGAGGCGCCGATCAAGGCCGGCCAGGTCCTGGCCGTGATCGATAACCGGTAGAGATCAGTTGGCCATCGAAAGACTCCTGATCGCGAACCGGGGCGAAATCGCGGTCCGGATCATCAGGGCGGCGCGGGAACTCGGCATCGCGACCGTACAGGTGCATAGCGACGCGGACGCGGATTCGCTCGCCGTCCGGATGGCGGACGATGCGGTCGAAATCGGCCCCGGTCCCGCAATCAGATCCTATCTCAACATCGAAGCGGTGCTGGAAGCGGCAAGGAAAACCGGCGCCGACGCGATACATCCCGGATACGGTTTCCTGGCGGAGAACGCCGAATTCGCCGATGCGGTCGGTGCGGACGGCCTGGCCTTTGTCGGCCCGTCGGGCGACGTCATCCGGCAAATGGGCGACAAGGCTTCCGCGCGGCAGATTGCCCGAGAGGCCGGCGTGCCGACCGTGCCGGGAAGCTGCGGGCGGGTCGGCAATGCGCAGGATGCGGCCGCAATGGCCGAGCAGGTCGGATTTCCGGTCATGATCAAGGCGGCGGCCGGCGGCGGGGGGCGGGGCATCCGGATTGCCGGGAACGCCGGCGAGTTTCCGGCAATTGCAGCCGAAGCTGCGGCCGAGGCCAAAGCCGCGTTCGGCGACGGCGGGCTCTATCTGGAAAGGGCGATCGGGGAAGCCCGCCACATCGAGGTGCAGATCCTCGGCGACGGCGAGAATTTCGTCCATTGCTTCGAGCGCGAATGCTCGCTGCAGCGGCGCCGGCAGAAGCTGTGGGAAGAGGCACCGTCCCCGGCGCTTGACGAGGATATCCGGCAGGAACTTTGCAGGTCCGCAGTCGCTCTTGCAGCGTCCGTCGGCTATCGCGGCGCCGGCACCGTCGAATATCTCTATGACGAGCGAAGCCGCGAATTCTACTTCATCGAAATGAACACGCGGATCCAGGTCGAGCATCCGATCACCGAATGCATAACCGGGATCGACCTGGTCGCCGAAACCATCCACATCGGCGGCGGCGAACCGCTGTCGATCGGCCAGGAAGAAATCGACACTCGCGGCCATGCCATCGAAGTGCGCATCAATGCGGAGGATCCTGCCAACCGGTTCATGCCGTATCCCGGTGTCGTGGGCGAGTTGCAGATACCCGGCGGGCCGGGCGTCCGCTTCGATCACATGCTCTACCAGGGCTACACGGTTCCGCCGTTCTATGACTCCCTGCTCGGCAAACTGATCGTCTGGGCCGAAACGCGGCCGAAGGCGATCGAACGTCTGAAGCAGGCGCTGGGGGAGCTTCGAATCGGCGGCCTCAAGACGACGGCGCCGCTCTTCCTGGCGCTCGCGGACGCCGAGCCGGTCCGAACAGGCCAGGTTCACACGAACTGGCTCGAGACCTGGCTCGATGCAAACGCCGAAACGCTCCACGAACAGGCAGGTAACGGGTCATGAGCTCTCGATACAGCTTCGGAGGGGACGAACATGTCTTTGTCGAGGTCAGCGAAGAAATGTCTCTGGAGGCCTTCTTCAAGGCACTGTCGATGACCAACGCGGTGCGGGACGCGGAGATTTCGGGTGTCACCGAAATCTGCCCGGCAAACGCCTCTTTCCAGATCAAGTTCGATCCCGACGTCATCCGTCCCGACGACCTGCTGACGGAACTCCGCCGCCTGGAGGACATTGCGGACCGGGCCGAGGCGACGCTCGATACGCGCATTGTCGAGATCCCCGTCTACTACCGCGATCCGTGGACCCACGAGACGCTCATGCGGTTTCGCGAGCGCCATCAGGATCCGGAGTCGACCGATATCGAGTTCGCCGCCCGGATCAACGGGTATTCGTCGGTCGACGACTTCATCGCCGCCCACTCGGGCGCGCCCTGGTTCGTGTCGATGGTGGGCTTCGTCTCCGGCCTGCCGTTCCTCTACCAGATGGTCGATCGGGCGCGGCAGATCCAGGTTCCGAAATACCTGCGTCCGCGCACCGACACGCCGAGACTGACCGTCGGATATGGCGGCTGCTTTTCCTGCATCTACTCCGTGCGCGGCGCTGGCGGCTACCAGATGTTCGGAATCACGCCGATGCCGATCTACGATCCCGATCAGGAGACCAGCTACCTCAGGGAGTTCATGGTGTTCTTCCGGCCGGGGGACATCGTGAAGTGGAGGCAGATCGACCGTGATGAATACGATGGATGCACGGCCGACGTTCAAGCCGGCAGGTACACGCCGCGCATCCGCGACGTCGTGTTCTCGCTCGAGGACTTCAACCGGGACATCGACGGAACCAACGCCAGGCTTGAGGAAACGCTTTATGCCGATTGACGTCCTTTCTGCCGGCCTCTCCACGACGGTCCAGGATCTCGGCCGTCCCGGATACTACCATCTCGGCATTCCGATCGGTGGCGCCATGGATCGCTACGCGTTGCGCGCCGCCAACCTGCTCGTCGGAAACCCGGAGGACGCCGCCTGCCTCGAGGCGGTCTTCCTGGGGCCGGAGCTGGCCTTCTCCGAGGATGCCGTGGTCGCGGTCACGGGGGCGGAGCTGCCGCCGAAGGTCGACGGCGAGACCAGGGAAACCTGGACGTCGTTCAGGATACGGGCCGGACAGGTCCTCTCGTTCGACTATATCCGCGACGGCGCCCGGTCCTGTATCGCGGTGGCCGGGGGCATCGACACGCCGCCGGCGCTCGGCAGCCGGTCGACCTACGCCATCGGCGCGCTGGGCGGCTTCGAGGGCCGGGCGATCCAGTCGGGAGACCGGTTGCCGGTCGGGCGCGCGGACGTCTCGGTCGCCGAAGGCAGGACAGTATCGGAGAAAATGCGCCGCAATTCGGGAAGTCCCTGCGAATTGCGCGTGGTTACAGGGCTGTACTGGCACCGCATAACGGAAGAGGCCGGCGGGCAATTCTTCGAGGACACCTGGAAGGTCGCGTCCGAGGCCGACCGCATGGGCTATCGTTTCCAGGGCGGACGGCCCTTGGAGTTCGTCGACCGCGAGCCGCCGTTCGGCGCCGGCTCGGACCCCTCGAACATCACGGACGCTTGCTATCCCTACGGGTCCATCCAGGTTCCCGGCGGGACAGAGCCGATCGTCCTGCATCGCGACGCGGTCTCCGGCGGCGGCTATTTCATGATCGGAACCGTCATTTCTGCGGACATGGACCTAATAGGACAGCTACAGCCGCATACGGATACGCGCTTCTTGCAGGTCGACATGGAGACGGCGCTCGCGGCGCGACAGGAAAGAGCCTCGATGCTGGACGCGATTCGGCAGAGGCTCTCGTAGTACCGCCAACGGCAATCGCGGGAGGCGAATTTGGACAAGGGCCCGGAAACCGTCGACAAGACGGCGAATGTTGAAGCAGCCTTGGCCGGGACTGCCTCAGGCGGGACAGCTCGACCGGACCTCCGGCACGACTGGTCTGCATGCGAAATCGAAGCGCTGCTCGCGCTGCCCTTCGCCGATCTCATGTTCCGGGCCCAAACCGTGCACCGCCGCCACTTCGACGCCAACCGGGTGCAGATGTCGACCCTGCTGAGCATCAAGACCGGCGGCTGCCCGGAAGACTGCGCCTACTGCCCCCAAAGCGCGCGTTACGACACCGGCGTCGTTGCGGACAGCCCGATGCCGCTCGACGCGGTGCTGGCCGAGGCCCGGCGCGCCCGCGACGCAGGCGCAACCCGCTATTGCATGGGCGCCGCTTGGCGCAGCCCGAAAGACCGGGACCTGGACGCAGTCGTTCCCATGGTCGCCGGTGTCAAGGCGCTGGGCCTGGAGACCTGCGCCACCCTCGGCATGCTGAGCCGGCCCCAGGCGACCCGGCTCGCAGACGCCGGCCTCGACTACTACAACCACAATCTGGACACGTCGGAAACGTTCTACGGCCGGATAATTACGACACGGACCTACCGGGACCGGCTGGAGACCCTGGCGCACGTCCGGGACGCCGGCATCCGGGTCTGCTGCGGCGGCATCGTCGGCATGGGCGAATCCCGGCGCGACCGCGCCGACATGATCGCGACGCTGGCGAGTTTGCCGAGCCATCCGGAGAGCGTGCCGATCAACATGCTGGTGCAGGTCGAGGGCACCCCGCTCGATGGCGTGGAGGCGCTCGACCCGTTCGAGTTCGTCCGTACGGTGGCGGCGGCGCGGATCACGATGCCGCGCTCGGTGGTCCGGCTCTCGGCGGGACGGGAGCAAATGTCCGACGAAATGCAGGCGCTGGCCTTTCTCGCCGGCGCCAACTCGGTTTTCGTCGGGCCCGAGTTGCTGACAACGCCCAACCCGGCCCCGGACCGCGACGCTGCCCTGTTCGCCCGCCTCGGCATCCGGCCGATGGAGACCTGAACCGGGATCTCGGTATCCTGCCGTGCCGATTCACTCGGATGTCGGTTTAGTTTGTCGTTCAGCGGAAGGGTTCGACGCCGATCGGCGCGCGAACCCGTCGATATCACTCGATTCTGTGGGGTAAATCTTGGGTGCCGAATAACAACGTGATGATCGAATTATCGCACGGTGGAGCAAACTGGGTCGATTGCAGACGTGAGTTTGATTCCGACCGCTTACGGCATGTTGACGGGGGCTTCGCGCCTGTTTCTGTGGGTGAAAAGACGAACCGAGCAATTTCGCCAGGTTAAGCCGACCCTCGCCGGACCGGACCGTCGCGGGTGCCGAAACTCCCGCGTAGATAGTGAGTAGAGGATTTCGACAGTGCGGCGTCCGCGGTTGGTAGGTCACCGGGAAGGCCCAATAGTCCAATGATGGGGTCATGGAAAGTCGGACGTGGTCCGGAAATTGAATTCAACGGGTTCCGGCACGATGACGGGCACCCAAGCCCGTTTCATCGGATGGATCGAAGGATCAAGGAACCTTCAAGGGTTACGCAGACCCTCGGAGCTCCGATCGAGGTATGTGAAATCATCGCACCAGAAGCTGCACATTCGGTGCGCCAAGATTTTCCCCGGGAAGACTTCCCCGGACAGCAATGCGTCGAACTCCGCCCGGGGAAGGGTGTAGCCGAAAATGCGCTGCTCCCAGCGCTCCCGGACCTTCCCGATCAGGTCGTAGAGCGCTACCAGCTGATACATGAGAAAGACGCGGTCGCGAGTCCCGCAATCCCCGATTTCCGGGGTCTGGGCGGCTACATATTGGGGTAGTTCGGCCCGCCGCCACCCTCGGGAACGACCCAGTCGATGTTCTGACGCGGATCCTTGATGTCGCATGTCTTGCAGTGCACGCAGTTCTGCGCGTTGATCTGCAGCCTCGGGCCGGAACCCTCCTCGGTGACGATCTCATAGACCCCGGCCGGGCAATAGCGCTGTTCCGGCGCGTCGTAGAGCGCGAGGTTGACGTCCACCGGCACGGTGTCGTCTTTCAGACGCAAATGGACCGGCTGGTCCTCCTCGTGATTGGTGTTCGATATGAACACCGAGGAGAGCCTGTCGAAGCTCACCTCGCCGTCGGGCCTGGGATAGTCGATGCGGGGAGCGTCGGAGACCCGCTTGAGGGACAGGTGGTCGCGACCGTGGTGCAGCGTCCATGGCGCCCGGCCGCGCAGGAGAAAAGTGTCGATCGCGGCATAGACAAGACCCGCCCAGAGTCCGTGGCGGAAGGCGGGACGCAGATTGCGCACCGATCTGAGTTCCGGCCAGACCCAGCTCCGCCGCAACGCCTCGGGATAGGACTCGAGCGCCGCGCCCGAGTCGTCGCCGGCAAGCGATTCGAAAATCGCCTCGGCCGCGACCATGCCGCTCTTCATCGCGGTGTGCGTGCCCTTGATCTTGGG
>FZLR01000155.1 GCA_900197615.1 Rhodospirillaceae bacterium Spongia-Bin9
CGACGATACGCTGGACAGCGCGCGCATCGGGGTCAGCCGCCCGACCCGCGACCCGGCCCATCTGGCGCGCCTGTTCGCGCCCCGGCTCGAAGGCCTGGACCCGGACCCGGGAATCGAGACGGTCGTTCTAAGCGCCGTTTCGGTCGAGCCCTTTGCCATAGAACAAGATGTATTTCAGAAAGTTATAGCGCAAAGCGCAACCAAACAATTACCTGGAGACAGGCAGCATCGACCGGCGCTGCCGGGCCGGACAGACGGCGGCGCCGTCGATGCGCTGATCGACCGGCTGGCCAACCGGCTGGGCCGCACGGCGGTCCTGCGCGCCCTGCCCTGCGAAACCGCCCTGCCCGAAGCCCAGACCCGCTATGCGCCGGCGCTCGATCTCCGGGCCGACGATCCGACGCTCGACTGGACTGCCTGGCGGACCCCGGAGCGCCTGGTCGGCCCGCCTCTGCCGGTGCGCCTGCTGGAAACGCCCGAACGCATCGAATTGCCGGTAGAAGCGCCGGTCGGGACGCCGGGAGAAGCCGTGCCCGGCGTGCCGTCCGCCGGCACGCTCCCCGCGCCGCCCAATGCCATGCCGGGCCGGTTCGAATGGCGCCGCCGGCCCTGGAAAACCGTTGCGGACGAAGGCCCGGCCCGCCGCCTCGGCCGCTGGTGGCGCGGCGAAACCGCGATCCGCGACTACTGGCAGATCGCGGCGGTTCCCGCAGAGGCTTCAGGCAGCATTCCGGACGATATTCCGGACGATATTCCGGACGGGGCCGCGCCGGTCCGCCTCTGGCTTTGCCGCGACCCGGCGGCGGGCCCGGCAAGGGAATGGTCGGTTCACGGGCTGATGGGATGAAACGGGTTGAAATGAAACCGTTTTGCTTTCATATTGCATGCAAATGCTATGGAGACTGACGATGGCCACGCTGACGATCCGCAATCTGGACGAAAAAACCGTCGAACGGCTGAAGCAGCACGCCCGGCAGAACGAGCGCTCGCTCGAAGCCGAAGTGCGCCATGTTTTGAACAACGCCGCCCAAACCCTTACCCAACGGGAATTTTGGGCGCGGGCCGACGCGATCGCCGCGATGACGCCGCACGATATCGCACAAACCGATAGCGTGACCCTTCTGCGAGAGGACCGGGACCGTTGACAACGCCCGAATCGATTCCTGCCGCATCGAATTCCCCGCCGTCGAACGTCGTCCCGTTCGCGCCGCGCCACTTTGTGATCGACGCCAGCGTGGCCATCAAATGGTATGTTGCGGAAGATCGTTATCGGGCGGCGCGCGCGCTGGAACATTTCGGCAACTCTTTGGCGGCGCCCGACTTTCTTGCTGTCGAATTGGCCAATATCGCCTGGAAGAAGGCGCGGCTGAAACAGATCGAGCCGCAGCACGCTGCCCTGATCGCAGCGCCCGAGGCCCTGTCGGGGGTCGCTCTCCTGCCCAACGGGCCGCTGACCGCAGCGGCTTTCGTTTGCGCCACGGAACTCGACCATCCCGTCTACGACTGCTTGTATCTGGCCTGCGCCATGCAACTCGGCGGCGTGCTGATTACGGCCGACGACCGGTTCGTGCGCACCGTTGCCGCCACGCTTCGTGCGCTCCCTCGGCAATCTGCCGCCGGTTTAGGAGCCAAAAAGATGCAACGCTTCCAGACAGCTTCCTTACATTTCCTGACACTTCCTGACATTCCTGCGGCAGCTGGCGGGCGCCATGCCCTTTGACGGCCGCCCCGGCCCCTCTCCGCTTCCCGCCTCCGCCCCGGTTCCGGTCCCCGTCCCGGCCTATGCCGAGCTTCAGGTGACGACCAATTTCAGCTTTCTGCGCGGCGGCTCGCACCCGGAGGAGCTGGTCATGCGGGCGGCGGAACTGGGCTACCGCGCGATCGGCATCGCGGACCGCAACACGCTGGCCGGCGTCGTCCGGGCCCACGGCGCGGCCAAACGGGCCGGCATCGAGCTGCTGGTCGGCGCCCGGCTGGATCTGCAGGACGGCATCGGCCTGCTGTGCTTTCCCCAGGACAAGCCGGCCTACGCCCGCCTCTCCAGCCTGCTCACCCTGGGCAAGCGCCGGGCCGGGAAAGGCGATTGCCATCTCTGGCTGCGCGACCTGCCGGACTATGCCGAAGGCCAGTGCGTCGTCGTGCTGCCGCCCGATGGAAATCCGGGATGCGGCCCGTCGGACCCGCCGGACCCGCCGGACCCGCCGGACCCGTCTGCGGACGAAGGCGATTTTCTCAACATTCTCAAACGGATATCCAGTCTTTTTCCCGGGAATACCTGGCTCGCGGCGAGCTGCCTGTATCGCGGCGACGACGCAAGGCGGCTCGACCGGCTGGCAAAGCTGGCGGACGCCGCCGGGGCGCCGTTGGTCGCGACCAACGACGTCCATTACCACATCCCGGCACGCCGGCCGCTCCAGGACGTGCTGACCTGCATCCGCGAGCACTGCACCCTGGACGAAGCCGGCTTCCGCCTGTTCGAGAATGCCGAACGCCATCTCAAAACCCCGCAGGAGATGGCCGACCTGTTCCATACGCTTCCGTATGCTATTCACCAACAGTCTGAAATCATTCAGAAAATAGATTTTTCGCTCGATCGACTAAAATATGTCTATCCGGTCGATCCGATTCCCGAAGGAAGGACCCCTCAACAAGAACTGGAGCGGCTGACATGGCTTGGCGCGGCGGAACGCTACGGCCGCCATGTGCCGGACCGGGTCGAAGCGGCCGTGCGGCATGAGCTCGACCTGATCGGGCAGCTCGGCTACGCGCCCTATTTCCTGACCGTGCACGACATCGTGCGCTTTGCCCGGCGAAAGAAGATCCTCTGCCAGGGCCGCGGCTCGGCGGCCAATTCGGCGGTCTGCTACTGCCTCGGCATCACCGCGGTCGATCCCGGCAAGGTCGACCTGCTGTTCGAGCGCTTCGTCTCGGCCGAACGCAACGAGCCGCCGGATATCGACGTCGACTTCGAGCACGAGCGGCGCGAGGAGGTGATCCAGTATATCTACGCCAAATACGGCCGCCACCGCGCCGGGCTGACGGCGACCGTCGTCACCTACCGGCCGCGCAGCGCGATCCGCGAGGCCGGCAAGGCGCTCGGCCTGTCGGAGGACACGGTCGACATCCTGGCCCGCACGGTCTGGGGCTGGAGCGACGACGGCCTGAAGCCGGACTATATCCGCCAGACCGGGCTCGACCCGGCGGACGCCACCCTGCGCCGCGCCCTCCTGCTGGCGCTCGAGCTGGTCGGCTTCCCGCGCCACCTGTCCCAGCATACCGGCGGCTTCGTCATCACCG
This sequence comes from Rhodospirillaceae bacterium Spongia-Bin9, assembly GCA_900197615.1. Lineage (GTDB taxonomy): Bacteria > Pseudomonadota > Alphaproteobacteria > Bin65 > Bin65 > Bin65. Next base: position 3,298 of record FZLR01000155.1, read on the forward strand.
ACGGGCCATTGCACGAACTGGCGCCGATCGAGAATGCCGCGATGGCGGACCGCACGGTCGTCGAGTGGGACAAGGACGATCTCGACGCGCTCGGCATCCTCAAGATCGACGTGCTGTCCCTCGGCATGCTGACCTGCATCCGCAAGGGCTTCGACCTGCTGGCGCAGCATTACGGCCGGCGCCACAGCCTCGCCACCGTGCCGGCCGACGATTCCGCGGTCTACGACATGATCTGCAAGGCCGATACGCTGGGCGTGTTCCAGATCGAGAGCCGGGCCCAGATGTCGATGCTGCCGCGCCTCAAGCCGCGGGATTTCTACGACCTGGTGATCGAGGTCGCCATCGTCCGCCCCGGCCCGATCCAGGGCGACATGGTCCACCCCTATCTGCGCCGGCGCAACGGCGAGGAGGCCGTCGTCTTCCCCTCGAAGGAGCTGGAGGACGTGCTCGGCAAGACGCTCGGCGTGCCGCTGTTCCAGGAACAGGCGATGAAGATCGCCATCGTCGCCGCCGGGTTTACCGCGTCCGAGGCCGACCTGCTGCGCCGCGCCATGGCGACCTTCCGCAAGACCGGCAAGATCCACGGCTTCCACGCCAAGATGGTCGAGGGCATGGTCGCCCGCGGCTACGAGCGCGGGTTCGCCGAGCGCTGCTTCCAGCAGATCGAGGGCTTCGGCGAATACGGCTTTCCGGAAAGCCACGCCGCCAGTTTCGCCCTCCTGGTCTATGTCTCGGCCTGGCTCAAATGCCATTATCCGGCAGCCTTCGCCTGCGCCCTGCTGAACAGCCAGCCGATGGGCTTCTACGCCCCGGCCCAGATCGTGCGCGACGCCCGCGAGCACGGGGTCGAGGTCCTGCCGGTCGACGTCAACCGCAGCGAATGGGACCATACGCTGGAGCCCGGCGCGGACGGCGACATGGCGCTGCGCCTCGGCTTCCGCCAGGTCAAGGGCCTGCGCGAGGACGCGATGGACCGGCTGGCCACGGTGCGCGGCAACGGCTATCCGGACCCGTGGACCCTGTGGCGGCGCGCCGGCCTGCCGGCGGCGGTGCTGGAGCGGCTGGCCCGGGCCGACGCCTTCGGCTCGCTCGGCCTCGACCGGCGGCGGGCGTTATGGGCGGTGCGGCGCTTCCGGCCGGCCGCCCTGCCCCTGTTCGCGGCGATGGACGAAGACGAGCAGCCCGGCGATCCGCCGGCCGCCCTGCCGGCGATGACGCTGGGCGAGCAGGTCGTCGACGACTACGCCAGCGTGCGCATGACCCTGCGGGCGCATCCGATGGCCCTGCTGCGCGCGGAAGCGCCGTTCGATCGCGCGACGCTGCATAGCGATCTGCTCAACTGCCGCAACGGCCAGCAGGTCGAGGTCGCCGGCCTGGTGCTGATCCGCCAGCGGCCGGGCACGGCCAGGGGCGTGGTGTTCATGACCCTGGAGGACGAGACCGGCGCGGCCAACGTCATCGTCTGGCCCCATGCGCTGGAGCGCTACCGGCCGATCGTCATGGGCGCCCGGCTGGTCCGGGTTGTGGGCGAGGTCCAGAAGGAGGGCATCGTCATCCACCTCGTCGCGCGCCGGCTGGAGGACCTGTCCGCCCGGCTCGACGGGCTGGGCCGGCTCGATGCGGCCTTCGATCCCGCGCTCGCCCGCGCCGACGAGATCGCCAGCGAGGCCCGCGATCCCCGCGATTCGAAGCGAGACCCGCGCCGCGACCGGCTGCACAAGCAGATGTACCCGTCGCGGGATTTCCATTGAGCCCTTCGGGACCGGCTTCGAGACCGGGCTTCGAGACCGGGCTTCGAGACGCGATCCCGCGATCGCTCCCCGGCTTCTCCCGAGGACAAAGGAGAGCGCAAAAAACAGATCGGCTCGCGTCACCCACCAATTCGACCGACGCGGCGCACGCCGCATAGCCCGGAGAACTAGAGCGAAAACCGGGCTCCCGCGATGACGGTGACCGATTTCGATTCGACGCCGCCCAGATCGTACCCGGAAAAGCCCAGACTGCCGACAGTCGTCAGGCCGGGCAGTACGTCATAGGCGACCGACGCCATGTAGGCCTGCCGGCGATGCCGTTGGAAAACAAAGGATTGCCTCCAGAACGGGACAAAGGATTCGCCTACTCCATCCCGATACACTCCATCTCCATCCAGCCCGCGCTCGACCGGATATGGCGCTCCATCGTAAGGTCCACCTAGCTGGCCTAACCTTTGTCCCAAAGGACTATAAACGAAACCGAGCGCTTGCCCGCTCCCGTTATACAGACCCGATTCGCTCTCGAAAGACCCGCGCTGGTACGACAGGCTGGCGCGCAGCCGCGCGGTAAAGTCATAGCGAATGCCGACATCCCACCCGCTTCCCTCGCCCGCGGCCGTCTCGACCCTGGCAAGCGATCCGGCGAGAGTCGCCCTGTTGTAGCTGAGCGATACGCCGGCGCTGTAGGAGCGCGTGCGAACCGCGCCCTCGGACTTCTTATTTCCCCGCGGCGAGGAAAACGCCAGGCCGCCCGAGATCCCGATCCCGAACTGCTGAACCTTGCGGTCGTAGCGGAGGCCGCCGAACAGGTAGTCGGATCGATTGCCGTTCCCACCCTTCGGGGCGAACGAAATGCCGGCCCGCAGGCCGTATACGCTCGGGGTGAAATAGCTCAGCTTGACGCTCTGTTCTTCGGTGAGCTTCAGCCGGGTGTTCGAGAACGCGTTCCGATCTCCGATCGACAAAGCATCGCCCGCCCTGTCGGTCAGGGACGGGCCCCACGAGTCCAGACCGCTTCCGTTCGTGCCGTATCCGACGTCGGGCGCCGTAATTGCCAGACTTTCGGCAGCATTGTCCGCGCGACCGGCGACGAGGCGCCCGTAGCCGCTGTACCTCAGCCAAACGTATGCGTCCTCCAGGTCGATCGCGCCGGATTCGGCGGTGAAGCCGTACGGAGCATTCGACACGCCGGCGCCGATGGAGATCGAGTCCGACAACCGGGCGCGTAGCGTCAGCTTGAGCGATCCCTCGAGATGCTTGCCGGAGGCGTCCTTATCGAACGACCTGCCGACGTAGAACGCACCCTCGAGCCCGACGCCGACCGCTTCCTTCTCTGCCGTCTCGGCGGCGTATGCCGGAGCAACCGCAAAGGCAGTCGGTATCGCCGCGGCGGCGGCAAGAGCGATAATGTCCTTCATCGATTTCCCTCTCGCGCGGTGCAAAGGAAAGGCAGTTAAATAAAACGATTAACTTTATAAATAAATCGATTGACTATAGAGATAAAATGAACGTGATAAGCGGCCCTCGCCGCTGCAACCGGGCCGCGCCGCATGGCGCGCCCGGTGTGCGCTACAGCAACCCTAAAGCGACCTCGCGATCAGCTCTTTCATGATCTCGTTGGTGCCGCCGTAGATTTTCTGGACGCGGGCGTCGGCATACATGCGCGAGATCGGGAATTCGTCCATGAAGCCGTAGCCGCCGAACAGCTGCAGGCACTCGTCGATCACCTCGTTCTGCTTCTGGGCGCACCACCATTTGACCATCGCGGCGGTCGTGACATCGAGGTCGCCGGCGAGATGGCGCTGAAGGCAGTTGTCGACGAAGACCCGGGCGATATGCGCCTCGGTCTTGCATTCGGCGAGCTTGAAGCGGGTGTTCTGGAATTCCACGATGGATTTGCCGAACGCCTTGCGCTGCTTGACATAGTCGGTGGTCAGCTCGATCGCGAGGTCCATCGCCGCGCAGGCGCCGACGCCGATGATCAGCCGCTCCTGGGGCAGCTGGTTCATGAGCTGGAAGAAGCCCTGCCCCGCCTCGGCGCCGAGCAGGTTGGCCGCCGGCACCTTGACCTCGTCGAAGAACAGTTCCGACGTGTCCTGCGCCTTGAGACCGAGTTTTTCGAGATTGCGGCCGCGGCTGAAGCCCTCGGCCTCGTCGGTCTCGACGACGATCAGGGAGACGCCGCGCGCCTTCTCGTCGGGATCGGTCTTGGCGACGACGACGATCAGGTTGGCATGCTGGCCGTTGGTGATGAAGGTCTTCTGGCCGTTGACGACATACTGGTTGCCGGTCATCCGCGCGGTCGTGCGCACGGCCTGGAGGTCGGAGCCGGTGCCCGGTTCGGTCATGGCGACGGCGCCGACCAGGTCGCCGGTCGCCATCCGGGGCAGCCAGCGGCGCTTCTGCTCCTCCGAGCCGTAGGCCAGGATGTAGTGGGCGACGATGCCGCTGTGCACGGCGTTGCCGAGGCTGCGCACGTTGGCCCGGCCCTGCTCGTAGAGGATAACGCTCTCGTGGGCGAAGGTGCCGCCGGCGCCGCCGTATTCCTCCGGGACGCTGGCGAGCAGCAGGCCGGCCTCGCCCGCCTTGTTCCACATCTCCCGCGGCATGATCCCGTCCTTCGCCCACTGCTCCTCGTGGGGAACGAATTCGCGCTCGAAGAACCGGCCGGCCGCGTCCTGGAGCAACGAAAGCTCCTCGGTCATCCAGGGGGAGACGTAATCGCCCATGGGAATTTTCCTTGTTTTTCAGCCGGCTGCGGGTCGTTCCGAACGTCGGTGCCGGCCGCCCGGATCAGATCAGCAGGCCACCGCCGGCGACGATGACCTGGCCGCTGATATAGTCGCTCTCCGGCGTGCAGAAGAGGTAGACGGCGTCGGCCGCTTCTTCCGGCGTGCCGCCGCGGCCCATCGGGATGATCGCCTCCATCATCTGGATCGTGTGCGGCTGGACGCCGACGCGGATATCCCGGCCGCCGATATCGAGCACCGGCGGATCGTCCTTGTCCATCGGCTGGGTCATGCGGGTCTTGATGTAGCCGAAGGCGACGCAGTTCACGCAGACCCTGTAGCGGCCCCATTCCTTCGCCATCGTCCGGGTCATGCCGATCATGGCGGATTTGGCCGCCGAATAGTTGATCTGGCCGGCATTGCCGTAGAGCCCGGCGATCGACGAGATGTTGACGACCTTGCGGATCACCTCGCGGCCCTCCATCGCCTCCTTCTTGGCGGCGATGCGGATCGGCTCGGCAGCGGCGCGCAGAATCCGGAACGGCGCCTTGACGTGGACATCCATGACCGCGTCCCACTGCTCGTCGGTCATCTTCTGGACCACGCTGTCCCAGGTGTAGCCGGCATTGTTGACGACAATGTCGATGCCGCCCCAGG
>FZLR01000013.1 GCA_900197615.1 Rhodospirillaceae bacterium Spongia-Bin9
GCCGCACCGTCGGCGCCGGCGTCGTCGCCGCCATCAAGAATTAAGCGGGCGGGAAACAGCGGGGCAGGAGAGACCGGCGCGGCAATCCGTTGGCTTGATCCGGGGCGCGGGGAGCGTATGTAAGCCGCTTCATTTCGGCGTCGGTGTCGCGGTGCAGCGGGCCGGCGCCGTTCCTCGACCGGGGGCGCGACATTTCCTGCCGCCGGCGGGGCAGGCAGGAGTGTAGCTCAATTGGTAGAGCACCGGTCTCCAAAACCGGGGGTTGGGGGTTCGAGCCCCTCCACTCCTGCCAGAGCGGAGGCCGGCGGCTTCGACGGGGCGTCCGACGCCCCGGAAGACGGCGAATTCGGCGCGTGATGGCAGTCCCCGAGGGGCGGCCCGTAACAGGCGGAAAACGACAGGTATGAACCCGGCCAAGTTCTTTCGCGAAGTGCGGCAGGAGACCAGCAAGGTCACCTGGCCGTCGCGCAGGGAAACCATGCAGACGACCGTCATGGTGTTCGTCATGGTTGCGCTGGTCGCCGTGTTCTTCATGATCGTGGACTGGCTGCTCGGCTCGGTCGTGCAGGCCATCCTCGGCTTGGGGAGCTAGCCGGATGGCCCAGCGCTGGTACGTCATCCACGCCTATTCCGGCTTCGAGAAGAAGGTTGCCGAATCGATCCGGGAGCAGTCCCGGGCCAAGGGGCTGGACGGGCAGATTGCCGACGTGCTGGTGCCCACCGAAGAGGTGGTCGAGATGCGGCGCGGCCAGAAGGTCAATACCGAGCGGAAATTCTTTCCGGGCTATGTGCTGATCAATATGGAACTGACCGACGACACCTGGCACCTGGTCCAGGATACGCCGAAAGTGACCGGTTTCCTGGGCGGCGGCGGCAAGCCGACTCCGATCGCGGAGCGGGAGGCGAGGCAGATCCTGCAGCAGGTCCAGGAGGGCGTGGAGCGGCCGAAGCCGTCGGTTACCTTCGAGATCGGCGAACAGGTCAGGGTGTGCGACGGGCCGTTCGAGAACTTCAACGGCATGGTCGAGGAAGTGGACGAGGAGCGTACGCGCCTCAAGGTTCTGGTCTCCATCTTCGGCCGGTCGACTCCGGTCGAGCTGGAATACACGCAGGTCGAGAAGGGATAGGCGGCCGTTCGGGCCGTCCGGCCGGCGCCGACCGCCGGCTTTCACCCAATCGTGCGGGAGGCTCGCCATAGCCGCACCGCGCGTCAGCAGTCCGGCGGCAATAGCAAGGCCGCCGAAGCAGGAGCTGAAAGAGCATGGCGAAGAAGATCGATGGGTATCTGAAGCTTCAGATACCGGCGGGGCAGGCCAATCCGTCCCCGCCTGTCGGCCCGGCGCTGGGCCAACGCGGCGTGACCATCATGGAATTCTGCAAGGCCTTCAACGCGGCGACGCAGAATCTTGAACAGGGCATGCCGATCCCGGTAATCATCACCGTATATGCGGATCGCAGCTTCTCGTTCGTGACCAAGGCGCCACCGGCCAGCTATTTCATCAAGAAGGCGGCCAGGCTGGACAGCGGATCGACCGAGCCGGGCCATATCGTCGCCGGATCGGTGACGCGCAAGCAGCTCGAGCAGATCGCCGAGCAGAAGATGACGGATCTGAACGCCAACGACGTGGACGCGGCCGTGCGTATTCTTGCCGGCTCCGCCCGCTCGATGGGCATCGAGGTGGTGGGGTAGTCATGGCGCGTCCCGGAAAACGCCTCCGCAACGCCCGCGAAGGGCTGGCGAGAGACAGAGCCTATTCGGTCGAAGAAGCCGTCCGCTTCGTTAAGGAGAGGGCAAACGCGAAATTCGACGAGACCATCGAGATGTCGATGAATCTGGGCGTAGACACCCGCCATGCCGACCAGAATGTGCGCGGCGCCGTTTCCCTGCCCAACGGCACCGGCAAGAGCCTTCGCGTGCTGGTGTTCGCGCGCGACGCCAAGGCCGAGGAAGCGACCGCCGCCGGCGCCGATATCGTGGGCGCCGAGGAACTGGCGGACGAGATCCGCAACGGCCGGACGGATTTCCAGCGGGTCATAGCGACGCCGGACATGATGCCCGTCGTGGGACGCCTGGGCAAAATCCTCGGGCCGCGCGGCCTGATGCCGAACCCGAAGGTCGGCACGGTCACGCCGGATGTCGGCAAGGCGATCGAGGACGCCAAGGGCGGCCAAGTCCAGTACCGGGCCGAGCGGGCCGGCATCGTCCATGCCGGCATCGGCAAGGCAAGTTTTGCGGAAGAGGCGCTGGTGCAAAACGTGCGGGCCTTCTTCAGCGCGATCAGCGCCGCCAAGCCGAGCGGCGCCAAAGGCACCTACATCAAGCGGGTATCGATCGGTTCGACCATGGGACCGTCGGTCCGGCTGGATGTGGCGGAATTGAGCAGCGGCTAGGCGCTGCGACGGGATTTTGCCGGACCGCCCGGTCCGGCAAAGCGGCGGCAGGGCTTTTCGAAGCGATGCCGCCGGCCCCTGTCCGAGATTGCAGGCGCCCGACCGTCCGCCCGGACGGAACGGCTTAATCGCCCCCTGTTTACCCGGGATGGGCGGCCGGCATGAGACGGAGGAAAAGGGTTTTCGATCCGGTGACGGATGGGAGCCGCGTTTCTCCGGGACAGGTTTCGGCCCGCGGCCGGGTTCCGGCCCGGTGCGGGTGAGTGAAACCGGTCCGCGAACGCCCCCGCAGAAGCGGCGGCCGATGCGGACCAGACAAGTGTCGGAGACGGAAAACGTGGACCGCACGCAAAAAGAAAAGCTGGTTGCCGAACTGCACGGCATTTTCAGCGACGCCGAACTCGTCATCGTGACCCGGCAATCCGGGATGACGGTGGCCGAGACCTCGACGCTTCGCGCGGAAATGCGGGAGGCCGGCGCCCGCTTCAAAGTGACCAAGAATCGGCTGGCGAAGATCGCCCTCGAGGGCACGCCGCACGCCGGGCTGGTCGACCGTTTCGAAGGGCCTACCGCCATCGCCTATGCCAGGGATCCCGTATCCGTGGCCAAGGCGATCCTCGAATTCGCCAGGAAGAACCAGAAGCTCGATGTTCTTTGCGGCGGTCTGGGCGGCAAGGTCATCGAGGTCGATCAACTCAAGGCGCTCGCGACGCTGCCTTCGCTCGACGAACTGCGCGCCCAGCTGCTCGGTCTCCTTCAGGCGCCGGCCGCCAAGCTGGCCGGCGTTCTGCAGGCGCCTGCCCGGGACGTGGTGGGCGTACTGGCGGCACCGGCGCGCGATGTTATCGGCGTGCTGGCCGCACAGGGAGCCAAGGAGTAGGCGCACCCGCCATTCTGCAGCGGGCGTTCGATTTTGTTCGATTGCCCGCTGGCCGATCCGGAATCCAACCCTATCTCACTGGAGTAAAGCCAAATGGCCGATCTGGAAAAAATCGCAGAAGACCTTTCGTCGCTTACCGTTCTGGAAGCGGCGGAACTCAGCAAGATGCTGGAAGAGAAGTGGGGCGTGCAGGCCTCGGCCGGCGGCGGCATGATGATGATGCCGGGCGCCATGCCGGGCGCTGCCGCTGCCGAGGGCGACGATGGCGATGCCGAAGAGCAAACGGAATTCGACGTCATTCTGAGTTCCTTCGGCGAGAAGAAGATCAACGTCATCAAGGAAGTGCGCGCCATTACCGGCCTGGGCCTCAAGGAAGCCAAGGATCTGGTGGAAGGCGCGCCGAAGCCGGTCAAGGAAGGGACCAGCAAAGACGAAGCCGAAGAAATCAAGAAAAAGCTGGAAGAAGTCGGCGCTTCGGTCGAACTCAAATAGTTCGCCAGCGGGCGCTCTCGAAAGCGCGGTTGCCGAAAAGGCCGCGGGGCGAGTCCCTGCGGCCCGTTCGGCGTTGCGCGCTCGATTTTGCGCCGGGCGCGGAACCCGGCAATGGACCGCCGATCGGGAAGTGACGGGCCGGGAAGTTACAGGCCGGGCGGCGTTCGCCGCGACACCGTGTGAATGAGAAGGAAAATCGATGGCGAAGACCTTCACGGGACGCAGCCGCATTCGCAAGAACTTCGGGCGCATTGCCGAAGTGGCGCCGATGCCGAACCTGATCGAGGTTCAGAAGACCTCGTACGAGCATTTCCTGCAGAGGGACACCGATCCCGACGCGCGCGGCAAGTGGGGCCTCGAGGCTGTCTTCGATTCTGTCTTTCCGATCAGCGACTTCTCCGGCCGCTCGAGGCTGGAATATGTCCGCTACGAATTCGAGGAACCGAAATTCGATGTGGAGGAATGCCAGCAGCGCGGCATGACCTACGCCGCGCCGCTCAAGGTGACCCTGCGACTGGTCGTGTGGGATGTCGACGAGGAAACCGGCGCCAAGTCGGTCCGGGATATCAAGGAGCAGTTCGTCTACATGGGCGATATGCCGATGATGACGAAGAACGGCACCTTCGTGGTCAACGGTACGGAACGTGTCATCGTCTCCCAGATGCACCGCTCGCCGGGTGTCTTTTTCGACCATGACAAGGGCAAGACCCATTCCTCCGGCAAGTTCCTGTTCACCGCCCGGGTGATTCCGTATCGCGGCTCCTGGCTCGATTTCGAGTTCGACGCCAAGGATATCGTCCATGTCCGCATCGACCGGCGCCGCAAGCTGCCGGTTACCACGCTGCTGCTCGCGCTGGACAACGACGAAACGGCGGCCCGGCGCGAAGAAATTGCAGCGCAGGGCAAGACGTTCGACCCGCATGACGGGATCGGTTTCAGCCAGGACGACCTGTTGGCCTACTTCTACGACACGGTGAAATTCACCAGTTCGCAGAAAGGCTGGAAAACGCCGTTCGATGCCGAACGGATGGCCGGCCAGAAGCTGATCGCAGACATGATCGACGCCCGGAGCGGCGAAGTGGTCGCCGAAGCCGGCCAGAAGGTCACGCCGCGGCTGGTCCGGCGCCTCAAGGATGCCGGTCTGAAAGACCGGATCGCCTCGCCGGAAGAACTGATCGGCTCCTACGTCGCCCGCGACCTGGTCAATCGGGAAGACGGCGCGATCCACGCCGAGGCCGGCGAGGAAATCACCGAGACCCTGCTGGACACGCTGAAAGAGGGCGGCGTCAAGGAACTGCCGATCCTCTACATCGATCATGTGACGGTCGGGCCCTACCTGCGCAATACGCTGGCGGCCGACAAGAACATGAACCGTAACGAAGCGCTCATGGACATCTACCGGGTCATGCGCCCGGGCGAGCCGCCGACCGTGGAAGCGGCGGAGAACCTGCTCCGGTCCATGTTCTTCGACAGGGAGCGCTATGATCTCTCGGCGGTCGGCCGGGTCAAAATGAACGCGCGGCTCGGCTTTTCCAACGACTCCGTGCCGGACGAGGTCCGGGTGCTGCGGCGCGAGGACATCATGGAGATCGTCCGCCTGCTGCTCGAGTTGAAGGACGGCCGCGGCGAGATCGACGACATCGACCATCTGGGCAACCGGCGCGTCCGCTCGGTCGGCGAGCTGATGGAAAACCAGTACCGCATCGGCCTGCTGCGAATGGAGCGGGCGATCAAGGAGCGCATGTCGACTGTCGAAATCGACAGCGTGATGCCGCACGACCTGATCAACGCGAAGCCGGCGGCGGCGGCGGTGCGCGAATTCTTCGGTTCCTCGCAGCTCTCCCAGTTCATGGACCAGACCAACCCGCTCTCGGAGATCACCCACAAGCGGCGCCTGTCCGCGCTCGGGCCGGGCGGCCTGACCCGCGAGCGCGCCGGCTTCGAGGTGCGCGATGTCCACACCACCCATTACGGCCGGATCTGCCCGATCGAAACGCCGGAGGGGCCGAATATCGGCCTTATCAACTCGCTGGCGTCCTATGCCCGGGTCAACAAGTACGGTTTCATCGAAACGCCGTACCGCAAGGTCAACGACGGCAAGGTGTCGGACGAGGTGGTCTATCTCTCGGCGATGGACGAGGGCAGATACACCATCGCCCAGGCCAACGCCGGCCTGGACGACAAGGGACGCTTCGTCGACGAACTGATCAGCTGCCGCAAGGCCGGCGACTACCTCATGGTTCCGGCCAACGCGATCGAATATATCGACGTGTCGCCCAAGCAGGTCGTCTCGGTCGCCACGTCGCTGATCCCGTTCCTGGAGAACGACGACGCCAACCGCGCGCTCATGGGCTCGAACATGATGCGCCAGGCGGTGCCGCTGCTCCAGCCGGAGGCGCCGATCGTCGGCACAGGCATGGAAGGCCGGGTGGCGCGCGATTCCGGCGCGACCATCGTCGCCCGCCGCGCCGGCATCGTCGACCAGGTGGATGCGACCCGGATCGTGATCCGGGCGCGGGAGAACGATGTCGAGACCGGTTCGCCGGGCGTCGACATTTACAGCCTCCTGAAATTCCAGCGTTCGAACCAGAACACCTCGATCACCCAGCGCCCCCTGGTCAAGGTCGGCGATGAGGTCGAGCGCAGCGATATCATTGCCGACGGCCCGTCGACCAGTCTCGGCGAACTGGCGCTCGGCCGGAACGTCCTCGTCGCGTTCATGCCGTGGAACGGCTACAATTTCGAGGATTCGATCCTGCTGTCCGAGCGCATCGTACGCGAGGACGTGTTCACCTCGATCCATATCGAGGAATTCGAGGTCATGGCCCGCGATACCAAGCTGGGCCAGGAGGAAATCACCCGCGATATTCCGAATGTCGGCGAAGAGGCCATGAAGAACCTCGACGAGGCTGGCATCGTCTACATCGGCGCCGAGATCCAGCCGGGCGACATTCTGGTCGGCAAGGTGACGCCGAAGGGCGAATCGCCGATGACCCCGGAAGAGAAACTGCTGCGGGCGATCTTCGGCGAGAAGGCCTCGGACGTGCGCGATACTTCGCTCCGCCTGCCGCCGGGCGTGGCGGGCACCGTCGTCGAGGTGCGGGTCTTCTCCAGGCGCGGAGTCGACAAGGACGAGCGCGCCATGGCGATCGAACGCCAGGAGATCGCCCGTCTGGCCAAGGACCGGGATGACGAGCGCGCCATTCTGGAGCGCGCCTTCTATGCCAACCTGAAAGACCTGCTGGTCGGCCAGACCGGCGAGAGCGGCCCGGAAGGGTTCGGCAAAGGCAGCAAGATCACCGAAGAGATTCTCGACGAATACAGCCGTTTCAGGTGGCGCGAATTCACCGTCAAGGCAGACAGGGCTTCGAAGCAGATCGAAGGCCTGTCGAAGACTTTCGACGTGTCGATCGCCCGCCTTGAGGAGCGCTTCCAGGACAAGGTCGACAAACTGCAGCGGGGTGATGAACTGCCGCCCGGCGTGATGAAGATGGTCAAGGTCTTCGTTGCGGTGAAGCGCAAGATGCAGCCGGGAGACAAGATGGCCGGCCGCCACGGCAACAAGGGCGTCGTGTCCAAAATCATGCCGATCGAGGACATGCCCTATCTCGATGACGGAACCCCGGTCGATATCGTGCTCAATCCGCTCGGCGTGCCGTCGCGGATGAATGTCGGCCAAATTCTCGAGACTCATCTGGGATGGGCCGCATCCGGCTTGGGCCGGCAGGTCCGCGAGGTGCTCGAAGCGTCGCTCGGCGGCGCCAAGAAGGAAGCCGCCAAGAGCCTGCGCGAGCATCTCAAGGCAGTTCTGGGCGACGGAACCTACAAGGAGCATGTCGCCGGCCTCGGCGACGACGATGTCATCGAGCTGTCGCGCAGCCTGCAGACCGGCGTGCCGATGGCGACGCCGGTGTTCGACGGCGCCCGGGAAGACGATATCGTCGACTTGCTGGGCAAGGCCGGCATGGACGTATCGGGCCAGGTAACGCTGATCGACGGGCGCACGGGCGAACCGTTCGACCGCAAGGTGACGGTCGGTTACATCTACATGCTCAAGCTTCACCATCTGGTGGACGACAAGATCCACGCCCGTTCCATCGGTCCGTACAGCCTGGTTACCCAGCAGCCGCTGGGCGGCAAGGCCCAGTTCGGCGGGCAGCGGTTCGGCGAGATGGAGGTCTGGGCGCTGGAAGCCTATGGCGCGGCCTATACCCTGCAGGAAATGCTGACGGTGAAATCGGACGACGTCGCCGGCCGGACCAATGTCTACGCCAAGATCGTGCGCGGGCAGGATACGTTCGAGGCCGGAATCCCCGAATCGTTCAACGTGCTGGTCAAGGAGCTGCGCTCGCTCGGCCTGAACGTCGAACTGAAACAGGACGCTTACTGAACCGGGCCGGCCGGCGCGGGCTTGCCTGTGCCGCCGTTCCTTCTTCCGACCCTCCTCCGGTTCGCGCCTTTTTCCCGGCGCCGGACCGCGGCAATGCACCGGGAGACGCTTGCATGAACGAAGTGATGAATGTCTTCGGCCCCGTCCGCAAGACGGAGGATTTCGACCAGATCAAGATTTCGATCGCGAGCCCGGACCAGATCCGTTCCTGGTCGTTCGGCGAAATCAAGAAGCCCGAGACCATCAACTACCGCACGTTCAAACCGGAACGCGACGGCCTGTTCTGCGCGCGCATTTTCGGTCCGATCAAGGACTACGAATGCCTGTGCGGCAAGTACAAGCGTATGAAATACCGCGGTATCATCTGCGAGAAATGCGGTGTGGAAGTCACGCTCCAGAAGGTGCGCCGCGAGCGGATGGGCCATATCGAACTGGCCTCGCCGGTCGCCCATATCTGGTTCCTGAAATCGCTGCCCAGCCGCATCGGCCTGCTGCTGGACATGACGCTCAAGGATCTGGAGCGGATACTCTATTTCGAAAATTATGTCGTGACCGAACCCGGCATGACGGACCTGGTCAAGTACCAGTTGCTCAACGAGGAGCAGTACTGGAATGCGATCGACGAGTTCGGCGACGATTCCTTCGAGGCCGGCATCGGCGCGGAGGCGCTGAAGGCGCTGCTCGAGGAAATCGATCTGGAGAATGAGCGGCAAACGCTGCGCATCGACCTAAAGGAGACCCGCTCCGAGGCCAAGCGCAAGAAGTTCGTCAAGCGGCTGAAACTGGTCGAGGCTTTCATCGGCTCGGGCGCCCGGCCGGAATGGATGATCATGAATGTCGTGCCGGTCATTCCGCCGGAACTGCGCCCTCTGGTGCCGCTGGACGGCGGACGATTCGCAACCTCGGACCTCAACGATCTCTATCGCCGGGTCATCAACCGCAACAACCGGCTCAAGCGCCTGATCGAATTGCGGGCGCCGGACATCATCATCCGCAACGAGAAGCGGATGCTGCAGGAATCCGTCGACGCCCTGTTCGACAACGGCCGCCGCGGCCGGGTGATCAGCGGCGCCAACAAGCGGCCGCTCAAGTCGCTCAGCGACATGCTCAAGGGCAAGCAGGGCCGCTTCCGGCAGAACCTGCTCGGCAAGCGCGTCGACTATTCCGGCCGGTCGGTGATCGTCGTCGGCCCCGAGTTGAAGCTGCACCAGTGCGGCCTGCCCAAGAAGATGGCGCTCGAGCTGTTCAAGCCGTTCATCTACGCCAAGCTGGAGGAACGGGCGCTGGCCACGACGATCAAGGCGGCCAAACGCAAGGTCGAAAAGGAGCTGCCCGAAGTCTGGGATATCCTGGAAGAGGTGATCCGCGAGCATCCGGTGCTGCTGAACCGGGCGCCGACTCTGCACCGCCTGGGCATCCAGGCCTTCGAGCCGGTGCTTGTCGAAGGCAAGGCGATCCAGCTCCATCCGTTGGTCTGCACCGCATTCAACGCCGACTTCGACGGCGACCAGATGGCCGTCCATGTGCCGCTGTCCCTGGAAGCCCAGCTCGAGGCCCGGGTACTGATGATGTCGACCAACAACATTCTCAGCCCGGCCAACGGCAAGCCGATCATCGTGCCGTCCCAGGATATCGTCCTGGGCATCTACTATCTGTCGGACGAACGGCCCGACGTTACCGGGCCGCAGGTGGAAATTCCATCGGAAGACGCGTTGCGCGCGGCCGTCGAACACCATGACATTCTGGTCAAGGATCCGAGGAAGCCGCTCGATGAGGTCGAGGTCACCAACGTCAGGACGTCGCTGAAGGCGCTCAAGGCCGGCAAACTGGTCGCCTACCGCGTCCCGCGTTTCGCCAATTTCGGCGAAATCCAGCTCGCGCTCGACAATGGCGTGGTCGATCTGCACACGCGGATCAAGGCGCTGTGGCGGTCGAAAGATCCTGCCGGCGAAGAAACCGTGGAACAGGTGATTACGACGCCGGGCCGCATGATCGTCGGAGACGTGCTGCCCCGCCACCCCAACGTGCCTTTCGGCCTGGTCAACCGGGTCCTGACCAAGAAGGAGGTCGGCAACGTCATCGACACCGTCTACCGGCATTGCGGCCAGAAGGAGACGGTCATCTTCGCCGATCAGATTATGGGGCTAGGTTTCTCCTACGCCTGCCGGGCCGGCATCTCGTTCGGCAAGGACGATCTCAAGATACCGGATTCGAAGGATACGCTGATCGCTCAGGCCCAGGAACATGTGAAGGAATACGAGAAGCAGTATCAGGACGGCCTGATCACTCAGCGCGAGAAATACAACAAGGTGGTCGATGCCTGGTCGCGCTGCACCGATCAGGTGGCCGACGAAATGATGAAATCGATGCAGGCGGTCGAGAAAGACAAGCCGACCAACTCGGTCTTCGTCATGGCCCATTCGGGCGCCCGCGGTTCGGCGGCCCAGATCAAGCAGCTCGCCGGGATGCGCGGGCTGATGGCCAAGCCGTCCGGCGAGATCATCGAGACCCCGATCATCTCCAACTTCAAGGAAGGCCTGTCGGTCCTCGAATATTTCAACTCGACCCACGGCGCCCGCAAGGGTCTCGCGGATACGGCGCTGAAAACGGCCAATTCTGGGTACCTGACCCGGAGGCTGGTCGATGTCGCGCAGGATTGCATCGTGTATGAGCAGGATTGCGGCACCGACCGGGGCATCACTATCCGCGCCGTTGTCGAGGGTGGCGATGTCGTCGTGTCCCTCGCGGAACGGCTGCTTGGCCGGACAGCCCAGGGTGACATCCTGCATCCCGCGGACGAAACCGTGCTGGTCGCCGACGGGGAGCTGATTGGGGAAGAGGGCGCCGAGGCAATCCAGGATGCCGGCGTCGACGTGGTAAAGGTGCGGTCAGCGCTGACGTGCGAAGCGCGCAACGGCATCTGCGCCAAATGCTACGGTCGCGACCTGGCTCGCGGCACCCCGGTCAATGTCGGCGAAGCGGTCGGCGTCATCGCCGCCCAGTCGATCGGCGAGCCCGGCACCCAGCTTACGATGCGGACCTTCCATATCGGCGGTGCGGCACAGCGCGGCGCCGAACAATCCAGCGTGGAGGCGACGGTCGATTCGACTGTCTCGATCGCCAACCGGAATGTCGTGGAAGCCGCCGACGGGCGGCTGGTCGTGATGGCCCGCAACTCGGAAATCGTCCTGAACGACGATACCGGCCGCGAGCGCGCCCGTTTCCGCATTCCCTATGGCGCCCGGCTGCATGTCGACAAGGGCGCCAAAGTCGGGCGCGGCGAGACGCTGGCCGAGTGGGATCCGTATACGATGCCGATCATTACCGAGAGGGCCGGCACCGCCAACTATATGGACCTGACCGAAGGCATCTCCATGCGCGAGGATGTCGACGAGGCGACCGGCATTGCCAGCAAGGTCGTGGTCGACTGGCGCCAGCAGCCGAAGGGCGCCGAGTACCGGCCGCGTATCACCCTGCGCGACGAAACCGGCGAGGTTGTTGTCCTGCCGAACGGGCAGGAAGCCCGCTATTTCATGTCGGTGGGCGCTGTGCTCTCGGTCGAGAACGGCCAGCAGATCCAGGCCGGCGATGTGCTGGCCCGCATCCCGCGGGAAACCGGCAAGACCCGCGATATCACCGGCGGCCTGCCGCGGGTCGCGGAACTGTTCGAGGCGCGCAAGCCCAAGGACTTCGCAATCATTTCGGAAATCGCCGGCCGGGTTGAGTTCGGCAAAGACTACAAGGCCAAGCGGCGTATCGTCGTGCGGCCTGAGGAAGAGGGAGCGGAACCCCGCGAATACCTGATCCCGAAGGACCGCCACGTCACGGTCCAGGAAGGCGACTGGGTGGAGCCGGGCGATCTCTTGATGGACGGCAACGCTGTGCCCCACGATATCCTGGCCGTGCTCGGAATCGAGGCGCTGGCGGACTATCTGATCAACGAAATCCAGGAGGTTTACCGGCTGCAGGGCGTGCCGATCAACGACAAGCATATCGAAGTGATCGTGCGCCAGATGATGCAGAAGACCGAGGTGCTGGAGCCCGGCGACACGACCTTCCTGGTCGGCGAGCAGATCGATCGCTACGAGTTCGAGGAAGAAAACGACCGGGTCGGCGGGGACGGCGGCGATCCTGCCAGGGGCGTCCCGGTGCTACAGGGCATCACCAAGGCGAGCCTGCAGACCAAGAGCTTCATCTCGGCGGCGTCGTTCCAGGAAACGACCCGCGTGCTGACCGAAGCGGCGGTCAACGGCAAGATCGACCGGCTGACCGGCCTCAAGGAGAATGTGATCGTCGGGCGGTTGATCCCGGCGGGGACGGGCAGCGTGATGAAACGCCTGCGCCACGAGGCCTCGGAACGCGATCAGCAGATCATCGCCGAGCGCGCCGCCTGGGCAGAGGCCGAAGTCGCCGAAGCCCTCGAGGGCCCGCGCGAGGAACCCGGCGCCGACGCCGCCTGAGCGCCAGCGCGGCGCTCGGTTGGGCCGGCGATCGCCGTTCGCTGGCGTCCCTCGGGCCCGAATTGCCGGCGCGGCAGCGCCGACTGTATCAAAACTGTCGCATCGCGGCGGTTTGTGGCGGTTTGCCGGCAGCTTGCCGCTTGACGGAATGGCGGGCCGGCAATATTTTCCGCACGCGTTCAAGCGGGAGCGGACGGATGTCGCTCCCGTAGCTATTTGTAGAGCCGTCCCCGCGATCCGGCCGGCTCGGGCGCCCAGACGCAGCGTCCGGCAATGCCGTCGGATCGGCTTTGCACCGGCCTGAAGCCGATAAGGCGCTTCCGGGTCGGTGTTTTGTATCGTCCTGTCGCTGCGACCCGTTCATTGTCTGGCGGCGGTCGAAGCGGAACGGCCGAAGAGAACAAGGAAAGCCGGAAGCCCGCGCCCGCCGTTCGGGTGTTGCGCGCGTCCGGTACGAAGAGGCAGGGCAGTCATGCCGACGATCAATCAGTTGATCCGCAAGCCGCGCAAGGCGCCGGTCAAGCGGAACAAGGTGCCGGCCATGGAATCCTGCCCGCAGAAGCGGGGAGTGTGCACGCGCGTCTACACGACGACGCCGAAGAAGCCGAACTCCGCACTGCGCAAGGTCGCGCGCGTCCGGCTTACCAACGGTTTCGAAGTGACATGCTACATCCCCGGCGAGGGCCACAATCTGCAGGAGCATTCGGTGGTGATGATCCGGGGCGGCCGTGTCAAGGACCTGCCGGGCGTCCGCTACCACATCATTCGCGGCACGCTGGACACCCACGGCGTCGCCGACCGCCGCCAGCGCCGCTCGAAATACGGTGCCAAGCGGCCGAAGTAACCGGGAAACCGAAGCGAAAGATTTAAGGAGGCGTTGGTTCCCCGCGACAGCGGCAGGCCGGCTCCAGAGGAAAGACCGACTCATGTCCCGTCGCCACCGCGCAGAAAAACGCGAGATTTTGCCGGACGCCAAGTATCACGACATGGTGCTGACCAAATTCATGAACAGCATCATGAAGGACGGCAAGAAATCGGTTGCCGAGAATATCGTCTACGGCGCGCTTGACCGCGTGGAGACGCGAATGCGCACCGCACCGCTGCGCGTGTTCCACGATGCGCTGGACAATGTCCGCCCGTCCATCGAGGTGCGCTCCCGCCGCGTCGGCGGCGCGACCTACCAGGTGCCGGTCGAAGTCCGCCAGGACCGGGCCCAGGCGCTGGCGATCCGCTGGCTGATCGCCGCGGCGCGGGCCCGCGCTGAACGCACGATGGCCGAACGGCTTTCTGCCGAACTCATGGAGGCGGCGGATAACCGCGGCAACGCCGTAAAGAAGCGCGAGGATACGCACCGGATGGCCGAGGCCAACCGCGCCTTCTCGCATTATCGCTGGTAACAGGACGTTAGAGGAACAGCGGTTTCCGGCTTCGGGAACCG
Source organism: Rhodospirillaceae bacterium Spongia-Bin9 (assembly GCA_900197615.1). Lineage (GTDB taxonomy): Bacteria > Pseudomonadota > Alphaproteobacteria > Bin65 > Bin65 > Bin65. Next base: position 14,052 of record FZLR01000013.1, read on the forward strand.
CCTGCAAAGGCCCGGAAGAATGGCACGCAAGACACCCCTGGAGCGTTACCGCAACATCGGCATCATGGCTCACATCGATGCCGGCAAGACGACGTGCACAGAGCGCATCCTGTATTACACCGGCCGGTCCCACAAAATCGGCGAGGTCCACGACGGCGCCGCGACGATGGACTGGATGGAGCAGGAGCAGGAGCGCGGCATCACCATCACGTCCGCAGCGACCACTTGTTTCTGGTCCGACCACCGGGTCAACATCATCGACACGCCGGGCCATGTCGATTTCACCATCGAGGTCGAGCGCTCGCTGCGCGTCTTGGACGGCGCGGTCGCCGTATTCGATTCGGTGGCGGGCGTCGAGCCGCAGTCCGAGACCGTCTGGCGCCAGGCCGACAAATATGGCGTGCCGCGCATGTGTTTCGTCAACAAGATGGACAGGGTCGGCGCGGACTTCCATCGCACAATCGACATGATCGAGAACCGGCTCGGCGCGACCCCGCTGGCGATACAATTGCCGATCGGCGCCGAAGCCAGATTTGCCGGCGTGATCGATCTGGTGCGCATGAAGGCGGTCGTCTGGTCGGGCGAGCAGCTCGGCGCCGAGTTCGGCGACGAGGAGATTCCGGCCGCGCTTCAGTCCAAGGCCCGCGAATTTCGCGACAAGCTGCTGGAAGCGGCGGTAGAGCAGGACGATGCGGCGCTGGAGGCCTATCTGGAAGGCGCCGAGCCCGACGAAGCGACGCTGAAGGCCTGTATCCGCAAGGGCACGATCGGCGGCGCGTTCGTCCCGGTCTTGTGCGGTTCGGCCTTCAAGAACAAGGGCGTGCAGCCGCTGCTCGATGCGGTGGTGGATTACATGCCGTCGCCGGTCGAAGTACCGGCCATTGCGGGCATCCTGCCGGGCAGCGAAGAGCCGTCGGAGCGCAGGAGCGACGACAGGGAGCCCTTTTCGGCGCTCGCCTTCAAGATCATGAACGATCCCTATGTCGGCTCGCTCGCCTTTGCGCGCATCTATTCCGGCATCGTGAGCACCGGCGATTCGCTGCTCAACACGGTAAAGGGCAAAAAGGAACGCGCCGGCCGCATGCTGCTGATGCACGCCAACAGCCGCGAGGACATCAAGGAGGCGCGCGCCGGCGACATCGTCGCCTTTGCCGGCCTCAAGGAAGTCACCACCGGCGATACGCTGTGCACTGCGGCCAAGCCGATCATCCTGGAGCGCATGGAGTTTCCGGAGCCGGTCATCGAGATCGCCATCGAACCGAAGACCAAGGCCGACCACGACAAGATGGGCGTGGCGCTGGGTCGGCTGGCGGCGGAGGACCCGTCATTCCGCGTCAGTTCGGACGAGGAGAGCGGCCAGACCATCATCGCCGGCATGGGCGAATTGCATCTGGAAATCCTGGTCGACCGGCTGAGGCGCGAGTTCAGGGTCGACGCCAATATCGGCGCACCCCAGGTCGCCTACCGCGAGACGATCTCGCAGGTCGCCGATATCGATTACACCCACAAGAAGCAGACCGGCGGTTCGGGCCAATTCGCCCGGATCAAGATCCGCTTCTCGCCGGCCGAGCCAGGCGAACCCTTCGTCTTCGAGAATTCGGTCACCGGCGGCAACGTGCCGCGGGAATACGCACCGGGCGTCGAGAAAGGCATCCTGGGCGCCAAGGAATCCGGCGTGCTCTCCGGTTTCCCGGTGATCGATTTCAGGGCCGAGCTGTATGACGGCGCCTATCACGATGTCGACTCGAGCGTCATGGCCTTCGAGATCGCCGCCCGCGCGGCGTTCCGGGAAGCGATGCAGAAGGGCAAGCCGAAGTTGCTCGAACCGATGATGAAGGTCGAAGTGGTGACGCCGGAAGACTATATGGGCGACATCATCGGCGACCTGAACAGCCGGCGGGGCCAGGTGCAGGGCATGGATGCCCGTGGCAACGCCCAGGTAATCGACGCCATGGTGCCGCTCGCCAACATGTTCGGCTATGTCAACACGCTGCGCTCGATGAGCCAGGGCCGGGCGACCTATACCATGCAGTTCGACCATTATGAAGAAGTGCCCCAGGCGGTCGCGGAGGAAGTCCGCGCCAAGATGGCCTGACGGCAGGGCTTAACCGGACAGGAAAGAAAAGGACCCCGGCAGGGGGCAGGCAGAGGCAGAACCATGGCGAAAGAGAAGTTTGAGCGTACGAAGCCGCATGTGAATGTGGGAACGATCGGGCATGTGGATCATGGCAAGACGACGCTGACGGCGGCGATTACGAAGGTGATGTCGGAGACGCTGGGCGGCGGCGAGGCGGTGTCGTTCGACCAGATCGACAAGGCGCCGGAGGAGCGCGAGCGCGGGATCACGATCGCGACGGCGCATGTCGAGTACGAGACGTCGAACCGCCACTATGCCCACGTCGATTGTCCGGGTCATGCGGATTACGTGAAGAACATGATCACGGGCGCGGCGCAGATGGACGGGGCGATTCTGGTGGTGTCGGCGGCGGACGGGCCGATGCCGCAGACGCGCGAGCATATTCTGCTGGCGCGCCAGGTCGGCGTTCCGGCGATCGTGGTGTATCTGAACAAGGTCGACCAGGTCGACGACGAGGAGCTTCTGGAGCTTGTCGAGCTGGAGGTTCGGGAGCTGCTGTCGAGCTACGAGTTTCCGGGCGACGACATTCCGGTGGTGATGGGCTCGGCGCTGGCGGCTCTGGAGGGCCGGGACGAGGGTATCGGCAAGGACAAGATTATCGAGCTGATGGCGGCGGTGGACGACTATATCCCGCAGCCGGAGCGTCCGATCGACCAGGCGTTCCTGATGCCGATCGAGGATGTGTTTTCGATTTCGGGCCGGGGCACGGTGGTGACGGGCCGTGTCGAGCGCGGTGTTGTGAAGGTGGGGGACGAGATCGAGATCGTGGGCCTGAAGGAGACGGCGAAGACGACGTGCACGGGCGTTGAGATGTTCCGCAAGCTGCTCGACCAGGGCCAGGCGGGGGACAATGTCGGCGTGCTGCTGCGCGGCACCAAGCGGGACGAGGTCGAGCGCGGCCAGGTTCTGGCCAAGCCGGGCTCGATCACGCCGCATACGGAGTTCACCTGCGAGGCCTATATCCTGACCAAGGACGAGGGCGGCCGCCACACGGGGTTCTTCTCGAACTACCGGCCGCAGTTCTATTTCCGGACGACGGACGTGACCGGTGCGGTGACGCTGCCGGAGGGCACGGAGATGGTGCTGCCGGGGGACAATGTGCAGATGGACGTGACGCTGATCCAGCCGATCGCCATGGACGAGGGCCTGCGCTTCGCGATCCGCGAAGGCGGCCGCACCGTCGGCGCCGGCGTCGTCGCCGCCATCAAAAATTAAGCGGGCTTTAGCGGGATGCCGCCGGACAATTCGAAACCGGCGGCATTTTGATTGGGATTGACGATGGAAAGCCAAACGATACGGATCCGGCTCAAGGCCTTCGATCACCGCCTGCTCGACCAGTCGACGGGCGAGATCGTTAATACGGCCAGGCGAACGGGCGCGCAGGTACGCGGTCCGATCCCGCTGCCGACCCGAATCCGCAAGTACACGGTGAACCGCTCGCCGCATATCGACAAGAAATCGCGCGAGCAGTTCGAGACCCGGACGCACAAGCGGTTGATCGATATCGTCGATCCGACCCCGCAGACCGTCGACGCGCTGGGCAAGCTCGATCTGGCGGCTGGCGTACATGTCGATATCAAGCTGAAGGAAGAAGCGTGATGCGCACCGGACTCATCGCCGAGAAAAAAGGCATGAGCCGCATCTTCGCGGAAGACGGCCGGCATCAGCCCGTGACCGTTCTGCAACTCGACGCCTGCCAGGTCGTGGACAATCGCACTGCTGCGCGCGACGGCTACACCGCGGTTCAGCTCGGTCACGGCACGGCGAAAGCGAAGAATGTCACCCGCGCGATGCGCGGCCACTTCGCCCGGGCCAAGGTCGAACCGAAGCGTCGGCTGGTGGAGTTCCGGGTCAGCGAAGAGAATCTGGTCGAGGTCGGGGCGGAGCTCTCGGTCGAACATTTTGTGCCCGGCCAGTATGTCGACGTCGCCGGCGTGAGCATCGGTAAGGGTTTCGCCGGGGCGATGAAGCGGCACAATTTTGCCGGTCTGCGCGCCTCCCACGGCGTGTCGGTGTCGCACCGTGCGCACGGCTCGACCGGCCAGTGTCAGGATCCGGGCAAGGTGTTCAAAGGCAAGAAAATGGCCGGCCATATGGGCGCCCGCCGCCAATCGGCCATGAACCTGGAGGTCGTCGCAACCGACGCCGACCGCGGGCTGATCATGGTCAAAGGCGCGGTGCCGGGCGCGAAAGGAACCCTGGTCGAAATCCGAGACGCCCGAAAGAAAGCCGCGCCGGACAATCTGCCGGTTCCGGCCGCGATCAAGGGCAGCGCTGCCCCGGCGGATGCAGCCGAAGAGGGCGAAGGCTGATGGCCATCGAGATCAAATCGGTCGACATGGCGGCCAAGGCGGCCGGCAAGGTGGCGCTGGACGAAGGCGTCTTCGGCCTGCCGGTGCGCAAGGATATCCTGCACCGTGTCGTGCGCTGGCAACTCGCCAAGCGCCGGGCCGGAAGCCACAACACCAAGGGCGTGAGCGAAATTGCAGGCACGAGCAAGAAGCCCTGGAAGCAGAAAGGCACTGGCCGTGCCCGCTTCGGCAGCCTCAAGGCACCGCAGATGCGCGGCGGCGGCGTGGCCTTCGGCCCGAAGCCGCGCAGCCACGCCTATGCGCTGCCCAAGAAGGTCCGCAAGCTCGGCCTCAAAATGGCGCTGTCGGCGAAGCAGGCGGAAGGGCAGCTCGTGGTGCTGAAGGCCGCGACGCTGAAATCCGGCAAGACCCGGGAACTGGCCAAGAGCCTCGAAAAGCTCGGCTGGTCGCGTCCGCTCCTGATTACCGGCGCGGAAGCCGACGACGGCTTCGTGCGCGCTGCGCGCAATCTGCGAAGCATCGACCTGCTGCCGCAGCAAGGGGCCAACGTCTATGACATCCTGCGCCACGACACGCTGGTCCTGACGGCGGACGCGGTGGAAGCGCTGGAGGCACGCCTGAAATGAGCTGGAAATATCTTGACAAGGCGAAGCCGAGCAAAGAGCGGATGTACGATGTCATCCGCGCGCCAGTGGTGACGGAGAAAACCTCCGCCGGTTCGGAGAACGCCCAGGTGACTTTCCGCGTGGCGATGGACGCCACCAAGCCGGAAATCAAGGCGGCGGTCGAGGGACTGTTCGGCGCCAAGGTCAAGCGCGTCAACACCCATGTCCGCAAGGGCAAGGAAAAGATGTTCCGGGGCCGCAAGGGCCGGCGCAACGACGTGAAGATTGCCGTGGTCACCCTGCTGGGCGATCAGGCCATCGACATCACGACCGGCATCTGACGGGCAGCGGGGCGGAGCGATGTCGCTGAAACAATACAAAGCCATGACGCCGGGCCAGCGGGGCCTGGTGCTCATCGACCGGTCGGAATTGTACAAGGGCAAGCCTGTCAAACACCTGACCGAGGGCAAGAGCCAGAAGGGCGGCCGCAACAATGCCGGCCGGATTACGGCGCGGCGGCGCGGCGGCGGCCACAAGCAGCGCTATCGCATCGTCGATTTCAAGCGTAACAAGCAGGGCCGGGCGACGGTCGAGCGGCTCGAATACGATCCGAACCGCACGGCCTTCATCGCGCTCATCCGCTATGAGGACGGCGAACTCTCTTACATTCTGGCGCCCCAGCGCCTCGCGGTCGGCGATTCGGTCGAATCCGGTCCGGGGGCGGATATCAAGCCGGGCAACGCCCTGCCGCTGCGCAACATTCCGGTCGGAACCATCGTCCACAATGTCGAAATGAAGATCGGCAAGGGCGGCCAGATCGCGCGCGCCGCCGGCGCCTATGTCCAGCTCGTCGGCCGGGACAGCGGGTACGCCCAGCTCCGCCTGGCGTCGGGCGAGATGCGCATGGTCCGCCAGGAATGCAGGGCGACGGTCGGTGCGGTATCCAATCCGAACAACCAGAACACCAACTTGGGCAAGGCCGGCCGCAACCGCTGGAAGGGCAAGCGCCCGTCGGTGCGCGGCGTCGCCATGAACCCGGTCGATCACCCGCACGGCGGCGGCGAAGGCCGTTCGTCGGGCGGCCGTCATCCCGTCACGCCGTGGGGCAAGCCGACCAAGGGGCGGCGCACCCGCAGCAACAAATCGACGGACAAATACATCATCCGCAGCCGTCATGCGCGGAAGAAGCGGTAGGAGAGGACAGTGACGCGTTCAGTCTGGAAGGGGCCGTTTGTCGACGGCTACCTGCTGAAGAAGGCGGAGAAGTCGCGCGAATCCGGTCGCAACGAGGTCATCAGGACCTGGTCGCGCCGGTCGACGATCCTGCCGCAATTCGTCGGCCTGACCTTCGGCGTACACAACGGCCACAAGTTCATTCCGGTGCTGGTCACCGAGAACATGATCGGCCACAAGTTCGGCGAATTCGCGCCGACGCGGACCTATTACGGCCATGCCGCCGACAAGAAAGCGCGGAGGGCGTAGCGGACGATGGGTAAACCCAAGGCCGAACGGCGGATCGAGGACAACCAGGCTCAGGCGGTGGCGACGCGGTTGCGCGTCAGCCCGCAGAAGCTGAACCTGGTTGCCGCCATGATCCGCGGCAAGAAAGCGGAGAAGGCGGTGACCGATCTCGCCTTTTCGCGCCGCCGGATCGCCGGCGACGTGAAGAAGGTGCTGGAATCGGCGATCGCCAATGCCGAGAACAACCACGGGCTCGATGTCGACCAGTTGTGGGTCAAGGAAGCCTTCGTGGGCAAGAGTCTGGTGATGAAGCGCTGGAAGGCGCGGGCGCGCGGCCGGATCGGACGGGTCAAGAAGCCGTTCGCCAAACTGACCGTGATCGTCGAAGAGCGCGAGGAGGCCTGATCTTATGGGTCAAAAGGTAAGCCCGATCGGCATGCGCCTGGGCATCAACCGGACGTGGGAATCGCGCTGGTATGCCGATAGCGATTATGCCGAACTGCTGGAACAGGATATTGAGCTTCGGAACCATCTGAAGCGGAAGCTGGCCAGCGCCGCCGTATCGAAAATCGTGATCGAGCGCCCCGCGCGTAAGCCGCGTGTGACGATTCACACCGCCCGTCCGGGCGTTGTGATTGGCAAAAAGGGCGCCGATATCGAGAATCTGCGCCGGGAAGTGTCCAAACTTTCCGGCGACGACGTCAGCCTGAACATCGTCGAGATCCGCAAGCCGGAGATCGAAGCGCAACTCGTCGCCGAGAATGTCGCGCAGCAGCTCGAGCGCCGGGTCGCATTCCGGCGGGCGATGAAACGGTCGGTCCAGTCGGCCATGCGTTTCGGGGCCGCTGGTATCCGGATCATCTGCGGCGGCCGGCTGGGCGGTGCGGAAATCGCACGGGCCGAGCGTTATCACGAAGGCCGGGTGCCACTCCACACGCTGCGCGCAGACATCGACTACGGGGAAGCCACCGCCCAGACGACCTACGGCACCTGCGGGGTCAAGGTGTGGGTCTACAAGGGCGATATCATGGAACACGATCCGCAGGCTCAGGAGCGTCGCGCCCTGGACCAGCAGAGCGCCGGCCGGAACTAGGCGACGGGAGCGGGAACGATGCTCAGCCCCAAACGGACCAAGTTCCGCAAGCAGCACAAGGGCCGCATTCACGGCTATGCCAAGGGCGGCTCGCGGCTGAATTTCGGCGCCTACGGCCTGAAGGCCACATCGCCGGACCGTGTCACGTCACGCCAGATCGAAGCCGCGCGCCGGACGATCACCCGCCATATGAAACGTGTCGGCAAGCTCTGGATACGCATTTTTCCGGACGTGCCGGTGAGCCAGAAGCCGGCGGAAGTCCGCCAGGGCAAGGGCAAGGGCGCGCCGGAGTACTGGGCGGCGCGCGTCCATCCGGGCCGAATCATGTTCGAACTGGACGGCGTGCCGGAAGACGTGGCGCGCCGGGCGTTCGAACTCGCCTCGGCCAAGCTGCCGGTCAGCACCAAATTCGTCAAGCGGCTGGAAGAGGAGTAGGCGCCATGCATGCCGGCGACCTCCGCCCCAAATCCATGGACCAGCTGAACGAACAGCTGGAGGACCTGAAGAAGGAGCAGTTCAACCTGCGCTTCCAGGCCGCCAGCGGCCAACTGGAAAACACCGTACGCGCCCGCGAAGTCCGCCGGGACATTGCGCGCGTCAAGACGGTCATGACCGAAAAGCGGCGCGCGGCAGCTCCGGCCGCCGAAGGGAGTTAGGGCAGATGCCGAAACGGATACTCCAGGGCGTCGTGGTGAGCGACGCGGCGGACAAGACCGTGATCGTGCGTGTCGAACGCCGAATCATGCATCCGCTGTACAAGAAGTTCATCCGCCGCTCGAAGAAGTTCATGGCGCATGACGAGAACAATGCCTGCAAGACGGGCGACCGCGTGTCGATCCAGGAATGCAGGCCCTTTTCGAAACGCAAGACCTGGCAGGTTCTGGCCGGCGACGCCTGAGGGCGGCGGCCGGAGACCTGAATTCGGGGGACCGAACGAATGATTCAGATGCAATCCAAGCTGGAGGTCGCGGACAACAGCGGCGCTCGCAAGGTGCAATGCATCAAGGTGCTGGGCGGCTCCAAGCGCAAGACCGCCGGGGTGGGTGACGTGATCGTCGTGTCGGTCAAGGAAGCCATTCCGCGCGGCCGGGTGAAAAAGGGCGACCTGCATCGCGCCGTCATCGTGCGGACCGCGAAGGAAGTGCGCCGGGACGATGGCACCGCAATCCGTTTCGACCGCAACGCCGCCGTCCTTATCAGCAAGACGGGCGAGCCGGTCGGCACCCGTATCTTCGGCCCGGTGACGCGCGAACTGCGCGGCAAGGGCTATATGAAAATCATCTCTCTCGCCCCGGAAGTGCTCTAAGGCGTCCCCGGAAAGAATGCGCGGAAGAACGGGCGAAAGGAACGGTCGAAACCATGGCTGTAAAGATCAGATTGAAGAAGGGCGACCGGGTGATCATCACCGCCGGCAAGGACAAGGGCAAGACCGGCGACGTCACGAAGGTGATCAAGGGCGACAAGCCGGGCGATCACCGGGTTGTGGTGGGCGGCGCCAACATGGTCAAGCGGCATACCAAGCCGACGCAGATCAATCCCGGCGGCATCGTCGAGCGGGAAGCGCCGATCCACATTTCCAATGTCGCCATGGTGGACCCGAAGGAATCGACAGCGACGCGAGTCGGCTACACCTTCCTCGAAGGCGGCCGGAAAGTACGCTTCGCCAAGCGTTCCGGCGAGATCATCGACCGGTAGCGGCGAGCGCAAGGAGCGACCGGAAAATGTCTTCGCCAAGACTTTACGAACACTACAAGGCCGCGGTGCGGGACCAGTTGAAGGACGCCTTCGACTACAGGAACCCGAACCAGATCCCGCGCCTGGAGAAGATCGTTCTGAACATGGGCGTCGGCGAGGCGACCCAGGACCGGAAGAAGATCGACGGCGCGGTCGACGACATGACCCGGATCTCCGGCCAGAAGCCGCTTGTGACCCGCGCGACGCGGTCCGAGGCTAGCTTTAAGCTGCGCGAGGGCATGACGATCGGCGCCAAGGTAACGCTGCGCCGGATCCGCATGTACGAATTCCTCGACCGGCTGGTAACGATCGCCCTGCCGCGGGTGCGCGATTTTCGCGGCCTCAGCCCGAAAAGTTTCGACGGCCGGGGCAACTTCGCGATGGGCATTCGGGAACAGCTCGTGTTCCCCGAAATCGATTACGACAAGACCGACACGATCCGTGGCATGGACATTGCGATCGTGACGACCGCCCGCACGGACGAAGAGGCGCTGGCGCTGCTCAAGGGCTTCAATCTGCCCTTCCGCGCCAGCTAGGCAACGCAGGAACGAGACCCGACGATGGCGAAGAAAAGCGCAATCGAGAAAAACGAAAAACGGCGCAAGCTGGTGGCGAAATACGCCGGCAAGCGCGCCGCGCTCAGGACGATGGCCAAGGACATGTCCTTGCCGCCGGAAGAGCGCTTCAAGGCGCGCCTCAAGCTGAACGAACTGCCGAAAAACGGCGCCGGTACCCGACTCCGCAACCGCTGCGCCGTAAGCGGCCGGCCGCGGGGCTACTACCGCAAGTTCGGCATCTCGCGCATTGCGCTCCGGGAGCTTGGCTCGAAGGGCCAGTTGCCGGGCGTCGTCAAGTCGAGCTGGTAGGGAGCCGGACCATGGCGATGAGCGACCCCCTCGGCGATCTGCTGACCCGTATCCGCAACGGCCAGCGCACATCCAAATCCAGCATCGTGTGTCCGCACTCGACGCTGAAGATGAATGTGCTGAACGTGCTGAAGGACGAGGGCTATATCCGCGGCTACAGCGAACGCGAAGTCCGCAAGGGCATTCGGGAGATCGTGGTCGAGTTGAAATATCACGAGGGTACGCCGGTGATCCGCGAGATCGCCCGGATATCCACCCCGGGGCGCCGGGTCTATTCGGCGATCAAGGATCTGAACCGCGAACGCGGCGGTCTGGGGACGAAGATCCTGTCCACAGGGCAGGGCGTGCTGTCGGATAACGCGGCGCGCGAAGCCAATGTGGGCGGCGAAGTGCTCTGCCGGGTCTTCTGACCGGAACCCGGCCCAAGCGGAACGCAGGAAACGGAACGGAACGAACAATGTCGCGAATCGGCAAGGAACCGGTGAAAGTGCCGAGCGGCGTCGATGTCAAAATCGACGGGCTGCTGGTGACCGCCAAAGGCATGCTGGGCGAGGAAACCTACCGGCTGACCGATGACGTGAGCGTCACGCAGCAGGACGGTGCGCTGACCGTGTCGCCGGCAAACGAAGGCAAACGCGCCCGCACCATGTGGGGTACCGCGCGCAGCCAGCTGCAGAACCTGGTTACCGGTGTGTCGGAAGGCTTCACCTACAACCTGGACATCCAGGGCGTCGGCTATCGCGCTGCGGTGCAGGGCAGGACACTCAACCTGCAACTCGGCTACAGCCACGACATCGACTATCCGATCCCCGAGGGCGTCAGCGTTTCGGTCGAACGGAATGTGGCGATCGAAGTGAAAGGCTCGAACAAGGCCGTGATCGGCCAGTTCTGCAGCGAAGTGCGCGCGTTCCGCCCGCCCGAGCCCTACAAGGGCAAGGGCGTGCGCTACCGCAACGAATATGTGATGCGCAAGGAAGGCAAAAAGAAATAGGCGCCGGCTTCCGGCTAGCGGATTCCGGGCCGTCTGTTTCCCGATTTTTGGCGAGCAGCGATCGACGATGGCAACGAAAGAAAAGTTACTGTTTGCGCGCCGCAGGCGGCGCAACCGGCACGCAATTAGGAAGAAGTCGAACGGCCGGCCGCGGCTGTCGGTCTTCCGGTCCGGCAAGCACATCTACGCCCAGGTGATCGACGATCTGACCGGCGAGACCCGGGCCTCGGCCTCGACCGTGGAGAAAGAGTTGCGGGAAACGATCCGGAACGGCGCCAATTTGGCGGCCGCCGAAACTGTCGGCAGGCTGGTGGCGGAACGCGCGCTCAAAGCCGACGTCGACACGGTTGTCTTCGACCGTGGCGGCTTCATCTATCACGGCCGGGTCAAGGCGCTGGCGGAAGCCGCGCGCGATGCCGGCCTCAAGTTCTAGAGACGGGACGACAAGCGAATGGCTCGAGAGAACAGGCGCAACGACCGGCGGCGCGGCGGCGGCGGGGACGACCGCGAAGAGAACGAGTTCGTCGAAAAACTCGTCAGCATCAACCGGGTCGCCAAGGTGGTGAAGGGCGGCCGGCGCTTCGGCTTCGCCGCCCTCGTCGTGGTCGGCGACGGCAAGGGCAGGGTCGGGCACGGCGCCGGCAAGGCGCGCGAAGTGCCGGAAGCGATTCGCAAGGCGACCGAACAGGCCAAGCGCCAGATGATCCGGGTGCCCTTGCGCGAGGCGCGCACCCTGCATCACGACGTCAAGGGCCGCTACGGCGCCGGCAAGGTCGTGCTGCGGGCGGCGCCGGCAGGAACGGGCATTATCGCAGGCGGTCCGATGCGCGCGATCTTCGAGAGCATCGGTATCCACGACATCGTCGCCAAGTCGGTCGGCACGTCGAACCCGCACAATATGGTCAAGGCGACGTTCGACGCGCTGACGCAGATCCAGTCGCCGCGCGATGTGGCGTCGCGCCGGAGCAAGAAGGTCGGAGACATCGTCGGCCGCCGTCAGGATGGCGCCGAAGCCCGCGAGTAGGACATCAGCGTCCCGGACGGGAGTTCGGGACGCCGGAGCAGACGCAATGGCAGAGAAGACAAAAACGTTGCGGGTGACCCAGATCGGCAGCCCGATCGGCCGGCCGAAGGACCAGCGCGCCACGCTGGTCGGCCTGGGCCTCAACAAGATGCACCGGACGCGCGAGCTGGAAGATACGCCGGCAGTGCGCGGCATGATCCGCAAGGTGCACCATCTGGTGCGCGTCGAGGACTGATACGGGGGCGTCGACCGGCAGGGCATGCTGTCCTGTCGGCAACAGCGGATTTGGAACGATGAAACTCAACGAACTGGCCGACAACAAGGGCGCGCGAAAGGCACGGACGCGGATCGGGCGCGGTACCGGCTCGGGCAAAGGCAAGACCGGCGGCCGCGGCCACAAGGGCCAGAAATCCCGCTCCGGCGTCTCGATCGCCGGTTTCGAAGGCGGGCAGATGCCGCTTTACATGCGGCTGCCCAAACGCGGCTTCAACAACATCTTCCGCAAGAACTACGCGGCGGTGAACGTCGGCCGCCTGCAGCAGGCGATCGACGCCGGGAAGCTCGACGCCGGCGCGCCGGTCGATGCCGGCGCGCTCAAGCAGGCCGGCGTGATCCGCCGGACGCTGGACGGCGTGCGCCTGCTTGGCCATGGCGAGATTTCCGCAGCGATCGAGATTTCGGTCGCCGGCGCCACAGGTACGGCGGTCGCAGCGGTTGAAAGGGCAGGCGGCAAGGTCAATATCGAATCGGCGGCGCCGAAGCCGGAAGGCAAGCTGCCGAAGAACGAGAAGAAAGCGGCGAGACGGGCAGAGCGCGCAAAGGGCGGCAGGGTCGTCGTACCGGCGGAGACCTGAGCCCCAACCCCGTCACCAGGACGCGACAGGCAACCGGATGGCAGTAACCGACAGAATTGCTCCGAGCATGGGCTGGAGCGCTTTTTCGAAGGCAACCGACCTGAAAAAGCGCCTGTGGTTTACGCTGGGCGCGCTGATCGTCTACCGCCTGGGCACCTATATTCCGATCCCCGGCATCGACCAGCAGATTTTTGCCGACATCTTCGCGCAGATCAACCAGGGCGGCGGCCTGCTGACGGTGCTCAGCACCTTCTCCGGCGGGGCGCTGGAGCGCATGACCATCTTTGCGCTCAACATCATGCCGTATATCTCGGCGGCGATTATTATCCAGCTGCTCACCGCCGTGTCGCCGAAGCTGGACCAGTTGAAAAAGGAAGGCGAATCCGGCCGCAAGAAGATCAACCAGTATACCCGCTACCTCACGGTATTGCTGGCGGCGGTCCAGGCCTACGGCGTTGCGGTCAGCCTCGAGGGTGCCAGTTCGAGCGCCGGCAACGCGGTGGCCAACCCGGGCATGTTCTTCCGCGCGACCGTGGTTATCACGCTGGTCGGCGGCACGATTTTCCTGATGTGGCTGGGCGAGCAGATCACCGCGCGCGGCGTCGGCAACGGCATTTCGCTGATCATCTTCGCCGGAATCGTCGCCAGCGGCCCGGCCGCGATGGCGCAACTGTTCGAGATGGGCCGCCGCGGCTCGCTCTCGGCCTTCGCCATTATCGCCTTCATCGCCATGGCGGTGCTGGTCGTGGCCTTCGTTGTGTTTATGGAACGGGCGCAACGACGAATCGTGGTGCAATATCCAAAGCGGCAGCAGGGCGCCCGCCAGATGGGCGGCGAGCAATCGCACATCCCGCTGAAGCTCAACACCGCCGGCGTGATCCCGCCGATCTTCGCCAGTTCGCTGTTGCTTCTGCCGGCGACGATTACCGGCTTTTCCGGGCAGGGCGGGCCGGAATGGCTGAATGTGGTCAACGCGCTGATGGGGCGCGGCCAGCCGCTCTTCCTGCTCATCTATATCGGCATGATCGCCTTCTTCACCTTTTTCTACACGGCGATCGTCTTCAATCCGCAGGATACGGCGGACAATCTGCGCAAATATGGCGGCTTTATCCCGGGTATCCGGCCGGGTAAGCCGACCGCCGACTATCTCGACCATGTGCTTACCCGAATCACCGTTGTCGGCGCGCTCTATCTGTGTGCGGTCTGCGCACTGCCCGAGGTGCTGATCACGCAATATGCGATCCCGTTTTATTTCGGCGGCACCTCGCTGCTGATCGTGGTCTCGGTGACCATGGATACCGTGTCGCAGATCCAGGGCCATATGCTGGCGCACCAGTATGAAGGGCTGATCCGGAAGTCCCGTCTGCGAGGCAGAAAATCTTGAACATCATTCTTATGGGCCCGCCCGGGTGCGGCAAGGGCACCCAGGCCCAACGCCTCCAGAAAAAATACGGGATGGTTCATTTGTCGACCGGCGACATGCTGCGTGCGGCAGCCGCGGCGGGCACCGCGGCGGGCCTGAGGGCCAAGGCGATCCTGGACCGGGGCGACCTGGTGCCCGACGATATGGTTGTCGGCATTATCGTCGATCGTATCGAGGATGCCGAAATCCGGGAAAAGGGCTTCATCCTGGACGGGTTCCCCCGCACCGTCGTCCAGGCGGAGAAGCTGGACGATGTCCTGGCCGAAAAGCGGATCGAGATTCATCACATCATCGAGATGAGGGTCGATGAGGCTGCGCTCTTCGCGCGGATCGAAAGGCGGGCGCAGGAGAGTGCCGGCGCCCGAGCGGATGACAATGCCGAGACGCTAAAGAAGCGGATTGTCGTCTATCGGGAGCAGACCGCGCCGATCCTGCCCTACTACGCCACGTCCGGCCGTCTGGAGGCGGTCGACGGCATGGCGGGGATCGATGACGTAACGACGCAACTGGGGTCGATTCTGGAAGATAGCGCCGGATTGCAGCAGGCCGCAGATTGACAGGCGACGGCAGCGGGCTATATTCGCCATGGCTCCGGGGAATATCGCCCTTTCGGGGCCCGTTGGTGTTTGCGCGCACCGGTTGCGCAATTTTCCCGGGACGAATCCGGAAAAGTACTGAAGCGGCAGCCGCTTAGCAAGAGGAGAGCGCACCTTGGCGCGAATTGCTGGTGTCAATATTCCGACCGGGAAAAGGGTTGTCATCGCCCTGACCTACATCCACGGCATTGGGCAGGCTCATGCCCGCCGGATTGTCGAGACCGTGGGCGTGCCGATGGAAAAAAGGGTGAATCAGCTTTCCGACGATGAGGTCGTGCGGATTCGCGAATCCATAGACCGGACGTTCCAGGTCGAAGGCGACCTGCGCCGCGAAACCGCGATGAACATAAAGCGGCTGATGGATCTGGGCTGCTATCGCGGCCTGCGGCACCGCAAGGGGCTGCCGGTGCGCGGCCAGCGTACGCATACCAACGCGCGCACCCGCAAGGGCAAGGCGCGGCCGATCGCCGGCAAGAAAAAGTAACGACCGTCAGGCGCGCCGGTAGCGGCGCGCTTACCCGACCCGGCCTCGCCCCGGCCGAGCTGAAAGGCCGAGGGGTGTACCGGAGACAGCACGCAGGAGCAGTGGATGGCAAGTCCAACGACAGGGCGGGTTCGTCGCCGCGAACGAAAGAACATCACCTCGGGCGTCGCCCATGTGAACGCATCGTTCAACAATACGATGATCACGATCACCGACGCCCAGGGCAATGCGATTTCCTGGTCATCGGCCGGTTCCCAGGGCTTCAAGGGCTCGCGGAAGTCGACGCCCTATGCGGCGCAGATCGCTGCCGAAGATGCGGGCCGCAAGGCGCAGGACCACGGCATGAAGACGCTGGAAGTCGAGGTCAAGGGGCCGGGCGGCGGCCGCGAATCCGCCCTGCGCGCCCTGCAGTCGATCGGCTTCAACATTACGGCGATCCGCGATGTAACGCCGATTCCGCATAACGGATGCCGGCCGCGCAAGCGCCGCCGCGTCTAGCTGTTCCCGCTTCGGGAGCGGCGCCGCCGAACCGATCAAACGACGTGCCGGGCAGCCGGCAGCTATGGGCTTTGGGTATGAACGTACAACAGAAAAACTGGACCGACATCATCAAGCCTAACGGTCTGGCGACCGAATATGGCAGCGATCCCGACCGCCGGGCGACCATAGTCGTCCAGCCGCTGGAGCGCGGTTTCGGCCTGACCCTGGGCAATGCCCTGCGCCGGGTGCTGCTGTCCTCGCTGCAGGGCGCGGCGGTGACGTCGATCCAGATCGAGGGCGTGCTGCACGAATTTTCGTCGATTCCGGGCGTACTTGAGGATGTGACCGATATCGTGCTGAACGTGAAGGCGCTGGCCCTGCGCATGCACGGCGTGTCGGCGCGGCGTCTGTCGCTGCGCGCCCGGGGGCCCGGCGCGATAACCGCGAGCCAGATCGAAGGTGTCCACGACGTCGACATCCTGAACCCCGACCATGTGCTGATGCATCTCGATGAGGAAATCGAGGTTGTCATGGAGATGACTGTCGAGAGCGGCAAGGGCTATGTCCCGGCGGTCCAGAACCGCGCCGAGGACTCGCCGATCGGCCTGATTCCCGTCGATGCCATTTTCAGCCCGGTCAAGAAGGTGTCGTACAAGGTCGAGAACGCGCGGGTCGGCCAAGTGACCGACCTCGACAAGCTGTCCCTGACCGTCGAAACCAACGGTGCGGTGTCTCCGGAAGATTCCGTCGCCCTGGCGGCGCGCATCCTGCAGGACCAGCTTCAGCTCTTCATCAACTTCGAAGAGCCGAAACAGATCGTCCGGGAAGAGACGGAAGGCGACCTGCCGTTCAACCGGAACCTGCTGCGCAAGGTAGACGAGCTGGAACTGTCCGTCCGTTCGGCGAACTGCCTGAAGAACGACAACATCATCTACATTGGCGACCTTGTGCAGAAGACCGAGACGGAAATGCTGCGCACGCCGAACTTCGGCCGCAAATCCCTGAACGAGATCAAGGAAGTGCTGTCGCAGATGGGGCTGGCCCTGGGCATGGAAATCCTCGACTGGCCGCCGGAAAATATCGAAGACCTCGCCCGCAAGCTGGAAGAGCCGTACTAGGCCAGATCGCGCCGAGGCATGCCGCGTCCGCCTCCGGCCAGCCGGGGGCAAGATAAAATCGGCCGCTTGAGGCCACCCTGGAGTTGGAACCATGCGCCACAGACTAAGCGGACGGAAGCTGAACCGGACGAGCAGTCACCGCAAGGCCATGTTCGCCAATATGGCGGCGGCTCTGATCAAGCATGAGCAGATCAAGACCACCCTGCCCAAGGCGAAGGACCTGCGTGGCGTTACCGACCGGCTGATTACCCTCGGCAAGCGCGGCGATCTGCACGCGCGGCGCCAGGCCCTGTCGGTCCTGAAAGACCGGGCGCTGACCGAAAAGCTGTTCGGGACGCTGGCCGGGCGCTACGCGGCGCGCCGCGGCGGCTACACCAGGGTGCTGCGCGCCGGCTTCCGCTATGGCGATTCGGCCCCGATGGCGGTTATCGAACTGGTCGACCGCGATCCCGAGGCCAAGGGCCAGGATAGCGGCCCGACCCCGGATGCCGAAGCGGCGGAG
Source organism: Rhodospirillaceae bacterium Spongia-Bin9 (assembly GCA_900197615.1). Classification (GTDB taxonomy): domain Bacteria; phylum Pseudomonadota; class Alphaproteobacteria; order Bin65; family Bin65; genus Bin65. The sequence continues at coordinate 31,732 of FZLR01000013.1, forward strand.
CCGGAAGAGAGCTAGGCGCCTCGGCGGCGAACCGTTCCGGAGCGGCCGGGCCGCCGCTGCCCTGGCGGGATGAAGAGCATGGCGCTCAGCGCGACGCCGCAGATCGCCCCTGGATTGTTCGAAAGTCACGCACCCCGGCCGCTGGCCGACCGGCTGCGGCCGGAACGGCTGGAAGATGTCGTCGGTCAGGATCACCTGATCGGCCCGGAGGCGCCGATCGGCCGGATGCTGGCCGCAGATGCGCTCGTGTCGCATATCCTGTGGGGGCCGCCGGGTACCGGCAAGACGACCATCGCGAGGCTAGCGGCCGAGCGCACCGCGCTCCAATTCGAGCCCGTCTCTGCGGTTTTTTCCGGCGTTGCCGAGTTGCGCAAGATCTTCGACGCCGCCCGCGGGCGCCGGGCCGGCGGGCAGGGCACCCTGCTGTTTGTCGACGAAATCCACCGCTTCAACCGGGCCCAGCAGGATGCCTTCCTGCCGGTCGTCGAGGACGGCACGGTCATCCTGGTCGGCGCGACGACCGAAAACCCGTCGTTCGAGCTCAATCCGGCGCTGCTGTCCCGCTGCCAGGTGATGGTGTTGAACCGATTGGACGACGCGGCGCTCGAAGCCTTGCTGGCGCGGGCCGAGGCGCTGGAGAAGCGTCCATCGGGGCTGACGCCGGAAGCGCGCAACGCGCTCAAGGCGATGGCGGACGGCGACGGGCGCTATCTCCTCAACATGACCGAGGCTATCCGGGCCGCCGGCCCGGGCGGAGAAATCGATACGGCGGCCCTTGCTGCGCTCGTTCAGCGCCGGGCGCCGCTCTACGACAAAGGGCAGGAGAGCCACTACAATCTGATCAGTGCGCTGCACAAGAGCCTGCGCGGCTCGGACTGCGACGCCAGCTTGTACTGGCTCGCCCGGATGCTCACCGGCGGCGAGGACCCGCACTATATCGCCCGGCGGCTGACCCGTTTCGCCGTCGAGGATGTCGGTCTTGCCGAACCCAACGCGCTTACCCAGGCCATAGCGGCGTGGCAGGCCTTCGAGCGGATCGGCTCGCCCGAGGGCGAACTGGCGCTCGCCCAGCTGGTCATCTATCTCGCGACTGCGCCGAAATCGAACGCGGCCTATAAGGCCCTGGGCGCAGCGATGCAGAGCGCCCGCACAACCGGCTCGCTCGCCCCGCCGAAGCATATCCTCAACGCGCCGACGCGCTTGATGAAGGATCTGGGCTATGGCGCGGACTATGCCTACGACCATGACGTAGAGGACGGTTTCTCCGGCCAGAACTATTTTCCCGACGGCTTGGCGCGGCAGGCCTATTACAGTCCGGTCGAGCGCGGCTTCGAACGCGATATCCGCAAGCGGTTGGATTACTGGGAGCGCCTTCGGGAGCGCCGGACTCAGGCCGGCAAGCCTGTCCCGGAAGACGCTGACGGATGAGTGTCCTGCTTTCAGCCTCCGTTGCCGCCGCGGAGCCTGTCCATCGGTCCGGGCTGCCGGCAGGCCGCCCCGTGTCCAACTGAAAATCGATGCCTGTATCCCACCACACCGTTGCGGAAACGGACAGCGACCAGCGGCTCGATCGCTGGTTCAGGCAGAAATTTCCGACGCTCGGCCACGGCCGACTGGAGAAACTGTTGCGCACCGGCCAGGTTCGGGTCGACGGCAAACGGGTGAAAGCCGGGCACAGGCTCGCTCCCGGCGCGGTGATCCGGGTTCCGCCGTTGGACTCCGCGTTGCAGGATGCGGCCGCAGCGAAACGCCCGAAGGAAGGTCCGGCCGGATCGACGAAGGAAGACCGGGAGTTCCTCGAGTCGATCGCACTGTACCGGGATGACGCCATTCTCGTCCTGAACAAGCCGGCGGGACTGCCGGTCCAGGGCGGCTCCGGACAGAGACGCCATCTCGACGGCATGCTGCAGAGCCTGACACGCTCCGGCGAACCGCCGCGCCTGGTGCATCGGCTCGACAAGGATACCAGCGGCGTCGTCGCCGTCGGCCTCACGCGGCAGGCGACATCGGCACTGGCTGCGGCGTTTCGCGGGCGCGAGGTACGCAAGCTGTACTGGGCAGTCACGGTCGGCACGCCGGCGCGGCGGCGCGGTTTCATCGATCTGGCGCTGGCCAGGCGCAGCGGCCCGGCCGGCGAGCGGGCCGTCGTCGGGCAAGACGCCGAGACCGGCAGGAAAGCCGATGACGCCCGTGCCGCGCGAACCCGTTATGCAGTCATCGACCATGCCGGAAACCAGGTGACCTGGCTTGCGCTCATGCCGCTGACGGGCCGGACCCACCAGTTGCGCGCGCATTGCCCGGCGATCGGCGCGCCCATTCTCGGCGACGGCAAGTATGGCGGCAGCGGCGCGTTCGTCGCCGGCCTGCCGCGCCAGGTTCATCTGCATGCACAGCGCCTGATCGCGCCGCATCCGGCAGGCGGTTGGATCGATGTAGAAGCCGCGTTGCCGCCCCATATGTCCGAGACGTTCGAGGCGCTGGGCTTCGACCTGCGCGCCGACACCGATCCTTTCGGTCTCGGCGCGGTCGGAAAGTAATCCGGAGGGGCGCGATGGGCTGGATTCTGCGCGGTGTAATCGGTTTGGCGGTTGTCGCGATCCTTGTCCTCGTCGTCGCAATTGTCGTCGTCGGCACAACCGATTTCACGGCCTACCGCACCGACATCGCCGCCGCTGTGGAGAATGCGACCGGCCGAAAGGTCTCGATCGGCGGTCGGATCGAGCAGAGTATTCTGACATCGTCGCCGTCCGTTGCGCTGACCGATCTGGCCGTCGCCAACACGGATTGGGGCTCGCGGCCGCAGATGTTGACCGCAAAGCGCGCCGAAATCGAAATCGCCCTGCTGCCGCTGATCGGCGGCGCAATCAAGGTGACGCGCTTCCGGTTGACCGGCGCGGACCTGCTGCTCGAGACGAACGCCGAAGGCGCGGCGAACTGGCTGTTTACCGGACAGGCCGGCAAGGATTCACGGACGCCGTCCGCGACGGCCGACAAGGATGGGTCTTCGGCGACGCCCGTAATTCCGCGGTTGAAGCGTGTCCGGATCGACGATTCGCTCGTGACATTCCGCGACGGCCGCAGTGGCCTGGTCAGCAGGTTGCGGATCGAAAAGGTCGCTGCGCGGGCGCCGACCTTCGAGAGCGTCATCGCCTTCAAGGCCAGCGGCGCCTACAATGGCCTGGCCATGGCGGCGGAAGGCACGCTCGGCCAGTTGGACGCCTTGTTCCGGCGTGTCGAAAAATACCCGGTGGCTGCCACGCTGCGCTTCGGCCGGAGCCGGTTGCGGGCGTCCGGCACGGCCGATCTTTCCGGCCCCCTGCCGAATATCGCCGGCAGCGTGGAAGCAGAGCTGCTTGATCTGGACGAAATCGCCGCGGCGACCGGCAAGGGCGGCAAACCGGCCGCGCAGAAGCAGAAGGGTGCAGTCGCCCTGTTCCCGAGAGATGAACTGCCGCTCGGCATTCTCGGCCTCTTCAACGGCAACCTGAAAGTCGGGATGAAACGGCTGGTCTTCGCGCGGAACCCATTCGACGACATGCGGGCCGAGATCGTTCTTCGGGACGGGCGGATGGACATGCGTAATTTCGCGAGCCGGCTGGCAAAGGGCCGGGTCGCCGGCACTCTGCGGCTCGACATCGGGAGCCGGACGCCAAAGTTCGCCGCCGATCTGCGGGCGTCAGGAATTTCGTCCGGCGTGGTGCTCCGGCAGGCGCTCGGCGAAGCGCCGGTCGACGCTTCCGTCGCGGTCCGCGCGCAGGTCTCGGGCGCGGGCCGGTCGGCCCATGACATCGCCTCGACCCTGAAAGGGCCGGTTACGGTCACGGTCGGCAAGGGGCCGGTCGCCAACCGCTTTTTCGACATCGCCACGACCGATCTGCTGAAACTGCTGGCCCAGAAACCCGGCAGGCTGGCGGTCGTCTGCGGCGCGTTCGCGTTACGTTTCGACGGCCGCGGCGTGGGCCGCGGCAAACATCTCGTCCTCGATACCAACCGGGTAACCTTCTATGGCCGGGGTGCCATCGACCTGGCGCGCGAATCGCTGGATTTCCGCTTCGTGCCTGCCGGCAAGGGTGTCAGCCTGACCCGGTTTGCGAGCCTTCTCCCGATCGCGATTACCGGCCCGCTCGCCCGCCCGGCCGTGGCGATAGAAGCGACGGCCGTCCCGAAACGGGTGGCGAGCGAACTGCTCGGCTTCGTCACCCGGCCCTTCAAGGCTGCGGGCGGCAAGAACGCACCGCGCCAGGGATGCGGCGCGCGAAAGGCGCAAGCGAAAGCCGGCGCCAAGGCAAATCCGCGGTCCAAAGCCAAATCGGGCGCGAGAAAGCTGCTGGACGACCTGCGCAAGATCGATCCGTTCGGCGAATGAAGCGGTTCTACACGGCAGTCGCCGTCGAGGCGTTCGAAGACGGTTTCGGCATCTTGCTGGACGGCCGGCCGGTGCGGACGCCGGGCCGCGCCCCGGTGCGGGTTGCCTCCAAAGCGCTCGCCGAAGCGCTGCGCGACGAGTGGGCGGCGCAGGGCGAAAGGATCGATCCGATTTCGATGCCGCTCACCCAGCTTACCAACACGGCCATCGACCTGACTGCGGAACGGCGCCGCGAAACCGTCGCCGAACTTGTGGGCTACGGCGAGACCGACCTGCTGTGCTACCGCGCCGACCGGCCGCAGAGCCTTGTCGAGCGGCAGGAAGCCTCGTGGCAGCCCCTGCTGGACTGGTTGGACCGCCGTCACGGCATCGCCCTTCGGGTCTATATCGGCATTCTCCACCAACCCCAGGATCCGCGTGCCATAGCGCGCCTGGAGCATGTCGTCGGCGCCTGTGACGATTTCGAGTTGACGGCGCTGCATATGGGCGTGACAAGCGCCGGCTCCGTCGCGATCGGCCTCGCCACGGTCGCGGGCCATATAACCGCAGAGGAAGCAGCGGACGCCGCTTTTCTGGACGACCGCTACCAGATCGAGCACTGGGGCGCCGATGCCGATGCCGAAGCGCGCCTGGCACCGGGCCGAGCCGATATCGCCCTGGCGTGGCGGTTTGCGGCGCTGCTCCGGACCTGACCGAACTGCCGGCGGCGGGCGCAACGGACTGGCCTCGATCCGGGCGGAGTGCTAATCCCGCTAACGGGTTTACCGGAAGCGGCCGGGAGGCGGGCATGCAGGAAATTCTTGCAGAACTTGGAAATCGGCGCGAAGCGGCGCGGCTCGGGGGCGGCCAAAGGCGGATCGAGGCCCAGCATGTTAAGGGCAAGCTGACCGCCCGCGAACGGCTTGAGGTGCTCCTCGATCCCGACAGTTTCGAAGAATACGACATGTTCGTCGAGCATCGCTGCGCCGATTTCGGCATGGAAGACCAGCGCGTGCCGAGCGACGGCGTGGTGACCGGATGGGGCAGGATCAACGGCCGGATCGTCTTCGTTTTCAGCCAGGACTTCACCGTGTTCGGCGGCTCGCTTTCCGAGGCCCATGCCGAGAAAATCTGCAAGGTCATGGACCAGGCGATGAAGATCGGCGCCCCGGTCATCGGTCTTAACGATTCGGGCGGTGCGCGCATCCAGGAAGGCGTCGCCTCGCTCGCCGGCTATGCCGAGGTGTTCCAGCGCAACGTGATGGCCTCCGGCGTTATCCCGCAGATTTCCTGCGTCATGGGCCCGTGCGCCGGCGGCGCGGTCTATTCGCCGGCCATGACCGATTTCATCTTCATGGTCGAGGACAGCTCCTACATGTTCGTGACCGGGCCCGAAGTGGTGAAAACGGTTACCCACGAAGAGGTGACAGCCGAGGAGTTGGGCGGCGCGATCACCCATTCCTCGAAATCCGGCGTGTCGGACATGGCCTTCGAGAACGATATCGAGGCCCTGCTGCAACTGCGCCGCTTCGTCGATTTCCTGCCCGCGTCCAACCGGGATGCACCGCCGCAGCGCGACTGGCAGGATCCGGCCGACCGGCCGGAGCCCTCGCTGGATACGCTGGTGCCGGACAATCCGAACAAGCCCTATGACATCAAGGAACTGATCCACAAGGTCGCCGACGACGGCGATTTTTTCGAGCTCCAGCCAGACCATGCCGCCAATATCGTCATCGGATTCGGGCGGATGGCAGGCCACACCGCCGGCTTCGTCGCCAACCAGCCGATGGTGCTTGCCGGTTGCCTCGACATCAACTCGTCGCGCAAGGCGGCGCGCTTCGTGCGCTTCTGCGACAGTTTCAATATTCCCATCGTGACCTTCGTCGACGTGCCCGGCTTCCTGCCCGGCACGGCGCAGGAGTACGGCGGCATCATCAAGCACGGCGCGAAGCTGCTGTTCGCCTATGCCGAGGCCACGGTCCCCAAGGTCACCGTCATCACCCGCAAAGCCTATGGCGGCGCCTACGATGTCATGGCGTCGAAGCATCTGCGCGGCGACGTCAACTATGCCTGGCCGCAGGCCGAGATCGCGGTGATGGGACCGAAAGGCGCCGTGGAGATCATATTCCGCGAGGACAGGAACGATGCGGACAAGATCGAGGCCAGGACCGACGAATACCGCCGAAAATTTGCCAACCCCTTCATCGCCGGTCGCCGCGGCTTCATCGACGACGTCATCATGCCGCGCAATACGCGCCGCCGCATCTGCCGCTCCCTCGACCTGCTCCGCAACAAGAAGGTGGAAAACCCGTGGAAGAAACACGCGAACATCCCGCTGTAGAGCGGCCGAGAAAAGGCCGCCGCAACCTTCTGAACGCCTTGTCGATGCCGGGATTGGCCGATATCGACTTCGACCCGCCGCGGGCTCGCATCGAAAGCAAAGCGGCCGATCCCGATACATCGGTCGCCGAGGCGACCGGTCCCCGGTCCGGCACCGGACAAGGGCGGCCGGGTAGCGCTATCGAGTGACCGTCCCTGAGGCGGCGTCAGCCGCGGCGCCCGGACGGGGCGCGCGGGTTCAGCATTCGCTTCAGGGTCGAGCCCTTGTCTATGAAATGGTGCTTGAGCGCCGCGCCGGCGTGAACGGCGACCAGGGCGATGCCGGCATAGGCCAGATAGTAGTGCAGCTCGATGGCGAGATCGCGCAGCGCCTCGGTCATGCCGCGGACCGCCGGCAGTTCGAACAGGCCGAACATGTCGATGCCGGCGCCCTCGGAGGTCGAGATGACGTAGCCGGTGACCGGCACGAGGACGATGAGCGCGTTCAGGCACCCGTGCATGACGGTGGCGCCGGCCCGTTCGTGCGGCTTCAGGTCCGGCGCGAGGCCGGGCCTCGGGTCTGCAAACCGCCAGCCGAACTTCGACACGGCCAGCGCCAGGGCGACGATCCCGATCGCCTTATGAAGGGCGAGGGAATCGTTGTACCAGGGATCGTAGTAGCTCAACCCGACCATCCAGGCTCCGAGCCCGACGAGCGCGACAAAGGCAAGGGCGATGGCCCAGTGAAAGGATATCGAGACGAGACCGTAACGGTGGCTGCCGTTCCGCCACATGTCGCTTCCCCCGGACGCCGGAACGCCGGACGGTAAGTCGGCCCTATTTGCGGATGCCCTCGACGGAGAGGAAGAAATGCACGGTATCGGACGCCGGGCCCAGATTCATGCCCGCGCCGAAGGCCTTGCGGGACAGGGTCGCCGTGCCTTCGAAACCGGCGCGGTAGCCGCCCCAGGGATCCTTGCCTTCGCCGACTTTCTTCACCGCAATGGCGATCGGCTTCGTGACGCCCATTAACGTCAGATTTCCTTTTGTCGTGCCGCTCTTGGCGTTGCCCTCGTATCCGGTGCTCACAAATGTCGCCCTGGGGAATTTTCGCACATTCAGGAAATCGGGCGAGCGCAGATGCTTGTCGCGCTCGGCATGGCCGGAGTCGACACTGGCCGTGTCGATTTCGACCGAGATTTTCTGGCCGGCCGGTCCCGCCGCCGGATCGAACGAGAAACTGCCCGAGATCTTGTCGAAAACGCCGACCATCCAGGAAAAGCCCAGATGGCTGATCTTGAACTGGACGAAGCTGTGAGCCGGATCGATCCGGTATTCGGCGGCCTGGCTTGCCGTCGCGGAAGAGGCGATGGCGGCGGCAGCGAGCAACGTCGCCAGCGTGCGTGTCTTCATGTTTCGAATCTCCATTCGGATGAGTCTCGGCAATCGGAAAGAGGCAAGCATTTTCGAAATATCCTGTGCCGGCGGCCAGGGATTCCGGTGTATTTGCTCTTGTATCAGAAGTTACAGAAATAGTGCACAGGCGTCACAGATGCCGGCATGATACAAGAGTTCACCAAGTAATCGCGTTGCATTTTACCAGTAGTGGCAGCGGCATCGCAATTGTCGGCTAAAATTACAAGGTCCGCAGTCCTCCCCAGGGGAGCCATCCGGCGATGCAACGCCTTCCGCACGCCGCCTGCGACACCGTTTCGACAACGGCGGCCGAGCCGAACGTTGCACGAGCCGTCTTTAGAGCCGAGCCATGCAATATTCGTTCTCCTGAACGATGCTGCCGCCATATTCCGTCGTTCGATAAAGGATTGTTCAGGTATTGCTGAGGGACGCAAGATTGAGTTCGTGCTGGTTGCCGAGCCAAGTCGCATAGTCCCTGTGGTCGGCCAGATCGTCCCCGGTCAGCGGGTGGAGGAAGACATCGAGATCGCCCCGGTTGAGAATGAGAAAGGGCAAAATTTCGCCGAGCTGTTCGGCCTCGAAGGCGATCTGGTAGCTCCATTGCGGATGCGGGCCGACCGGGAAGTCTCGCCACCGGCCCATGACAATATCGAACCGCGCTTCGACCGCCTCGCGCAGCACTGCGGCGGCCGGTTTGGAGTCCGCTGTGTAATAGACATGGGCGTGATAGCCCTCGATGGTCCCGGAATCGGATGTTTCGGTGGTCATGGCTGCAGTCTGCCTCTCCGTTCGGTTCCGCGCCGCCGACATAGTCTCGCCGGGCCGGCGCGGCGACGCGGAGTCTGTACCTGAAAGGCGGCAGGGGATAAACAAGACGGCGATTCTGCTGTTCCCGGATGTCCGAAATGTTCGAGAAAATCCTGGTCGCAAACCGCGGCGAGATCGCCTGCCGGGTCATGAAGACCGCAAAGCGCATGGGGATCGGCGCTGTCGCGGTCTATTCCGAGGCGGACCGGGACGCGCTCCATGTCGCCATGGCGGACGAGGCGGTTGCGATCGGGCCGGCGGCCTCGGCCGAATCCTACCTGGTTGCCGGGAAGATCGTCGAAGCCTGCAAGCGGACCGGCGCGGACGCCGTACATCCCGGCTATGGTTTCCTCTCGGAGAACACCGCCTTTGCCGAAGCGCTCGCCGAGGCCGGTATCGCCTTTATCGGCCCGCCGCCGGCCGCCATCGCGGCCATGGGCGACAAGATCGAATCCAAGCGCATCGCGAAAGCGGCTGGCGTCAATACCATTCCCGGCCATGTCGGCGTCATCCGTGACGAGGCCGAAGCGCTTGAGATTGCCGATGAGATCGGCTTTCCCGTGATGATCAAGGCGTCGGCCGGCGGCGGCGGCAAGGGCATGCGCATCGCCCGCGCGGCGAACGAAATGGCCGAAGGCTTTCGGTTGGCGACCAACGAGGCACGCAGTTCTTTCGCCGACGACCGGGTCTTCATCGAGAAATTCATCGAAGATCCGCGCCACATAGAAATCCAGGTGCTGGCCGATATCCACGGCACAGCCCTCTACCTGAACGAACGCGAGTGTTCGATCCAGCGCCGGCACCAGAAAGTGATCGAGGAGGCGCCGTCGCCGTTTATCGACGAAGCGACCCGCCGCGCGATGGGCGAGCAGGCGGTCGCCCTGGCGAATAACGTCGACTATTGCTCGGCCGGCACCGTCGAATTCATCGTCGACAAGGATCGCAATTTCTATTTCCTCGAGATGAACACGAGGCTGCAGGTCGAGCATCCGGTGACGGAGATGATTACCGGGCTCGATCTGGTCGAGCAGATGATCCGGGTCGCGGCCGGCGAGAAGTTGTCCTTCGGCCAGGATGACGTGAAGCTGACCGGCTGGGCGATGGAAAGCCGGGTCTACGCCGAGGACCCGCTGCGCGGCTTCCTGCCGTCAATCGGCCGGCTGGTGCGCTATATCCCGCCGGAAGAGGGCGACACCGTCCGCGTCGATACCGGTGTCGGCGAAGGCTCGGAAATCTCCATGTATTACGACCCGATGATCGCCAAGCTGGTCACCTACGGCGCGATCCGGGACGAGGCGATCGCAGAGATGCGCCGTGCGCTCGACGGCTACTATATCCGCGGCGTCAATCACAATATGCAGTTCCTTTCGGCAGTCATGCGGCATCCGCGTTTCATTGCCGGTAATCTGACGACAGGCTTCATCGAGGAGGAGTTTCCCGACGGATTCCAGGGCGCCGCCCCCGAAGCGGCCGACGCCGGGACTTTTGCCGCCATCGCCGCCGCTATCGCGCAGATCGCCCGCGAACAGGAAATTTCGATCGTTCGCGAAAATTTAGCCGGGAAACGGGAATCGGAGCATTGGGTGATCCAGCTCGGGTCGGACTTTGTCGACACCTGCCTTACGGGCGAGCCCGGCGACGTACGGGTGAGCGTTGCCAGCGCGCCGTCCGGCGATAATTCGGACAGAACGGTCATCCCGGTTCGTACCGATTGGCGCCCGGGCGAACCCCTCTTCCGGGGGCGGGTCGGCGACACGGAGGCGATCGCCCAGATCGACCGCACCGGCACGGGCTGGCGTATCGGCCAGGGTGGCTTTGCGGTAACGGCGCGGGTTCTGCGGCCGAATGTGGCGCTGCTCGCGGCGACGATGCCGGTCAAGGAACCGCCGGACATGTCTAAATTCCTGCTCTCGCCGATGCCGGGCCTGCTGGTCTCGGTGGCGGTCGCCGGCGGACAGAGAGTGAAGGCCGGGGAAGAACTGGCGGTAATCGAAGCCATGAAGATGGAAAATGTCCTGCGGGCCGACCAGGACGGCGAAGTCAAGGCAATCCATGCCAGCCCCGGCGATTCGCTAACAGTGGATCAGAAGATCGTCGAATTCGTCTGACGCGCTTCCGGCCGGCCGCATGGCGCGGCCGCAGCCGACAGTTCTGCAGATTCCCGCTGTGTCTCTTGCAATCCGGAGCCGGCCGATGGGAAAAGGTACAGCGGAAACAGCCGTTCATCTGCGCATATCCGGCAGGGTCCAGAATGTCTGGTACCGCGGCTGGCTGGCCGAACAGGCAAACTGTGCCGGGATCAGGGGTTGGGTCCGCAACCGGTCCGACAGCACCGTTGAGGCATTGTTGATCGGACCGGAAAGTCTCGTGCAGGACGTAGCCGGCCGTTGCCGGGCCGGTCCGCGGGCCGCTGTCGTCGTTAAAGTCCGGGCCACGCCGGGGCGCGATGACGGGTCGGCCGGATTCCGGCTGCGTCCCACTGTGTGACACGGGGCGGTGGCCGGCCCGGAGAGCGAGTTGGTGCGCATGGGCCGATTGTTGATCGAAGGAGTTCCCTTCCATGTCGACACGATGGGGGGGTATGTCGGCAAGCCGCTCGGCGAGAGCGACTGGCTGCCGGTCGACCAGAAGAGGATCGACCGGTTCAGCGAAGCGACGGAGGACCGGAACCCGCTGCATGTCGATCCCGACTGGGCCGAGGCAAACGGCCCTTTCGGCGGCACGATCGCCCATGGTTTTCTGACGCTTTCCCTTTTGAGCCATCTTTGCCGAGGTGCCGAATTGGAGCCCGATGGGGTGGACTACGGCATCAATCTCGGATTCGAGCGGATACGCTTCCTCGCGCCGGTGGGGGAAGGCGACCGGATCAGGCTTCGGCTGTTCCTGATGGAGATCAAACCGCGCGGTCCGGGCAAATGGCAATACAAGCTGCGCTGTACGATCGTGACCGAAAAGACCGGCAAGACGGCGTTGAGCGCGGTTTGGCTGGTTCTGTTCGTCAGCACGGCTCTCGCGGGAGAAGAAGGCCGACCGTTCGGCTGAACGTGGCTGTCAACGCTGCGTCCAGATCGGCCATCGACGCGCCGGTCCCGAGTTCTGCGAGCGACGTCACCCCGAAGCGCGGATCGTCGATGCCGCAGGGCAGGATACGCCCGAATTCACCCAGGTCCGGCGCGACATTGATCGAAATGCCGTGGTAGCTCACCCAACGGCGCAGCCGGATGCCGAGAGCGGCGATCTTGTCTTCGCGGCCCGGCCCTTTGTCCGTCGAGCGGTCGACCCACAGGCCAACCCGGCCGTCCCGGGGAGACGCCTCGACGCCCAGTTCTCCCAGCGCCGCCGCAACCCAGGCCTCAAGGGCCCGAACGAGCAGCCGGACATCCTTGCGCCGCCGGCTCAGGTCGAGCATGACGTAGACGATACGCTGGCCGGGTCCGTGCCAGGTGTAGCGGCCGCCACGACCGACCCGATAAACGGGCAGATCGCCCGGATCGCGTAATTCCGCCGGGTCGGCGCTGGTCCCGGCGGTCAGGACCGGTTCGTGTTCCAGCAGCCAGATCGCTTCGGGCGCCTGCCGCTCCAGGATCGACTCGACCCGGAGTTCCATGTCGCGGAGCGCCGGACCGTAAGCGCGCGGCCCGGTATAGACCGACCACTCCGGCGCCGCTGCGGCCGGCCCTTCCGTCTCTGGCCGTTCGTCCGGATTAATCGCCTGTGCCCTTCGTTCCCGCGGCCCGTCTTGCGCCGATTTGGTCACCTTGGCGACGCGCGCAACCGCTTATATAACCCGTGTTCGTTCGCCGGTCCCCGGAATCGCGGGTCGGCGCTTTACTTCGGCGGACCTTTCGATCGGACAGTTTCGGTCGGACGGGGTGCCGCGTGCGGTCGTGGCGGAATTGGTAGACGCGCAGCGTTGAGGTCGCTGTGGGCGAAAGCCCGTGGAAGTTCGAGTCTTCTCGACCGCACCAGATTATACGAGGGCCGGCAGTCCGGCCCCTTGCGAGACAGGCGGCTGGTGGCCGGCGGCCGGTTCGCCGCCTCGCCGGGGGATTCCGGATATGGCCGACACCATCGACAAGCCGGCAAAGAAAAAGAAGAAGCACGCCGCGGCGCCGCTCTACGGCCTGCGCCCGGCCGTGGTCGATGCCGTCTCCGATGCGGCGCGGGCCGGGCACGCCAAGCAGGTGCGCCGCCTGATCCATCCCCTGCATCATTCCGACGTTGCCGACCTGCTGGAGCGCTTGCCGTCGGATGTCCGGTTTCGGGTCGTCGATTTTTCGCGCCGCACGCTGCCGCCCGAAGTGCTGCCGGAACTCGACGATGCGGTGCGCGACGAGGTCTTGGACATACTCGAGCCCAAGCAGGTCGCCGCGGCGGTCAGCGATCTGAGCACGGACGACGCCGTTGAAATTCTCGAAGACCTGGATCACGCCACCCGGCAGGAAATCCTGACCGCTGTCGAGCCGGAAGACCGGCTGCTGATCGAGGACAGCCTGTCCTATCCGGACGACAGCGCGGGCCGGCTGATGCAGCGCGAATCGGTCGCCGTCGCGCAGACCTGGACGGTCGGCGAAGTGATCGACCATATGCGCGAGAGCGCCGATCTGCCGGACGATTTCTACGATATTTTCGTGGTGGACGGCCGCTCGCGTGCGCTGGTCGGCGGCCTGCCGCTCAACAAGCTGCTCAGAACCGGCCGGCCCGTGCGCATCGCGGCGATCATGGACCGGAACATCACGATCATACCGGCGACGATGGACCAGGAGGATGTGGCGATCCTGTTCCGCGACCGCGATCTGGTTTCGGCGCCTGTGGTCGACGACGACAACCGTCTGGTCGGCATGATCACCGTGGACGACGTGGTCGACGTGATCGACGAGGAGGCCGAAGAGGATCTGCTGAAGCTGTCCGGCGTCAGCGAGACGGACTTCTACCAGGACATGATCCAGACGACCCGCCGGCGTTTTAGCTGGCTCGGGATCAACCTGGTCACAGCGATCGCGGCGTCGGTCGTTATTGCGATCTTCGCCCGGACCATCGAGCAGGTGGTCGCGCTGGCGATCCTCATGCCGATCGTCGCCTCGATGGGCGGCATCGCCGGCACGCAGACGCTGACGGTCGCAGTCCGGGCCATCGCCATGCGCGATTTCGGCCCCGGCAAGGCGTCCCGCTTCATCCTGAAGGAAGTCTCGGTCGGGCTGGCGAACGGCATTGTGTTTGCCGCCGTCATGGGGCTGGTCGCCAGCTTCTGGTTCGCCGATCCCGGCTTGGGGGCGATCGTTGCGGTCGCCATGGTGCTCAACCTCGCGATCGCCGGCCTGTCCGGCGCGATGGTGCCGTTCCTGCTCGATCGCCGGGGCGTCGACCCCGCCATCGCCTCGCCCGTCATCCTGACCACGGTCACCGATGTCATCGGCTTCCTGACCTTCCTCGGCCTGGCGACCGTCTTTCTGCTCTAGGGGATGCCCGCCCGTGCGGATCGTTTTCGACACCTGGCAGTTCGTTCGCGTGATGGTGCGCCTGGAGCAGACCCGGAGCCGGGATTCCGCGCGCCGCGCCTTGTGGGCGGCGTGGGAGGCGGACTGGCGCAGGCTGGATGGCGAACTGGAAGCGCTACGCACCGCGGATTTCGGGCGATTTGCCGAAGCGATGATGGATCGGGAAATAACCTTCGATCCGGTCGATTCCCGGACGGCCCGGACGGTGGCCCGGCTGGCGCGGGAGGTTGCCGGCGAAATCGGACGGGCGCAGAAAGCGACCGCTGCCGACGACCGGGACGATCTGGCCTTCGAACGGGCCGGCCTCGCCGATCTGGCAGACCGGTCGGAGGAACTGGCTCTGCGCGGCCGCGCTTGAACGCTATTCGCCGCCTTCCGGTTCTTCGCTCCCGCCGCCCGCGCCCTGTTCCAGCCGGTCGACGCGCTCCGTCAGGTCGCGCAGCCGGCGCAGGGCGCGGCCGATGCGCATCTGGTCCATTTCCAGCGACCGCTGCTGCTTGATCGGGCGGGCGGGAAACCCGGCATAAATACCCTTGGGCTCGATGTTGCGGGCGACTCCCGCCTTGGCGGCGACGATGGCGTCGTCGCCGACGGTCTTGTGATCCGCGATGCCGGCCATGCCGCCGATAACCGCCCGGTCGCCGATCTTCGCGCTGCCGGCGACGCCGGAGTTGCCGGCGATCAGGACATTTTCGCCGACCGTCGCATTGTGGCCGATCTGGACCAGGTTATCGATTTTCGTGCCGTCGCCGATCCGCGTCGGGCCGAGCGTGCCCCGGTCGACGCAGGAGCCGGCGCCGATCTCGACATTGTCGCCGACGATCGCGTTGCCCAGCGAATCGATACGCAGGATATCGAAGTTGAAGGCGGTGACTTCGCCCGTCCTCAGCGCCCGCTCGATGCTGCCTTCCTCGGCCGTGACGAAGCCGAAGCCGTCTGCGCCGATGGAGACGTTGTGGTGCAGGATGCAGCGCTCGCCTAAGCTGCATTTCTCGCCGATCCGGACGCCCGGATGCAGGATGCTGCCGGCCCCGACCTCCGCGCCGGCTGCAACCGTGACCTGGGAGAGCAGCACCGCGCCCGGTCCGACCCGCGCTTCAGGTCCGATAACGCAGAGCGGCCCGACCGAGGCCCCGTCGCGGACTTTCGCGCTCGGATCGACGACGGCGCTGGGATGGAGGCCGGGGACGTGGTGGAGCGGCGGCGAAAAGAGCCGGCTCAGAAGCGACAGGGCGACCCGGGAGCGTCCTTCGATCGCAAGACCGCCGGCGAACCGCTCCGAATCGAATTCCGTGCCGTGCGCGACGATGGCCGCCCCGGCATGGGTGCGGTCGAGCAGGGCGTGGGAGCCCTTGTCCATGGCGAGCGCCAGGGTCTCGCGATGTTGGGCGAACACCGGATGGGCGACTGCGGTGACCGTAAAATCGCCGTCGCCGATGACCTCCGCCCCCAGCAGCTCGGCGAGGTCGTTCAGCGAATGCGGTTCGGGCGGAGAGAGCAGGGGCATTTGAACCGGTCGATGGTGGCGGTCGTACGGCAGATCGACGAAGGCCGCGTGGTTTGAGATACACAGTCAGATAAGCCGGCTGCCGGCGCGGCGGCAACTCCCGCCGATGCCGCATCGGCAGGGTCCGGCCGGAGTCAGGCGCCGCGGCCGAAGCGGCGGAGGAAGGCTTCCACGGCCTCCCAGACGGCCTCGGGCCGTTCGATCTGGAGGAAATGGGTGCAATCGTCGATCATGGTGTAGGGCAGGCCGTGTCCCTGCGCCAGCGCCCGGCCGAGCAAAGCCGGCGGCTGAACCTCCGGCAATGACGCATCCGCGCCGATCACCGCGATGTCGCCGGGCATGGCGCCGACCTCCGGCCAGATGGTCGGGTCGATGTTGGCGGCGAATATCCGGGCTTCGAGCCGCTTCGGGCAGGCAAGCGCCCAGCCGTCCGCCGTCCGCCGCGTCGTTGCCAGGGCGTACAGCTCATGGGCGCCCGGCGGCCAGCGCCGGAACGCCCGCCGCGCGCGCAGCACGGCCGCCAGATCCTCCGGATCGTCGAACCGGTCGGGCCGGCGCAGGGCGATCGCTTCCATATCCTCCATATGGAAACCCTGGCGTTCTTGCAGGTCGTGGCCCGGCGGCGGGAAGATCGGCGGGGCGACCAGGATCAGCGGCGACCAGCGCTCGCCGAACGCCCGGGTTTGCAGCAAGGCGGAAATGCCGGACATGGAGTGAAAGACCGCCGCAACCGGCCGGGGGCCGAAGAGGGTGTCCATGCTGCATCGCACGGTTTCGAAATCGTCCCGGAACTGCTCCCAGTTGTGGTTTTCCACGCCGTCGGGCGGATTTTGCCCATGGTTGCGGGTATCGAACAGGATCGTGTCGTAATCGGCCAGCATCAGGCGCCAGAACGGGTAATAGGCCTCGATCGCCATGCCGTTGCCGTGGCTCAGCGCGACCCGCGGCCCGTCCGGATTGCCGTGGCGCCGCAGGACCGTCGTCGCGCCGTCGGATAGGGCAAGCCGGTGGACTTCGCGCGGCTCGGGCGGAACCAGGGCCGGCGGCAGATGCATCGAGAAATTCATGGCGACCGGCTAGACCGGATCGCCCGCCCGGTCAACGGACGCGGCAGGCCGCTCCGTCCCGACGGCGCGGAGACAATGCCCGAACCTGCTGGGGTGTCATGAAATGTCATGATTCGTCATGTTTCTCCGACTCCGGCTAATTTCTGCGCCTCAGGTTTGGCAGTCCCCCTCCCCTTGGGGGAGGGAGTTGGGGGGAGGGGTCCGCTGACGTTGCCGC
>FZLR01000007.1 GCA_900197615.1 Rhodospirillaceae bacterium Spongia-Bin9
GGGGTGGAACCGAACCCGTTGCAGGCGCCGCCGGTTGCGGCCGGTCGCGCTGCGGCCCGGCAACCGGCGGCCCGGCAACCGGCGGCGCGGTGGCAGGCGGTGTCGCGGCGGCGCTCCGGGCGCTGCCGCCGCCCAGCCCGGCGAATTCCTCGATCAGGCCGGTGGCGCCGAAGCTGTCGCGGGCGACTTCCGCTTTCACCGCGCCGCGTTCGAGCACCAGGATGCGGTCGGACAGCCGGGTGAGGAATTCCAGATTCTGCTCGACCAGCAGCAGGGTGAGGCCGCGACTGGCCCGGATCGCCGCCAGGGTCTCCGCCATCTCCTCGATGATCGACGGCTGGATGCCTTCGGTCGGCTCGTCGAGCAGGAACAGCACCGGATCGGCGATCAGGCAGCGCGCGACTGCGAGAATCTGCTGTTCGCCGCCGCTGAGCACGCCGCCCTGGCGGTCGAGCAACGGGATCAGGCGCGGAAAGTCGGCGACGATCCGGTCGATACCGGCGTCGGCGCTGGCGTCGCCGGTTTCCGCGCTCCAGGCGAAATGCAGGTTTTCGCGCACCGTGAGGTTGGGGAAGATGCCCCGGCCCTGGGGGACATAGCCGAAGCCGAGCCGGCTGCGCCGCCAGGTCGGCAGCCGCGTGATCTGCGCCCCTTCGAAGCCGATCTGTCCGCCGGTCGCCGGCAGCAGGCCCATCAGGGTCTTGAGCAGGGTCGATTTGCCCATGCCGTTGTGGCCGAGCAGGCCGAGCACCTCGTTCTCGGCAAGGTCCATCGACACGCCGCGCAGTACGGGAATGTCGCCGTAGCCGGCGCGCAGCTTGTCGACCGAGAGGATTGTATCGCGCCGCGGATCCGGGCCGTTCGCCCGATTGGCGATCGCCGTGTTGCCGTTCCCGTTCGCATTCGGGGCGGCGCTCATTGCGATTTCCCCAGATAGACGTCGCGCACCAGCGGATCGCTCAGCACCGAATCGACATGGCCTTCGGTCAGGATTCGCCCCTGGTGCAGCACCGTTACGGTCTTCGCCAGTTGGCGGATGAAATGCATGTCGTGCTCGACGACGATAATCGCCGCCCGGTCGTTCATCTCGACAATGATGTCGACGGCGCGTTCCGCTTCCTCGGCGGTCAGGCCGGCGGCCGGCTCGTCGAGCAGAATGAGCCAGGGATCGCCGGCCAGCACGGTGCCGAACTCGACGAGTTGGCGGCGGCCGTGCGCCAGGTTGCCGACCGGTTCGCCGGCGCTGTCGGAGATGCCGATACGCTCCAGCGTTTCGGCGACGATGCGGTTGGCCTCGCGGGTGGAATTGCGCTTGCGCGCCGCGATCCAGATATTCTCGCGCACGCTCAGGCCGTTCATCACGCTCGGCACCTGGGTCTTGATGCCGACGCCGAGGCCGGCGATCCGGTGCGGATGGGCGCCGACGCAATCGACGCCGCGGATGCGGATATCGCCCTCGCTCGGCCGCAGGACGCCGGTCAGGCATTTGAAGAAGGTACTCTTGCCCGCGCCGTTCGGGCCGATCAGGCAGCGCAGTTCCCGGTCGGCGAGGGTGAAATCGACGGCGTCGAGCGCCGCCACGCCGCCGAAGCGGACGCTGAGCCCGCGCGCCTCCACGACGCCGTCACGCGCGCCCCTACGCATTGGGTCGCGCCCTTTCCGTTCTGGTACGGCGGCGCTGCCCGCCGCGGGCGGGCCCGCCCCGCCCGAGAGGAGCCCGGCTCAGCCAGCCCTGAACGGTAGGGGCCACGCCGCGCGGCAGGAACAGAATGAATAGAATCAGGATGGTGCCGAAGACCAGCGGGGCTTCCAGCGGGTTGTCCTTGCCGAAGATTTCCTTGATGGCCCGCAGGCCCAGCACGAATTTCAGGTATCCGAGTACGGCCGCGCCGATCATCGGCCCGATCAGGGTGCCGGCGCCGCCGACGATTACCCAGATGATGATTTCCGCGGCAAGGCCGAGGCCGAACAACTCCGGCGTCACGATCTCCGCCGCATTGGCGTAGAGGCAGCCGGCCAGGCCGGCCAGCGCTCCGCCGAAAGCGAAGGCCGCAGTCTTGCGGGCGCGCACGTCGTAGCCCAGCAGTTCGATCCGCTGCTCGTTCTCGCGCAGGCCGACCAGGATGCGGCCGAACGGGCTGCCGAGCAGCCAGCGCGTCAGCAGGTAACACAGCACCAGAACGATGAAGGTGAAGTAGTAGAGATTCTCGTCGTAGATGTAGGCTTCCGGATCGCCGGGTATGTGGAGCGTCGGATAGCCTGGGATGCCGTTGTAGCCGCCCATCCGGGCCTTGCCGATGATGTATTGCTCGCCGGCGGTGGTGTTCATGAAACGGAACAGGATCAGGCTTACCACCAGGGTTACGACGGCCAGATAAACGTCGCTCAGCCGGCCGTAGAACATCATGGCGCCCAGGACCGCGGCGAACGCGGCGGGAATGACGATCGCGAGGAAGACGCCGCTCCACGCTTCGCCCGTGTTGATAGCCGTCATCGCATAGACATAGGCGCCGAGGCCGTAGAAGGCGGTCTGGCCGAAACACAGGATGCCGCCGTAGCCCCAGACGAAACCCAGGCTGAGCGCCAACAGTGCATAGGCGGCAAACGTCGTCAGGTTCAGGACATCGAAAAACACCGGCAGCACGAACATGACGATCGCGGCGACGATAACGGCGGTCAGAGTCTGGCGGGCGGTCATGCTATGCCGCCCTACAGCCGGTTGCGGAAGAAGCGGCCGGAAATGCCGGTCGGCAGCAGCCGCAGCAGGATGACGGCGGCGACCAGCAGGCCGATCTCCCCGACAACGGAGTTGGTTACGAAAGTGACGAACTGCGAGACGAAGCCGAAGAAGCCGGAACTGGCAATCAGGCCGGAGACCACCGACGCGCCGCCCGAAATTACCGTGATGAACGCCTTGGCGATGTAGAGCGATCCGGCGGTCGGGCCGATGCCGACCAGGGGCGCCAGCACGCCGCCGGCCAGGCCTGTCAGCGCCGAGCCGGCCGCGAAGGTTACCATATAGACCTTCGACGTATCGTAGCCGAACGAGCTGGCGACGCCGGCATCCTGCATCGCGCCGCGTGCGATCAGGCCGGCGCGGGTGAACTTCAGCACGCCGAAGATCAACAGAATCACGCCGACGGCGCTGGCGATGATGAAGATGTTATAGCCGCTGAGCGAGAACTCGCCGACCTCGAAGCCGCCGAACGGCGCCTTGATGCTGGTGGTCGTCGTGCCGAAGATCAGCGTGAAACCGCCGATCATGGCGAGACTGAGGCCCCAGGTCGCCAGCATGGTGTTGATCAGCCGGCCGTAGAGGAAACGGATAATCAGCCGCTCCGCGATCACGCCGAACGCCGCGACGACCAGCGGCGAGACGATCAGCATGGAGACGAAGATGTCGATCCCAAGCGTGTTGTGAGAAACGATCGCCGCGTAGCCGCCCAGCAACACGAACTCGCCATGGGCGAGATTGATCACGCGCATCATCCCGAACACGATCGCGAGCCCGGCGCTGATGAGCGTCAGGAACGCGACCGTGTACAGGATTTCGTAGACGACAACCGCCGCTAGATCCATCGAAGCGCTGCCGTCCTTTCTACGTTATCGAACGGGACCGCAAGGCGGACGGGATCAGATCTTGATCTCGTACTGCTTGGTGTCGTTCGGGTTCTTCTCGAGATCGCAGACCCGCTGGGTATCCGACGGCGGAATCTGACCGATGCTCTTGAGGATCGTCAACTGCTGGTTCTGGATCTCGATCAGATGCATGTCATGGGTCACATGATGCGTCTTGCCGTCGATCGTGACCTTGCCCGTCGGCCCGGTGAAGCTGACGCCGCTTTCCAGCGCCTCGATGACTTTCATCCGGTCGAGCGATCCGGCCTTCTTCACGCCTTGCGCCCACAGATGCAAGCCGTCGTAGCTCGACGCCGCGATCTCGTGGATGTCGTTGGTGTTGCCGAATTTCTTCTGCCAGGCCGCGAGGAACGCCTTGGTGCTTGGAATATCGGCCTTGTCCGAATAGCTCTGGCAGACCAGCACGCCGTTGCCTTCGCTCGCGGTCAGAACCCGGTGGTCGTTGCCCGACGACATGGTGGTCGACGCGATCGGAATTTTCTTCTTCATGCCGGCCGCCGACCACTGGCGATAGAACGACAGGTGCGCCGCGCCGACCAGGACCGCCACGATCATGTCCGGCTTTGCCTTCTGGATCTTGGCGATGGTCGAGCCGAAATCCGACACGTTGAGCGGGAAGAAATCGGCCTGGATCACATTGCCGCCGGCGTTCTTGGCATAGTGCTTGATCCAGTTCGTGGTGATCTGGCCGTAGTTGTAGTCCGCCGCCAGCACATAGATCTTCTTGCCCCAGCGCTCGATCGCTTCCGGCACCAGGATGGCGGACTGCTGGGCCGGCGTCGTGCCGACGCAGAAGACGTTGCGGTCGCAGACGCCGCCTTCATAGGTCGTGTTGTAGAAATACAGCGTCTTGGCCTTGCGCAGGGTCGGCCGGATGGCTTCGCGCGATGCCGACAGGATGCCGCCATGCACCACATCCACCTTGTCGCGCCGGGTCAGGCGCCGGGCGTACTGGGTGTATAGCGCCATGTTGGACTGGGTATCGTAGGGGATCATCTCGACCTTGCGGCCGAGCAGGCCGCCGCCGGCGTTGATCTCGTCGATCGCCAGCCTGTGCGCCTTCTCCATCGGCTTGCCGTAGATCTCGAAGATGCCCGAAGTATCGAGCACGCTGCCGAGCTTGATCGAATCGGCGCTGATGGCGGCCGACGGGATCGTCGCCAACGCACTCGCCGCCGTCGCGCCCTGCACGAATTGTCTGCGGTTGATCGTCATGATGCTACTCCCTCTTGATTGAATTTCCGCCGGCTAGCGATCGTCGCCAGCCTTGTTCTCGTCCGGGCTATCGTCCGCCGCGTTGTTATCGCCGCCGACATCGAGATTGACGCCCAGTTGTCTGCCCAGCTTCTGCATGGCCGGCAATTGCACCGCCATGTTCAATACACCCTCGACGGCCTGGTTGAACGGCGAGGAGGCGCCGCCCCCGCCTCCGCCGTCGCCACCGCCGCCCGCGCCGCCGGCGCCCAGACCCGTTACCTGGTTGATCCGGATCGAATCGATCTTCTCGGCCGGCTTGACCATCTGTTCGACGATCGCAGGCATCCTGTCGATCCGGTGCTGCTCCAGCCGGGTGCGCAGAACCTGGTCGCTCACGGCATTCTCGGCCTCGGCCAGCGCTGCCTTGCCCTCGGCTTCGGCCTTCAGTTCGTTGCGCCGGGCTTCGGCTTTCACGGAAGTCGCCTTGGCCTCGGCCTGAACCTTGTCGAGCAGCGTCTTGACCTCGGACTTGGTGACCTCGTCCGATATATCGGAATCGCGCTTGGCGCGCAGGAGCGCCGTCGCCGCGTCGCGCTCGGCCGCCAGCTTCTCCTTCTCGCGCTGCACTTTCTCCTGGGCCGACACGATGCCGATGCGGCGCAGCTCGGTCTCGGCCTCGGCCTCGAATTCCTCGGCGCGTTTCAGGCTGAGCGCGATCTGGCTGTCGATCTTGGTCGTCTCGGCGGCCAGCAGGGCTTCGGACTCTTCCTGCCTCAGCGTCAGGTCGCGCTGGATTTCGGCAAGACGGGTCTGGCGCTCGGCGTCGATCTTGGCCCGTTCGGCCTCCTGCCGGGCGTGCTGGCGCACCGCTTCCTGGGCGGCGTCGCTTGCCGCGCGGGTCTCCTCCACCGTCTGGCGCTGGGCAATCTCCGCTTCCTGCTGCTCGCGCTCGATCTCCAGCTTGCGCTTCAGCGAATCGAGCTGGGTCTGGCGCACCGACACGTCGGCGTCGGCCTCGATATTCGCCCGTTGTTTCCGGTTGGCGGAGATGATCTCGGCCAGCTTGCGCATGCCGACGGCGTTGAAGGCGTTGT
Source organism: Rhodospirillaceae bacterium Spongia-Bin9 (assembly GCA_900197615.1). Lineage (GTDB taxonomy): Bacteria > Pseudomonadota > Alphaproteobacteria > Bin65 > Bin65 > Bin65. Next base: position 5,931 of record FZLR01000007.1, read on the forward strand.
TCTCGTCGAGCGACGCCAGCGACGCCTGGTCGAACCGGGTGAGCGAGGCCGATTCGAGCCGCAGGCCGTTCTGCTCTAGGTTATCCGTCAGCAGGCTTTCGACTTCCTGGACGAACTCGCCTCGGTGTTCGTGCAGCTGGTCCATGGTCTTGGTCGCGACGACCGCCTGCATGGCGCCGACCAGCCGGCCGTCCAGCAATTCGTGCAGGCCTTCGGTCCGCAGCGAGCGGGATCCGATGGCCTGGGCCGCCGTCGCCACGCCCTGCGGCGTCGGCAGGACGCGCAGGTTGAACTCCATCTCCACATCCAGGCGCAGCCGGTCCTCGGTCATCAGCGAGGCATTGCCCGCGCGCGCGATCTCCAGCGGCATGGCGCGCATGTTGATCTCTTCGACCCGGTGCAGGAAGGGCAGGGCGATGCAGCCGCCGTCCATTGCCACCTTCTGCCCGCCGAAGCCGGTGCGGATCAGGGCGGTTTCCCGCGTGGCTTTGCGGTAGAAGCGCTGCAGGAAGGCGATGAGAATCGCCAGCGCCACGACAACGATGACAATGGTGATGAAGGTCGCCATGGCTCGCCTCGCTTTCCGGACCGTCGCAATTCTGACAGCCTCGCGGCGCGGATCAAGTTATCCTTGCTTTATTTTCCATGTCAAATAAATTGTCGGCAGGCAGGCAATCCGGCAAGGACCGGTCAGCGGGCCAGTTGGTAGACGACCCGGAAATCGAACCCATGCGCTTCGGCCAGATAGACGGGAAGGTCGCGAAATCCGCCGTCGCTGCGGACGCCGGCGGCGATCCGGCGGTTGCCCGTTGCCTGCACGGCGAGGCGGGCTATGCCTTCGTAGATGGACTGGCCGAGATCGTTCAGCATCGGCGCCCGCTCGGCAAACATGGCATGGTAGCGCTCGCGGAAAGCGCCGTTGCGCCGCGTATCGAGCGCCGCGAAATAGCCGGCGCTGACGAATACTCCGTCGGTCGCCGCCGCGCCCATGGCCAGCAGCATGTTTTCCTCGATGGCGCAAGAGAAGCGCAGGACCGAGCGCGCGAGTCCGGCAGCGTGGAAGGCGCGATTGAAGAGCACCGAATCCTGGCCGATCAGGGACAGCAGCACCGCATCGGGCCGGCGGGTTTCGATCCGGTCGAGAATGGTGTCGAAGCGGCGGATGTCGGTGGCGCTCTCGTCGAAATCGACATAGTCGCTGCCGACGACCTCGCGGCCCTGCCGGGCCATCGCCCGCGCCGCCAGGGCATGGGACACCCGCGGCCAGACATAGTCGTTGCCGACGAAATACCAGCGCCGCAGCCGGTAGCGCGCGCTCAGCCGGTTGAGCGCCGGCAGCAGCTGGCGCTCCGGCGTCACCCCGAGGCAGCAGACATTGTCCGGCGCGCTGCCTTCGTGCAGCGGCGTGTAGATGTAGGGAACGCGCCGGCCGACCGCAGCCGCCAGGGCGTCGCGCACGTCGCTGGTGTGCATCCCGACGATCGAATCGACCCGTCGCCCGGCGATCAGTTCCGCCGCGCGCCGGGCGACGGCCTCCGGATTCGAGCCGGCATCGACGAAGCGCAGCCGGAACACCGTATCGTCGGTCGCCGCGGCGTTGATTTCGCTGCAGGCCAGTTCGGCGCTGGCGCGGCAGGACGGGCCCCAGATGCCCGCCGGGCCGCTCGTGGGTATGAAAACGCCGATCCGGTGCGTGCTCGCCATACCGTGTCCGGGGTGCTGTCCGAAGTGGTGTCCGGGGTGCTGTCCGGGATCTTGTCCGGGGCCGATTTGCGGCGCATCTGTCCGCCGGCCCGAATCCTACTCCAATCCGCTGCCCGTGCGCCACGCGCTTTCGCGGGTGCGCCAGCGGGTGCGCCAGCGGGTGTGCCAGCGGGCGTGCCAGCGGGCGTGCCGGATGGATTGCGGATCGCCGGGCGTTCCTGTCGGAGTGAGGCGCATGGCCTTTCCCGGTAGCCTCGCCGACATCCTGATGCGGAGCGGCCAGTCCGTCGCCCAGGATCTGGACGGCCTGCTCCGGCCCCTCGGCCTGTCCCTCGTGCAGTGGCGGGTGCTGGACAGCCTGAGCGACGGCGCCGGCCGCACCATGAGCGGCCTGTCCGCGCGGTCGGCCATCCAGATGCCGGCCCTGTCGAAACTGGTCGACCGGATGGTCGTCCGCTCGCTGGTCCTGCGCAAGCAGAGCGAAACCGACCAGCGCGTGATCATCGTCATGGCATCCGATCTGGGCCTGGACGTCTACCGCAACAGCCTGCCGGCAATCCGGGCCTACGAGGCGCGGCTGGCCGAGCGCCTGGCCGGCTTCGACCTGCCGCGACTCGACAGGTTCGCGCTGGACCCGGACGGCAAAGCCGCGGCGGCCGCCGGCAAGGCGGTTCGGCTCAATTGATTGCCGCCCGGCGCCGCCCGGGGCCGTTCAGGTCAGGAACTTGGTGAAGCCGCCGTCGACGTTCCAGCACGCGCCGGTCACGAAGCTCGCCCGCTTCGACGCGAGGAATGCGACGACGGCCGCGACCTCGTCCGGCCGGCCGTAGCGATCGATCAGGAGGAGTTGACCGGCGAGGTTGCTGAACACCTCGTCGACATTCTCCCCGGCCGTGCCGACGAAGCTGTCCTCCGCGAGACGTTCCCACAACGGGGTGTGGATGAGGGCCGGGTTGACCGCGTTCACCCGGATGCCGTCGCCCGCCAGGTCCTGGGCCAGGGTCTTGGTGATTGCGAGCATCGCCGCCTTGGCCGAGTTGTAGTCCGCCATGCCGCCGAGTCCGCTGTGTCCGCTCACCGAGGCGACGTTGACGATGGAGCCGCCGCCCTGCTCGCGGATCAGGGGCACCGCGGCGCGCGTCGCCCGGACCGCGCTCCAGAGGTTGATGTCGTAGGTCTGCTCCCAGACCTCGTCCGGATCCTCGATGGTCCGGCCGACCGCGGCGTCGCCGGCGTTGTTCACGAGAATGTCCAGCCGCCCGAAATGCGCAGCGGTGTCGTTGACAAAGCGTTCGACATCCTCGCGCTTGCTCATGTCGGCGACGCACGAGAACACTTCGCCGCCGGCTGCCTCGATGGCCGCCCCGGTCTCTTCGAGCGGGCCCTCGCGGCGGGCGCAGATCGAAACTTTCGCGCCTTCCTGCGCAAACTCCATCGCAATCGCCTGGCCGAGGCCGAGGCTCGAGGCCGTCACGGCGGCCACCTTGCCGTTCAATCCGAGATCCATTGTCCGTTCCTTTTCGCAGAGTTGTCCGTTGGTCGTATGTCGGCGGCAGCGCCGGGTGGCGCCTGAAACGAGCGCGCCCCTAGAAGGCGGGGCTCAACCGATGCTTGGGATATTCCGCCCCGACGACGTGCTGAATCGTGATCGCGCGCACCATCTGGTAGGTCCGGATGCGGAACGCAGGATCGCAGGACATGCGGATGTAGGTGTCCTGCGGCTTGACGCCGTAATCCTCGCTCAGCCAGTCGATCATGTTGGCGCAGGCGTCGTAGACGGCATGCTCCATCGGCAGGTTGATGCCGACGGCGACGATGCTCTCCGGCTTGACGATTCGAACCGTGGGCTGGCGCCTGTTCTTGATGACGGTGCAGTTGAGCTGCACGGTCGCGCGCGTCTCGTCGGCGATCCCGGTGAACTCCGTATCGCCCTGTCCGCCGTGGATGTCTCCGATGTAGAGCAATCCGCCCTTGTGGTAGGAATTGAGCAGGATCGTGTGCCCGGGCGCCACGTCCCGGCAGTCGATGTTGCCGCCGAACGGCCCCTGCCCCAGCAGCGAGGTGAAGACCTCGCGTTCGGGAGCGGTCGCCAGCGTGCCGCAGAAGGGCTCCAGGTCCCAGGTCAGCTTGTCCGAATACTTGCCCTTGCCGTCTCGGGTGTGGCCGCTCGGGCCGGGAAGGTGCTCGATGACCTGCACCCGCGGTTCCGCGCACTGGCCGCCCCATCGCGTCGACTCGCCGTAGGGCCCGATGCCGGGGAGGATGCCCGAGAAGCCGTAGCGCCACGGGTCTATGATTTCGAGGTTCACGGCGAGGACGTCGCCGGCTTCGCAGCCTTCGACATAGATCGGGCCGACGACCGGGTTGTACTTGGGAGGCCAGGCCGCGTTCAGCGCATCGACATGCGCATCGCCCACGAACTGGTGCACCTTCGGGTTGTCGCTATCGTCCTCGATGAGGCCCGACAGCGCATCGTCGGTCTCGACCTGGAACGACTCCTCCTGCTCGACGCGAAGCACGGGCTCGTCCCGTGCATCGAAGGCGTATTTGGTCACTTCGCCACGCTTGATGATCTGCATCGATCGGCCTCCTTGGGTTCGATAAAAGGCCGGGTCGTCCTCCGGCCGGCACGTCGCGTGCCCTTTGCGCGCCAAACATTACGATACAGGGCGCATCGGAGAAAACACTACCGTGCCCGGAGAATCTCGGGCGTGCGGCTGCCCCGCATCCACACGCCGCTGGCCGGGGCAGGCTTCGGCCGGGACTACCGACGCATGAAGCCGGCGATATCCGGCGTCGACATCGCTGTGTCGACATAGGAGAAGGCGCCCTTCTCCAGCGCTTCGATCGCCGCCGCGGCCATGCCGGTCATCGCCGCGCGGTACAGCGATGTTGCCAGGCTGATGCGCTTTGCCCCGGCGGCTGCGGCATCGGCCACGGGAAACGATCTGCCCCCGACGCCGACCATGAAGTTGACCGGTTTCGACACCGCGCCGCACACCGCGCGCAGCGCCGCGAGGTCCGGCAGCGCCGGGGCCATCAGGACATCGGCCCCGGCACGTTCGTAGGCCTGCAGCCGCGCAATGACCTCGTCGAGGTCCGGAAGGCCGCGGATGAAACATTCGCTCCGCGCAGTCAGCGTGAAGCGAAAACCGACCGACCGTGCAGCTTCGGCGGCCGCGGCAATGCGTTCCGCGGCCTGACTGCGGTCATAGAACGGGCGGTCCGGGTCGCCCCTGTAGTCCTCGATCGAACAGCCGACCAGCCCCGCTTCGGCCGCCCGAATTACGGTCGTCGCGGCGGCCTCGGGCTCGTGGCCGAAGCCGTTTTCCAGATCGCCCGAAACCGGCAGGTCGACCGCGTCCGCGACTGCGCGCGAATGCTCCAGGGCCTCCTCGCGCGTGACCTCGCCGTCGCACCGGCCCAGCGTGCCGGCAAAGCCGCCGCTCGTCGTCGCAAGCGCCTCGAACCCCAGACCGGCCAGGATGCGGGCCGAGCCGGCATCGAACGCGTTGGCGAGGATGAAAGGTTCCGGGCCCCGGTGCAGGGCATGGAACCGCTCGGCCTTTTCGGCCTGGGTGGGCGGGGCGTCGGCCATGGGCAGGGCACTCTCCACAAGATTGAACCGGTGCGAGGGTGGGGGGCCGATACCCGTCTGTCAATGGACCGCGCCGAACCGGTATCCCAGGCCGATGCGCGCGCCGCACCGGCTGTTCCGGCCGGGTCAGCCGCGCGCCGCCGCGCGGGCCTCGCGGTGCCGCTCCCAGCGCGGCTGGCGGCAGATGTTGCCGAGGAACTCCAGCACCGTGTGCGCGGCGAGGTAGGAGGTGACGCCGGTTCTCACATCCAGGGTCGGGTTGACCTCTACGAGATCGAGCCCCACCACATTGCAGTGCTCGGCGATGGCGGCGAGCGTGTCGCGCAGCTCGGCATAGCTCATCCCGTTCGGCTCGGCCGAGACGCATCCCGGTATCAGCGGCAGGTCGAGCACGTCGATGTCGATGCTCACATAGGTCCGCGCATTGTGCGGGACGACTTCGGCGACGCCCTTCGGGCCGATATCGTGGAACTCGCCCATGGTCATCACCCGGTTGCCGTCGTCGATCGAGTCCCGGATTTCCGATTCGGCGCTCCGGAGGCTGCGGATCCCGACCTGGGTGAGGCTCAGCACATGGGGCAACGGGGCAATGTTGCGGAATGGATGGACATTGGTGAAACGGAGATCGTGGATGAACGGTGCATAGTCGATATGGGCGTCGAAGTGGATGACGTGCAGCGGTTCTTCGTCCTCGAACCCCCTGACGACCGGGTAGGTCACCGAGTGGTCGCCGCCGAGCATGATCGGCATCGCCCCGGTGGCAAGAACCGCCTTGGTCAGGTCGGTCGCGTTGTCGAACGTGCTATTCACGTCGGTCGGCCATACGTCGACGTCGCCGACATCGGCGATGGTCCCGTTCGCCATTTCGTGGGCGAGATAGGTGCGCCCGGTCTCCGGGTCGTAGAACCCGGCGTCGGGGGCGGCGAACCGCAACGAATGCTCGCGAATCGAGCGCGGACCCATGCGCGAGCCGGCGAGAAACGGCGAACCTTCGTCGAAGGGAACCCCATAGACTGCGATGTCGGCGTCGAGAGCGTCGAGGTCCGTTTCGATCGGCGCACGCAGGAACGAAGGAATGCCGACGAACGGGCGGCCGAGAGTAATTCCGGAACGTCTGCTGCTCGATGTCATGGCCGGACCTCCAGATTTGCTGGCCGAATCTTACCGGATAGCGATGCCTGACCGTTCCGTCGAAACGGTTTCGACGAGAACCGCCTGAGCCGACCCGTTTGGGATCGCGCGGGACTTGCCGGGCGCCTGCCTCGACGATGCGCCCGGATCTCAGACCGCCTGACGGCCGTTCCGATCCGGGCAGGAGGAGCGTTCGAAACGCACTGTCGGGATCCGGAAAACGAAGCCCTTCGACGCAGCGAAGGAGCATACTCTCGTCGCATCCGCCCGGGCCGAACGGTTTCCGGACGGCGTCGATACGAACGATCGGGGAATTCGCCGTCGGGTTCGCAGTTGCGACCGGTTCGTACATGAGGGAAACGATGTTGCGGCGCCCGCCTGCGCCCGGTCGCCTCCTCGTGCGTTGCGACCGGCGCTCCCGATGGCGAACGAACGAAAAAACCCCTGCTGGTAACCATCCTGACTCCGACGGGCGCGCCGATCCTTGCGGACAGGATCAGTCATCGACTTCCAGCCCAATTGCAAATTCACTATGCTTTCATATTGTGATATACCATTGCATTCTGTGCAATAACCATGATGGAGGATAAAGATGTTTGCCTCATTGAACCGAGCGTCGGCGGTCGCATTTGGGGCGACCATCGCAGCGTGCCTTGCCTTCTCCGGCGGACCCGCCAATGCGGATCTCCTGGCCGAGATCAAGAAACGGGGAGAGTTCATCGTTGGAACCGAGGCGCGGTTCCCGCCGTTCGAGTTCGTCAAGGACGGCAAGATCGTCGGCTACTCGACGGATATCATGGTGCACGTCATGAAGGCGCTGCCGGGGGTCAAGCTGAAGCGGCTCGATCTTCCCTGGCAGGGCATTCTTCCCGGCCTGGCCGCGTCCAAGTTCGACTATGTCGTCACCTCCGTGACCGTTACCAAGGAGCGCTATGCGAAATACGCGCTCAGCCTGCCGATCGCCGACGCGACCATGGCGCTGGTGAAACGCAAGGGCGACGCTTCGATCAAGGCGCCGAAAGATATCGCCGGTCACATGGTCGGCTCGCAGGCCGGCTCGGCGCAGCTGCAGGCCCTTCAGGCTTTCGCGAAGGGGCTCAAGAGCGCGGGCAAGGGAGTCAAAGGAATCAAGACCTACGTCGATTTCAACGAGGCCTTCGCCGACCTGGCGGCAGGGCGGATCAGCGCCGTTTGCAACAGCCTGCCGAACCTGCTCGAACTTGTCCGAAAGCGGCCGGATACCTTCGAGATGGTTCTGCCGACTTTCGGTCCCAAGAAGTATTTCAGCTGGGCCGGCCGCAAGGATGCCGAAAGCGCTTCGCTCGTCGCCTTCATGGACAAGCAGATCTCTGCGCTGAACAAGTCGGGTGTACTGACCGCGCTGCAAAAGAAATGGTTCGGCGGGCCTATGGACCTGCCGGCCGACAAGTTGCCGGTGCCGAAAAACTAGGCGCCTGCGAGCGACCGCCCGATCGCCGCCGGCGGCCGGGCGGTCGACTCGACGATTGACGGGTCACGTCGGTGGATTTTCTCGGCGTTCTCTCTGACCACTATAACGCTTTCCTCGCTGGCGCGGTAATGACTGCCGCGATCTCGGCGGTCTGCATTGCTGCGGGCATGATCCTGGGGCTCTGGCTCAGTTTCGGTCTGATCTCGCAGAACCGGGCGATCCGGCGGGCTTCGGCTGCCTACCGAAGCTTTTGGCGGGGGACGCCGATCCTGGTGCAACTCCTGATCGTCTTTTACCTGCTGCCGACGATCGGGGTGGATGTGCCGCCGATCGCGGCGGCGACGATCGCGCTGGCCATGAATACCGCGGCGTTTCAGGCCGAGATTTTCCGGGGCGGCCTCCTGTCCATCCCGCCCGGCCAGGTCGAGGCCGCACGCATGCTCGGGATCGGTATCCTGTCTATCAGGGTCAGAATCCTGATTCCGCAGATGATGCGTCTGGTTCTGCCGGCGCTCATCAACGAGACCATCAGCATCCTCAAGAACTCGTCGCTGATCTCGGTGATCGCGGTGACCGAACTCATGCGCACCAGCCAGCACGTAGTCTCCGTCACTCACCGGCCGCTGGAAGCCTACACGATCGCGGCCGTCATCTACCTCGCCATGAATTTGGTCCTGGCCCGTGCCGGGGCCTATTTCGAGCGGCGCTACGCCGTCGCGGCGGCGCGCTAGCCGGCCCCGGGGAAAGCCGTGTCGTTCGATATCGACATCGTGTTGCGCTACGGCCCGCTGTTGCTGTCGGGATTATGGACGACGGTATATATCTGCGCGCTGGCATCGCTTCTGGCCGTCGCCGCAGGTCTTGCGGTTGCGCTGCTCTACAGCCTGCCGTTCCACCCCGTGAAGCTCTTGTGCCGGGCCTATATCGAGGTCATGCGCGGGACCCCGATCCTGATCCTGCTGTTCATATTGTACTATGGCGGCCCCTCGATCGGTCTGACCCTGGATGCCGAACCGGTCGGGATCGTCGGCCTCGGTTTGTATGGCGGCGGCTATTTCGCCGAAATCTTCAGGGCCGGGTTCCAATCGATACCGCCCGGGCAGATCGAAGCCGCACGCATGCTCGGCATCCCGCGCCGGATGATCGTCGCCCGCATTCAGATCCCGCAGATGCTGACGCTGATCATCCCGCCATCGACCAATCAGGTGATAATTCTGGTCAAGGAATCGGCCTTGTTGTCGATCATCACGGTCGCCGAATTGACGAAAAACACGACGCAGATGGTCAACGAGACTTTCGCCGTGATCGAGCCCTATGTGGCAGTTGCCCTGCTCTATTGGCTGATCATAGAGGGTATCGCGTTTGCCGGCGGAGTCCTGGAACGCCGGTTCGGCCGCGCATCGTGAGCGACGAAGGGGCAAGTGGCGCCATGGAAAGCAAACCCGTGGTTCTGGTCGAGAACCTGCACAAGCGGTTCGATGCGGCGCATGTCCTGAAAGGAATCGACCTTGCGGTGGACAGTTCGCGGGTGGTCTGCGTCATCGGCCCGTCCGGTTCCGGCAAGAGCACCCTTCTGCGCTGCATGGCGTTTCTCGACCGGTACGACGAGGGCCGGGTGTATATCGAAGGCCGGCTGCTGGGCTACCGCGAGGTCGATGGCAAACGGACGCCCGACAGCGACCGCAACATCGACAGCGTCCGCAGCGTCATCGGCATGGTCTTCCAGCACTACAACCTCTGGCCCCATAAGACAGCGCTCGGCAACGTGACCGAAGCGTTGCGCGTGGTGAAGAAGCTTGGCAAAGCCGAGGCTGAGGCGATCGGCATGGAGATGCTGGCCAAGGTCGGGGTGGACGACAAGGCCCACGACTACCCGGCCCAGCTCTCTGGCGGACAGCAGCAGCGCACTGCGATCGCCCGGGCCCTGGCGATCCGCCCGCACGTGATGTATTTCGACGAGCCGACGTCGGCGCTGGATCCGGAACTCGTCGGCGAGGTGCTTCAGGTGATGCAGGAACTGGCGAGCGACGGCATGACCATGGTCGTCGTCACCCACGAAATGGGATTCGCCGCCCACGTTGCCGACGAAGTCGTGTTCATGGACGGGGGCGAGGTCATCGAGCGCGGCCCCCCGGACGACATCTTCAAGCGGCCCCGAAGCGAACGTCTGCGGGAGTTCCTCGATACCTGGCGGTCGCGCACAATCTGACGATCGGGATTGGGCGGAATTGGGCGGGAATGGGCAGGATCGGGCGGGGTGCCGCGCGGAAGCGACGCCGAGCGCAGGTTAAACAAATCCTCGAACCCCTGGCCGAATGGAGAGCTTGCGCGCCCTAACCGCCCCTATCGGCCGATCCGCTTCGAGTGCCGGTGCACTCCGGACGCTTCGCTAAAAGGTGGGAGGCGTGTTTATCCAGAGTACGCGAGCAGCCGTACTTCCGTTGTTGGCAAATGAATGTGTCAGTTCAGAACGAAAGACGAATGAGTCGCCCGCCTCCAAGAGATAAGACACGTTCTCAATCGTAAGGAATAATGACCCCTCCATTACAAAACCGAACTCCTCTCCGGAATGCTGAATTTCTCCGTTGCTTCCGCCGCCCGGGGGAATGATGTACATATCGGCCTGAAGCAACCTGCCCTTTTTTGCAGGCACAAGCTGTTCCAATCGCATCCGGTCGCCGTCGGCTTCATCGCCGTCGACATGAAGCACATTCCTCTTGTTCGCCCGGGTGACGGTTTCACTCTCTCCGGACCCGAAAATGTCGCTGATACTCAAGCCCAGCGCGACTGCAATCTTGTGCAATGTGCTCAAGGAGGGCGTCGTCCGGTCGTTCTCGATTTTCGACAACAGGCTCTCCGAGCACCCGACGAGCTTTGCCATGTCTCTCAGGGTGAGGCCCTTCACCAGACGCCAGTGACGGATCTGTCTGCCGAGCCTGATGCTCCTGTCTTCATCTTGACTCGAATCGATATTCATTATGCGTTCTCCTGTCGGCGAGTCCGGGGTCGCTGGAGCAGCGAGGAAAGTTCGGCTCCGTTGGCGATGCCCAATCCCGCTCGGACGCGGCAGCTCGTTCGACTCTTGAAATATACCCTCAACGACAATTCGCGATGTCTCACTAACCCGGATATCCCGCGAAAAATGGATCGCCTGACTCCATAAGTGGCGACAATTCAATTGGTTGTGTTGAATATAACCAAGAGCCAAACGATTGCGGAATGTAACCACAAAGCGTTCGCCCTTTCAAACTGTCGCGAGCGGCAGTGCAGATTCCTGCCGGACCTGGAGCGCCGGCCGAATCGGTGGAAGGGTATCGGCGCACCGCGATCGCCCGGGCCCTGCCGCTCGCGCACAATCTGACGATCGGGCGGGGCTCGGGTCGCCCGGCTGTCATGCAAGGCGCGGTCGTCTCCACCTTACCGCGGCAGCGACGTCTCACCCATCAGGAACGCGTCCACGGCCCAGGCGCATTGCCGGCCTTCGCGGATAGCCCAGACCACCAACGACTGGCCCCGGCGCATGTCGCCCGCCGTGAATACGTTGGGCAGCGACGTGGCGTATCTCTCGGTATCGGCGAGGACATTGCCGCGCGGGTCGAGGTCGATACCCAATTCCTCAACCATGCCCTCGTGGACCGGATGGACGAAACCCATCGCCAGCAACACGAGCTCCGCCTTCAGTTCGAACTCGGTTCCGGGGATTTGCTTAAAATTCTCATCCAGCCGGACAGCGTGAAGGGTGGAGACTTCCCCGCCGGCGCCGGAAAGGCCCTTCGTGGCGACGCTCCAATCCCGCTGCGCGCCTTCCGCCTGCGACGAAGACGTACGCAGACGCAGCGGCCACAAGGGCCACGTGGCCGCCTTGTCGGGTTTCTCGGGCGGTATGGGCAGAATTTCGAGTTGCGTCACCGAGACCGCGCCCTGGCGGAACGCCGTCCCGATGCAGTCCGAGCCTGTATCGCCGCCGCCGATCACCACGACATGCTTGCCGCGGGCCAGAATTTCCTCTCCGTCGCCAAGGGGCTCGCCGCCGATACGGCGGTTCTGCTGCGGCAGGTAATCCATCGCGAATTCGACCCCGCCCAAATCCCTTCCCTTGACCGGCAGGTCGCGCGCCTTCTCCGCCCCGCCCGCCAGGACGACAGCGTCGAAATCGTGCGTGAGTTCTTGCGCCGATATGTCGACTCCGACATTCACGCCGTTGCGGAACGTAACGCCTTCAGCCTCCATCTGGCCCACGCGCCGGTCGATATAGTGCTTTTCCATCTTGAAGTCGGGAATGCCGTACCGGAGCAGCCCGCCCGGTCTGGCGTTCTTCTCGAACAGCGTAACGTCGTGGCCGGCGCGCGCCAGTTGCTGCGCACAGGCCATTCCGGCGGGCCCCGATCCGACGACAGCGACCCTTTTGCCGGTCCCGGTCGCAGGGGGGTCCGGGACGATCCACCCTTCCTCCCAGCCGCGGTCGGCGATCGCGCACTCGATGGTCTTGATCGTTACCGGAGCGTCATCGATGTTGAGCGTGCACGCTTCCTCGCACGGCGCCGGGCAGATACGGCCGGTGAATTCGGGGAAGTTGTTGGTCGAGTGCAGCACTTCCAGGGCCGCCTGCCACTGGTCGCGGTATACGAGGTCGTTCCAGTCGGGGATGATGTTGTTGACCGGGCAGCCGGTGTGGCAATACGGGATGCCGCAATCCATGCAGCGCGCGCCCTGCTGCATCAGCGTGTTCTTGTCCAGCGGGACGAGGAACTCGCGGAAATGCCGGATCCGGTCGCCGACCGGTGCGTAACGCTCTTCGTGCCGGTCGATTTCGAGAAAACCGGTGATCTTCCCCATGGTTCAGCTCGCCTCTGCCAGAACTTCAGCGGGCTCGGCCGGCTGCACGAGCTCCATTTCCCTGAGCGCGCGGTAGTAGTCGACCGGCATTACCTTGACGAAGTGCGGCAGATAGTAATCCCAGTCTTCCAGAATTTCTCTCCCCCGCGCCGAATCGGTGTAGTGGACGTGCTTCTCGATGAGCTTGTGCAGCCGTTCGGCGTCGAAACGGGTCATGTCGCGCATGACGTCGACCAGCCCGTGGGCTTCGAGATCGCCGCCCTGATGGGCGAGGCGTTCTAGCGTGTCGTCCTCCGCCTTGATGGGTTCGAGCTCGACCATGGCCAGGTTGCAGCGGCGTTCGAAGTCGCCCGATTCGTCCAGGACATAGGCGATGCCGCCGCTCATGCCGGCGGCAAAATTGCGTCCGGTGTTCCCGAGGCACACGACGACGCCTCCGGTCATGTATTCGCAGCCATGGTCGCCGACGCCTTCGACTACGGCGACCGCGCCGGAATTTCGCACGGCGAACCGTTCGCCCGCGACGCCCCGGAAATAGCATTCCCCGGCGATAGCGCCGTAGAGAACGGTGTTACCGATGACGATGCTCTCTTCGGCGACGACCCCGCTGTCGGCCGGCGGATAGACCACGATACGGCCGCCCGACAGGCCCTTGCCGGTATAGTCGTTGGTTTCGCCGATCAGTTCGAAGGCAACGCCGTGCGCGAGAAACGCCCCGAAACTTTGGCCGGCAGAGCCGCGGAAGGTCACGCCGATCGTGCTGTCCGGCAGGCCCTCGTGGCCGAAACGCTTCGCGACCTCGCCCGAGAGCATCGCGCCGGTCGTGCGGTCGATATTGCGGATCGGCAGCTCGATGCGGACGGGTTGCCGCGCGGTCAGCGCCGGCTGCGCCGCTTCGATCAGCCGGCGATCCAGAATCTTGTCCAGCTTGTGGTCCTGGCGCTCGCTGTTGTGGGTCGCAACGCCCGGTGCAGCCCGGGGCTTGGCGAGGATCCGCGACAGGTCGATCCCCTTTGCCTTGAAGTGTTCGATCGCGCGGCGCTGGTCGAGGCGTTGCGATTCGCCGATCATTTCGCTGAACGTGCGGAACCCGAGATACGCCATCAGCTCGCGCACCTCTTCGGCCACGAAGAAGAAATAGTTGATCACGTGCTCCGGCATGCCGGTGAAGCGCCGGCGCAGCTCAGGGTCCTGGGTCGCCACGCCCACGGGGCAGGTGTTGAGGTGGCATTTGCGCATCATGATGCAGCCCGCGGCGATCAGCGGCGCCGTGGAAAATCCGAACTCGTCGGCGCCCAGGAGCGCGCCGACAACGACGTCGCGTCCGGTCCGCAGGCCGCCGTCGACCTGGACGGCGATGCGGCCGCGCAGCCGGTTGAGCACCAGGGTCTGGTGCGTCTCGGCAAGCCCGATCTCCCACGGCGAACCGGCGTGGCTGATCGACGTCAGCGGGCTGGCGCCGGTGCCGCCTTCGAAGCCCGAAATGGTCACGTGATCGGATCGCGCCTTGGAAACCCCCGCCGCCACCGTTCCAACCCCGACCTCGGAGACCAGCTTGACCGAAACGCCGGCATCCGGATTGGTGTTCTTCAGATCGTAGATGAGCTGGGCAAGGTCCTCGATCGAATAGATGTCGTGATGCGGGGGCGGCGAGATCAGGCCCACGCCCGGTGTCGAATGGCGCACCTTGGCGATGACCGCGTCGACCTTGTGGCCGGGCAGCTGGCCGCCCTCGCCGGGCTTGGCGCCCTGGGCCATCTTGATCTGCATCATGTCCGAATTGACGAGATATTCGGTGGTCACGCCAAAGCGGCCCGAGGCGACCTGCTTGATGGCCGAGCGCATGGAATCGCCGTTCGGCAAGGGCTGGAAACGATCCGGCTCCTCACCGCCCTCGCCGGTGTTCGATTTGCCGCCGATCCGGTTCATGGCGACCGCCAGGGTCGAATGCGCCTCGCGCGAGATCGACCCGAACGACATCGCCCCCGTCGAGAACCGCTTGACGATTTCGCTCGCCGGTTCGACCTCGTCGAGCGGCACCGGCGTTTCGGCGGGGACAAACTCGAACAGGCCCCGGATGGTCATCATCCGGCGGTCCTGATCGTTCACCAGCTTGGCAAAGGTGCGATATTTCTCAGGCACGTCGCCGCGCACGGCATGCTGCAGGTTCGTGACCGTGTCGGGCGTCCAGAAGTGTTCTTCCCCGCGCAAACGGTAGGCATATTCGCCGCCGACATCGAGCGCGTTGCGATAGATCGGCATGTCGCCGTAGGCGAGCTTGTGGCGTTCCACGGTCTCGCGCGCGATCTCCGCCAGTCCCACCCCGTTAATGGTGCTCGCGGTCCCTGTGAAATACCGCCCGACGAATTCTTCGCCCAGGCCGACCGCGTCGAATATCTGCGCGCCGCAATAGGACTGGTATGTCGAAATGCCCATCTTGGACATCACCTTGAGGATGCCCTTGTCGACCGCCTTGATGTAGCGCCGGTAAAGCTGGCGCTCGCTGAGCTTCTCGGGCAGATCGTCCCGCATTGCCGAAAGGGTCTCGAAGGCGAGATAGGGATTGATCGCCTCGGCGCCGTAGCCGGCCAGCGTGCAGAAATGATGGACTTCGCGCGCCTCGCCGGTCTCGACGACCAGCCCCAGGAAATTCCGGAGCCCGGATCTCACCAGATGATGGTGAACCGCCGATGTGCCCAACAGCGCCGGAATGGCAATCCTGTCGTCGTCGATCGCACGGTCGCTGAGCACCAGGATGTTGTAGCCTTCCCGGCACGCCCGCTCCGCCTGCACACAAAGCGAGTCGAGCGCGGGACGCATCCCCTCGGCGCCATCGTTCGCGGGATAGGTCAGATCGAGAGTGAGGGTTCTGAAGGCGTTGTCCGCGATCTCGCCGATCGAGCGGATCTTTTCCAGATCCTGGTTGGTGAGGACGGGCTGGCGCACCTCGAGGCGCTTTTGCGGCGTCGTATCGGCGATGCCGAGTAGGTTGGGCCGCGGGCCGATCAACGACAGGAGCGACATCACCAATTCCTCGCGGATCGGATCGATCGGCGGGTTGGTGACCTGGGCGAAAACCTGCTTGAAATAGGAATAAAGCAGCTTGGGGCGCGACGACAGCACCGATATCGGGATGTCGTTGCCCATCGAGCCGACGGCCTCCTGCCCGGTAGACGCCATCGGAGACATCAGGAACTTGAGGTCCTCCTGCGTATAGCCGAAGGCCTGTTGGCGATCGAGAAGCGTCAGCCGGTTGGGCCTGGCGACGGGGCTGTCCGTTGCGGGCAGGTCCTCCAGCACGATCCGGGTGCGATCCAGCCACTCCCGATACGGCTGGGCCGACGACAGGTGGGCCTTGATCTCGTCATCGTCGACGATACGGCCCTGTTCGAGGTCGACCAGCAGCATCTTGCCCGGCTGCAGGCGCCACTTCTTGACAATGCGCTTCTCGTCGATCGGCAGGACGCCGACTTCGGAACCCATCACCACGAAGTCGTCGTCGGTAATGAGATAGCGCGCGGGCCTCAGCCCGTTGCGATCCAGGGTCGCGCCGATCTGGCGGCCGTCGGTAAACGCCACGGCGGCCGGGCCGTCCCACGGCTCCATAAGCGCCGCGTGGTACTGGTAAAAGGCGCGGCGCTTTTCGTCCATCAGGGGATTGCCGGTCCACGCCTCTGGAATGAGCATCATCATGGCGTGGGCCAGCGAATAGCCGGACTGCACCAGCAGCTCGAGCGCGTTGTCGAAGCTCGCCGAATCGGACTGGCCTTCGGTAATCAGCGGCCACAGTTTTTCCAGGTCCTCGCCCAGAAGTTCGCTCTTCATCAGATGCCGGCGCGCCGCCATCCAGTTGATGTTGCCGCGAAGCGTATTGATCTCGCCGTTGTGGCAGATCATCCGGTAGGGGTGAGCCAGGCGCCACGAAGGAAAGGTATTGGTGGAAAACCGCTGGTGGACGAGGGCCAGCGCGGAGACCATCGTCTCGTCTTTGAGGTCGCGGTAAAAATCGCCGACCTGGTGGGCGAGAAGCATCCCCTTGTAGACGATCGTGCGCGACGAAAAGGACGGCATGTAGAAGTCGTCGCAAGCCTCGCCCAGGGCATCGACCCTGTGCTCGGCCAGTTTGCGGATGACGAACAGCTTGCGCTCGAACGCATCCCGGTCGGCGCAATTCTCGCCCCGCCGGACGAACACCTGGCGCACGAACGGTTCGGTCGGGATGACGCTTTCGCCCAGTCCCGAATTGTCGACGGGCACGTCGCGCCAGCCCAGGACGTGTTGTCCTTCCGCTTCGACAAGCTCTTCGACGATACGGACGCAGTCCGCCCGCGGCCCCTCCGCCTGCGGCATAAACAGCATGCCGACGCTGTAGTCGCCCGGCTCTGGAAGATCGATGCCGATGTCGCCGCAAACGGCGCGCAAGTGGGCGTCCGGCATTTGAATGAGAATGCCCGCGCCGTCGCCGGCCAACGGGTCCGCGCCGACCGCGCCGCGATGCGTGAGGTTTTTGAGAACCTGCAGGCCCTGATCGATGATCCGGTGGCTCTTCCGGTTTTTTATGTTCGCGACGAATCCGATCCCGCACGCATCGTGCTCGTTGCGCGGGTCGTAAAGTCCCTGTTTTCCGGGCAGCCCCTTGTATCTGTGCCGTGCAGGTTCGACCATACTTCCCCCATATCCCCGCTTGTTTTCTGCGGAATTGGTCCGCCCGGACCCGTCTGCGATCTCGGATCGACGGATCCGCCGGACGGAGTAAAATAGGGTGGACCGGCCTGTTCGGACAGTCTGGCTGACGGCCGGTGCGCCAGTTCGACGCCCATCGGCACGCCGATGCGTCGATCCCGACCGGCTACGGGGAGTCGACATCCGACGCCGGCCGCAATGGCTTGCCCGATGCCTCCGCACCGGTCACGGCGCCGGGCCGGGCGCCGCCGGCATCCGCTGGACGCAGCCATGCCGCGGCCCAAATAGACAACCGGACAAACCCTCGAAACGAAGAAGCATGAGCCGGACGGCCATCGGACCCACCCTGCGCCCCTCCCTGCCACTGGGCGAATTCATTCCCCTCGTCGCCCTCCTGATGGCGCTGGCTGCGCTCGCGATCGATGCAGTGCTGCCGGCGCTGCCCGCGATCGGCCGCGATCTCGCGGTGCCGCGCCGGAACGACCTTCAGTTCGTCATCCTGGCGCTCTTCCTGGGGCTCGGCATCGGCCAGATCCTGTTCGGCCCGCTCTCGGACGGCATCGGGCGAAAGCCCGCAATTTACGCCGGCCTCGTCCTGTTCATGGTCGGATGTCTCACGAGCATCTTCGCCTCCGGTTTCGAGGCGATGATAGTCGGCCGCATCCTGCAGGGCATGGGAATCGCCGGTCCGCACACCGTGATTATCGCGCTGGTGCGCGATCGCTACGAAGGCCGCCGGATGGCCCGCCTCATGTCGTTCGCGATGGCCGTGTTCATTCTCGTTCCCACCGTCGCGCCGGCGCTCGGGCAGGGCATCCAGTGGCTGGGCGGCTGGCGCGCGATTTTCGTCGCCTTCCTGGTCATAGCCGCGATCGCGTTCGCCTGGTTCGGGCTTCGGCAGCCGGAGACCCTGCCCGCCGACCGCCGGCGACCGCTCACGCCGGCGGCCATCGGCAGCGCCGTCCGCGAGATCCTCACGACCCGCGCCGCGCTCGGTTTCATCCTCGCCGCCGGATGCATCTACGCGCCCTTCGTCGCCTATCTGAGTTCCGCCCAGCAGATTTTTCAGGAAGCCTACCGGACCGGCTCGCTGTTTCCGGCGTATTTCGCCGTCCTGGCGTTGGCCCTGGGCGGCGCGTCGCTCGCGAACGGCCGCCTCGTCATGAAGTTCGGGATGCACCGGATCGCGGGAACGGCGGCGGTGTTTGTAACGCTGGTCTCGGCCGTTGCCTGGCCGGTGGCCCACGCCTTCGGGGGGCTGCCGCCCCTGTGGCTGTTCATGGCGTACCTGATCCTCGTCTTTCTTGGCGTCGGATTGCTGTTCGGCAATCTCTACGCGCTGGCCATGGAACCCCTCGGCCATATCGCCGGCGTGGGCGCGGCGGTGGTCGCTTCGGCTTCGACCATCATGTCGGTGCCGCTCGGCTCGATCGTGGGCCAGAGTTTCGACGGAACCATGTCCGCCCTGATCGCCGCCTTTGCGGTCTTCGGCGCCGCCGCCTTCGCTGCCATGCGATGGGCCGATACGGGCCGCGGCGCGGCATCGTCGGCCTGACACCGGCCCGGCGCACGGCTCATGGAGTGCCTGCAGGTTTTCCTCCGGGCGCGGCACAGGCGGCGAGGCCGGTGAGCAGGGCCGCCAGCACCGCCCAGCCCTGCCCGGCGCCCATCGTCAGGAGCGTGAGCGCGGAGACCGCCAGCCACAGCGCCGGAACGACGCACAGGAGGGCCGTCCACCGGCCGCGCGGCGTGAGCGCAAGCAGGGCGAGGGTGGCAACGGCGGTCGGATCCGGAACAAGCGCGAATATCTCCGCTTCCTGCCATGGCCGCCCGTCGAGCGGCGCGAAAAGCGGCCAGGCCAGAAGCGCCATCGCCAGCAGCCCGATGCCCACCCGAGCCCGTATCCCGTGTCCGGTGAAATCCAGCCGGCCCGAGAGGCCGAGCGCCGCAAGGAGCGCGCCCTCGGCGTAGAAGCCCCAGGCGAGCATCGGCGCGGCCCAGTTGACCGTCCCGTACCGCAACGCCACGAACTGCCAGCCGGCCCACAGCCACGCGGCGGCCAGTGCGAGACCGAGCGTGGGGCCGAGCCAGCGCCGGGATGGCCGCCTGCCCCGCAGCAGGCAGAGGACCAGCAGCGCGCCTGCCGCCAGCAATGGCGGCTGGATTGGCCAGACGGCCGCATTTTCCAGCGCGAAGAGCCGCCAATAGACCCGCGGCGAGAACAGCAGCAGGTCTTCCAGCGCCCAGGATCCCGCCATCGCCGGCCGCTATTCCGTTCCAGCGCTCAGCGAAGCTGCGGGCCTGGACGGCCCGGTCGCCGGGGCCCTACAGGTCGCGCACATGCGCTGCCATACGCCGTCGCATGGCGGCGTCCGGCATGGGTCCGAAGGCGGCGGACTTGTTCTCGCGCAGATGGTCGACCCGGCCGGTCGCGGGAATGGCGGCCGTGACCGCGGGATGCGACAGGATGAATTTCAACAGGAATTGCGGCCAGGTGGTGACGCCGATCTCCCGCGCCCATCCGGGCATCGGGCGCCCCGCCAGGCGGTCCGGCAGCCGGCCGCGCTGGAACGGCCGGTTGCAGATGACCGCGATCCCGCGCTCCCGGGCGAGCGGCAGCAATCGGATTTCCGCTTCCCGGTCGACGATGTTGTAGGTCAGCTGGACGAAATCGGGCGGCCGGCGCCGCATGACTTCCTCGAGTTCGCCGTGCCGGCGGCCGTGCGAGGTCGTGACGCCGGTATAGCGCAGCCGGCCGGCCGCCTTCATGGCGTCGAGGGTGTCGAGATTCCTCTCCCAGTCCCACAGATTGTGGACCTGCAGAAGGTCGAAGCGCCCGACGCCCCAGTGCCGGGCGGTTTTCGCGATCTGGGCCGGGCCGTTTGCGGCCGATGTCCAGACTTTGTCGGCGGAGAACAGGCCCAGCGGCCGGCCCAGCTTCGACAGTGCGTCGCCGATCACCGCCTGGGAGGAGCCGTACATGGGCGAGGAATCGACGATGCCCCCGCCCGCCTCGAAGAAGGCGGCCATGACGGCGCGGCATTCGGCGCGCAGCACCGGATCGTCGCCCACATTGAAGGTGATCCAGCTGCCAAGCCCGACCGTTGGGACCGGCTCGCCCGTCGACGGAATCCGCGTTGCGAGGGGCTTTGCCGCCGGGTTTCCGCGCGCCGGCGCGGCAAGCGCAGCGCCCGTCCCTGCAAGCACAGCCCGGCGTGTCACGCGCATAAGAAGCCTTTCCCGTTTCGCTCTCGCGCCTGGCGCGTGCGTCGCTCCGACCGAGCGATCCGCTTGTGGATTCCGGTATCGAACGGCTTACGAGTCAAGAGCCGGGCAGATTTCCGTCAACCGGCGCAAGGCTACCGGCGCAGCGAGGCGACGATGTCCGGCACGATTTTGCACAGGCGCAGCGCGATGAACGGCGCGCCCTGCTGGTCGGCGAAGGCGCCGTAGGTTAGCGGGCCGACGATCCGCAAGTGCCTGTCCGGGCGGCCGTCGGCATCGATCGCGCGGCATGCGCCGTCGACGCCGAACCCGATGCCCACCTGATGGGGCGCCGCATAACCGCGCGCCACCAGGTCCCGCACAAGGGGATTGCCCGATCGGTCCGGCCGCATGCCGGGACCGGTGCAGTTCACGACGGCGTCGAACATTTTGCGGCGGCATTCGCCGCCGCCCCTGGGCCGAAGCGTAATCGACAGGGCGTCGCCGTCGCTTTCGGCCGCAACGCAGAAAGCGGCCTCGAAGGACAGCTGCCCGGCGGTCTCTGCCTCGGCGATGTACGCCTCGACCTGGGGCGGCAGCTGGAAGCGGTGGACATCGTACCAGACCCGTACATGGCGCAGGAACCTGCGCTTCTCCGCCGGCGGCAGCGCCGGCCAGACCTCCCAGACCGAATCCCGCAGATCGCCGAAGGTCTCGAACCAGTTGCCGCCGCCGGCTTCGGCCCGGCGCACATCGGCGCGCAGCGTCCGCAAAATGCCAAGCACGCTCGCCTGCCGGCCGTGCGCCGCCGTGAACGGAGAGACCGGGCGTATAAGCCGTTCCACGATATCCGGTGGCGGTCCAACAACCGACGCAGGCTTTCGGCGGGGCCGCAGACCGTGGCGCGCGACCGCCTCGATCCGCCCGGAATGCCCGTTCCGCAACAGGACGGCGATCGCGTCCGAAGCCGTTTGCGACATGCCGAGCACCAGAACCCTGGCATCGGAAGGGATTTCCCCGATGCGGGCCGTGTCCCATGGATCGGCGAGGAAACATGGATGGCCGGAGACCGCGCCGTCGAAGGGCGGCGGCGCCTGCGGGCGTTCGTAGCCGGCGGCAAGAACCGCCAGTCGGGCGTCCAGCGTTTGCCCATCATCGAGCGCCAGCCTGTAGCCGCCGGGGGTTCGCAGCGCCGCGACGGCGCGCGACCTGATATGCCGGATCGTCGAACCGGAGGCGTTGCCGGCGAAATGGGCGCGAAGCTGCTCTTCGACATAGCGCCCGAAGTCGCTGCGCCGAATGTAGAGATTGCCGTCCGGACACAGCGCCCCGGGGTCGCGCGCCGGTTCGCCCCGTTCGGCGTACCAGGCGGGCAGGTGATCCGGCGCGTCGGGGTAGACAAAATGTATCGCCAGCGGCGCGTTGAGCCGATGATCCGGATCGGCGGTATCGTAGGCGACGCCGCGGCCTGGCCGGCTGCGCGGTTCGACGATGGCGATGTCGAGCGGTCGTTCGGCCATGCGCGCCAGTTGGATCGCGAAGACGGCCCCGGTGAAGCCGCCGCCGACGATGGCGACGTCGGCCGCCGTCACCGGAAATCCTCCGGGGCGGACGAGACGCTCGGTCTATGCGGGAAGACCGTTCGGGCCTGCCGGCGCTTCGGCGTCGACTCGGGCGGCCCCGGTTTCCGGACAGCCGGGTGGATAAATCCTTCTTTGCGTCGGCGCATGTCGTTTTCGATTCATCCCCGGATACGACGTTGCCGCCCCGCTCCTCGCGGCCGCTGAGAAGCTGCTTACAACGTTCCGGGAAGCCGTACATCGCGAAGCGGCCATCCGAAAGTACTTGCGTGGCGGGTCCGGCAGCACCGGGAATAGGGAAACGCGGCGCCGGCGCCGGCACTTTCCGGTTGACCGCGGGCGCCCGCCCGGTTTCGGATCGGCGGCATGAAGACCGTGCTCATCACCGGCTGCTCTTCCGGCATCGGCCTCGACGCGGCCCGGACGCTGCATCGCCGCGGCTGGCGGGTCTTCGCGACGTGCCGGCGCGAGGAAGATTGCGACGCGCTGCGCGGCGAGGGGCTGGAGAGCTTTCGCCTCGACTATAGCGATCCGGCCTCGATCGACGCGGCAATGGCGGAGGCGCTCGACCGCTGCGACGGCGCGCTCGACGCGCTGTTCAACAACGGCGCGTATGCCATGCCCGGCGCGGCGGAGGATTTCAGCTACGAGGCGCTGGAGGCGATCTTCCGGGCCAACCTGTTCGGGCCGCACGAGCTGGCGCGCCGGGCGATCCGCGCGATGCGGGAGCGGGGACAGGGCCGGATCGTCAACTGCTCCTCGGTCCTGGGCTTCGCCTATCTGCGCTTCCGCGGTGCCTACACGGCGACCAAGCACGCCATGGAAGGGCTGACCGACACGCTCCGGCTCGAGCTGCACGATACGCCCATCGAGGTTTCGCTCATCCTGCCCGGCCCGATCCGCACCTCGATCCGCGAGAAATCGCGCCCGCACTACGAGAAGTGGATCGACAGGGAGAACAGCGCGTGGCGCGAATTTTACGAGACGGTGCTCGAACCCCGCCTCTACGATCCGGAGTCGCGCCGGGACCCCGGCGAGCTCGGCCCGGAGGCCGTGACTGCGAAGCTGATCCACGCGCTCGAAAGTCCGAAGCCGAAGGTGCGCTACTATGTGACCCGCACGACATGGATCGCGCGGCTGTTCCGGATTCTGG
This sequence comes from Rhodospirillaceae bacterium Spongia-Bin9, assembly GCA_900197615.1. Taxonomy (GTDB): domain Bacteria; phylum Pseudomonadota; class Alphaproteobacteria; order Bin65; family Bin65; genus Bin65. The sequence continues at coordinate 29,270 of FZLR01000007.1, forward strand.
TGCCGGCCGGCGCCCGCGACCGGCTGCTGCAACGCTATTTCTGAGCGGGCGGGGCAGCCTTACCGGCGGAGCGAGCGGATCGTCAGGGTGTGGCCGCTGCCATTCGACCGGATGAGCGACTCGAACGGATAGGCCGCGGCCCAGCGTGGCGCGAGAAACCGCCATGTCAGGCGGCGCCCGCCCTCGACGGGCTCGGAAGTCACCTCTCCCCGGGCGACCGGCTGTTCCGGATCCATATGGATGACGAACCCGCGCGCGGCGCGCGGCGCACCGGGGGCGAGTGGCAGCGCGCCGTCCAGGCGAATCGCCAGCCGGTGCGTGCCGGTGTCGTGCCGGTATCCGGCGAACGCGCCGCCCGTATCCAGGTCGACATCGATCCGGTTGCGGTAGCCCGGCATGCGTGCGGTCAGGCGGACGCCGCTTGCGGACGATCCGACCGCGAAGGAAAAGCCGGCCGGCGCGGAATTCATTTGCGGCCCGCGCCGCGCGAACGACCGGCGGCCGAACGGGATAACGGCGATCTGGATACTGGCGCTATAGGCTGCCACGAAACCATGCTTGCCCTTCGGGTCGTCGCCGGGGCGGAACGAGTAGTCGCGATCGCCCATCCGTATCTCGTTGCTGCGCGTGAGGGCGTTGCGGCCGCGAAGAAACAAAAGAAAATGCCGGTCGGCGGAATGTCCCGACTGGTCGGTCAGGCCGGACCGGACAGGGGCGAGCGGCCGGTCGGCAAGGTCGACGGCGATCTCGATGGGCGCGCCGTCCAGGCCGTTCAATGCCACCCGAACGCTCTGCGCCCGTCCTGCGGCGCCGGACCGCCGGTAGACGATCGGCCGATGGTGGCTGCCCGGAAAATTCTCGACAATCTGCCTGTCGTCGAAGAAGTGAAGCTGGCTTTTGCCGCCCTTTCGCTCGGTGAAGAAGACCCAGACCGCGCGAAAGGGGCTGCCGGCCCTGTCGATCGACATGATTTCTGCGCTCTCGTATACCGGATGGCGCGGCAGCCAGACGAACCAGTGGTGATCCCAATATTGATGGTAGGTCACAAGTGGCACGGCGGGCGAGGCCGCGCCGGCCGGCGCAACAGGGCCGGCCAGCCACAATAGGGCGAGGGCGCCGGCGAACAGGCTGCGGATGGCGGTCATGGTCTTTCCTCCGGCTACAAGATGCTTCAGGCGCTTGCGCCGTCGCCTTCCAGAATTTCGCGCAGATAGGCGACATGGTCCTGGAAGGCGCGCCGACCCGCGCCCGTGACGCCGGCGCGGGTCCGTGGCTTCTTGCCGGCGAAATCCTTGACGATCTTCACGTAACCCGCCTTCTCCAGCGTCGTCAGATGCGCGCCGAGGTTGCCGTCGGTCGCGCCGGTGATCGCCTTGAGCCGCACGAATTCGAGCATTTCCCGGCGCGGCAGCGCGTTCAGCGCCGACAGGATCCTGAGGCGCGTCGTCTGATGGACGATCTCGTCGGGCCCGCTCATGCCGGCACCGCTCATATCCGCACCGCTCACCGGGCCCACCGCATCCACAGGCCGGCCAGAATGAGCGCGCCGCCGCCCAGGACCGGCACGATGTAGGCCGCGTGGGCCGGCGCATGGTAAAAGGCGCCGACGGCAAGACCGGCGAGCGCCGCCCCGACGACCGCGAAGCGCAGCCCGAACCAGCACCCGACGAGCGCGTAGGCCGCCGCAACCAGCAGGACGATGAAGGTCTGAATTTGGACGCCGGATACCGGGGCGAAGACGGCGAGCGTCAACGCAATGAAGGCCGCCAGGATCGCGGCGATGCCGAGAAAGCGGACCGTCCCGGTCCGGCCACCGTCCTCGCCGAAGCGGCGGGACTGGGTGACGACGAGATAAGCAGTACCGGCGAGTCCGACTGCGTCGGCGGCGGCCCATCCGATGCCGGTGTTTTCGGGCGAGATTGCGCCGACCGCGCCGGCGGCGATCCACAGCGGTCCCCAGAGCAACAGATAGGGGCTGCCCGCCCTGTACTGAAACAGCGTGAGGCTTTGCCGTTCCGCCTTGTCTATATCGCGCAGCGCCGAAGCGGCGTCGTCCCTGGTCACGCTCATGGCGTCCTCCGTCAGCCGGGTCTTCCGATGCCGGAGGATGTAGCGCGAATTAACTCTGTATAACAGAGTACTCTATTTCACAATTATTTGATTTGGATGCAGGCCGACGGCGGGCCGAAGACGGAGGCTTCGGCATTGGACGTTTATACCCGCAAATCGCGGCCGGCCGGCCCCTGCCCTAATACGGCACCCCGACGGCGCGGGCGAGGAAGGCCATGAAGCCGGAGCCGGTGCGGGCAATGGCGGCGAAGCGGTCGGGGAAATCGGCTTCGCAAGCCTCGCTTTCGGAGAATCGGGTGACGGCGACGAAGGACTTGCGTTTGAGATCGTCGATCAGCGGGTGGTCCGGGTCGTAGCCGCGCGGCGGCCGCTTGAGGGAGTCGCCGGTGAGTTCGAAGGTGTCGAGAAAGTCGGCGGCGGTCGTAAGGCGCCGCCATTCGTCCGCCCGCTCGACGAGGGCGTCCCTTATGCCGGCGAGTGTCGGGCCGTCGGGATGCCAGACGCCGCAGCCGGCGAAACAGGCGCCGGGCTCCAGATGGAGATAGAAGCCCGGCGCATGGGCGTCCCTGCCGGCTTCGTGGCGGAAATGGGCGCCGACATTGGTCTTGTAGGGCGTCTTGTTCTTCGAGAAGCGGGTATCCCGGTAGATGCGGAACAGCGAACCGCCGTTGGCCCGCGGATCGGCGCGGAAATGGGGGCTGATTTTCGCCAGTGGCTCGGCGAATCCGGCAATAAAATCGAGCATGGGATCGCGCACCTCGCTCAGGTAACGCGCCTTGTTCGCCTCGAACCAGGGCCGTTCGTTATGGGCTTTGAGCTCGCGAAGAAAGTCGAACAGGGCGAGGGCGATCGGCTGGGCGGTCATGCGTATGTCCTGAATTGAAGAGGCGGAGGCGGCCTAGGGAGAGACAGGGCCTTCCGCAAATCGATAGCCTGCCCTCAGCGCCCGCGGCGACCATGCGCACGAGGGCCCTCGCCGCCGAATGACAGTCAGCGCACGCGTCGAAGTGCTGTATGGGTGAATTCGCTGTCACTAAGATCGGTGCGGAACCGGAATTCGGTCCATTTTAGCACCGTGACGGCGCCGGTCAGGTGGTTAATCATCGTCTGATTTTCCGCCCGCCAGTACCGGTCCAGATATTGCCGATAGTTCGCAATAGCGAGCGTCTTCAGGTGCGAACCCTTACGGTCGTACAGTTCCATTTTCCAGGTTCGAAGCTCGCCCGTGTCCTGCCAGACGACCTTGCGGCTGTATCCGGATTCCTCATCGCGGGGAACTTGCTCGGTCACCGTACAAGTGAGGTTGCCGCAGGGCTCGTCGCGAAGATATTTGTAGGTGTATTCCTCGACCTCCGGAGAACTCATGTCTTCGTAGGAAAACTCGCTACCCATGAACGATCCCGAGCGCCTCGATGCGCTGATGCGCTTCACCCTTTTCAGGGCCGGCAGGTATAGCCACTGGTCGTCGTGAGTGTCGATGTGCGCGTGGGTCAGGAGAGCGGTTCCCCGGACGTCCCGCGGCCGATCGAACACGAACAGGCTCTTGTCGCCATCCCCCTGCACCTCGAGCACCTTGAAGCGCATCTTGCGGATGCTCTCCCGGCCGTGCCGATCGCGCAGCACCATCGTCAGTCCGGCGGTGAAATTCTCGAATCCGTCGTTGCGGGCGCTCGTTTCGCGCGCAATCCTCAGGCCCTTCTCCTCCGGCGTTTCGTCTTGAGCAAGGGCGGACGCATTCGGCAAGCAGAAGCACGCAAGCGCCAGGATAAGGACACCGAACGCCGGGCGCCGGCGGCGTGGATAACCCTTCGCCCAGCCTCGCCCGGCAGGCCGCGTTTCGGCGGTATCGTGGTCAGGGAACATCTACACAGGTCCCGAGATGGACATGTTTGCTTGTACCTCGATTTCCCGGTGGAGGTGAAGCCCGGTGCGCGCCCGGAAATTCAAAAGCGCTGCGCTTCCGGTATGGAATTCGCAACGCGGCGCAGGGAACCGCCCGCATCGACCGAGGAAGTTCCCAGCGGCAAAATCATATCCGGCGCCGACTAGAAACTGTAGGCCAGCTTCATCCCAACGAAGCTGTCGTGCCGGGTCGGGTATACGATGGCATCCGCCTCGTCGACATGGAGCATGAGGATCGCCTCGGCTTTGACGGAGACCGAGTCGGTGAGGCGCCGATCGAATTCGAGCGACAGGGTCCGGGTGCCGTAGTCGAGATCGATCAGCGTGCCGAGTGTGAAGGCCGCGCCCTGGACGTCGTTCAGCGACAGGCGCACGCCGAAGAACAGGTCGTTCTGATACTGGTTGGTCGAGCGGTGCCGGCGACTGTCGATCAACCATTCGGCGAGCAGGCTCAAATCGGCGTCCGATTCGAAGATGCCGCTGAAGGTGTATTCGCCGCCGACGACGAAGGCGGCGAAACCTTCCTTCTTGCCGACAATGTTGCTCGCGCCGCTCCGGTGGATCGCTTCCAGCTTGAGCAACCAGGCCTCGATGGTGAGCTGGGCGTCCAGCCCGAACTGCCGGACCTGCTCGTAATGCGGTGCCAAGGCGCCCGGAATGGGTTGCCCCTGAACAAGCTGGAATGCTGCCGGCCTCATGACCGGTTCCCGGCCGGTGCCGTCGAAGAAGCTCAAGCCGAGGTCGAGCGGCCCGAAGGTGTGGCTGTAACGGGCGGCAAAATCAAGATGCCATTCCTTCGCCCCGCTTTCGTAGGTTGCGAGGCTATTGTCGATTTTGAGCGCCGGGCGCAGCCGGCCGCCGCGGCCGGGAAAAGTGCGCAGACGGTGGTAGGAGATCAGGAAGACCTCCCCCACGCCCCAGCCGCCGGAGAGCGTAAGGTGGGCCATCGGCTGGCCCAGCTTGATCTTTTCGTTGGGATTTTCGACGAGGTCGGTCTGGTTGACGATATCGACCAGATTGCGCGTTTCCACAACGCCCCAGAACACCCGGTCGATGCCCAGGCGCAATTCCCATTCGTTCTCGCCCAGCGGGCCGTTCAGCAGCAGATAGGCTTCGCGCAGGTCGAAATGGGTCTGGGTGCGGTCCGCCGCGTCATAGCGGAAGAACGGAGCGATGGTGACGCTGAACTTGTCCGGTTCCTCGAGATACAGCTGAGGCTCCGCGACGAATCCGGCGTTGTAGTTGCGCTGGCCGTCGAAATCGGCGGTCCGCGGAAACCAGCGGGTTACCAGGCTCAGCTTGCCGGAGAATTCGTGCTCGGCGAGCGCGGCGCCTGTGCCGGCTACCAGGCAGAGGCAGGCCAGCAAGGCGAGACAGGTGGCGTGAAGCCGGCGTGTCGCACAGCGGCAAGCAAGATGAATCATCGTTCCATTGTCCTGTCTATGGCCGGCAATGGCAGCGCTAGGAGCAGGAAATCGGCGAGCAGCGCGAACCGATCATAACGGCTATCGGTATGCCAGGCGACCGGCTGTATTCGAAATCCGATGCCGATCAGGCCCAGCCGGGGCGATCGCAAGGCGAACAGGAGAATGGCGGAAATGGCCAGGAACACGACTATTGTCCCGACCGGCATGGCGCGGATGTTGCGCTGTCCGATGTGGGCGGGGCCACCTCACGCTACTACGCGTTCCGGACCGTTCTTCGCGCCGGGCCGCCAGGGACATAGTCGCGCCGGCAGGCGGGTGACGGGCTGTCTCCTGTTGCCCCGACCGAGAGCGGCCGGCAGGACTTTTACCGCTCTTCTGCCGGGACCTTACGTTTCCCGGAGGTGAATAATACACCCGGCCGGTCATCCAATTCTTCAAAAATTCAACATCTGCGCCGGAATCTGTTAATAAGGGTTCCGGCAGCGCTGCCGGCCAAAGGCCCTCCCGAATTCCAGTCTGTCGAACACGCAGGGAATGGCGCGGCGATTTCAGCGCTCCATGACCGCGACCGCGATAGGGGACTCCTGCATGCGAAGGCTGACTAGGAGAGCGGTGCTCGGCGCAAGCGCCGGCGGCTTACTCGTCCCGCCTTGGTCCATGGCGCACGGCGCTTCCGGCGATGCATCCGGGCTGACCGACACAGAGATCGTTCTCGGGATGTCGGCCGCCTTTTCGGGCCCGTCCCGCGGTCTCGGCATCGAGCTCTTTCGCGGCGCCAGCGCCTATTTCACCCATGTCAACCGGGCCGGCGGCATCGGCGGGCGCAAAATCGTCCTCAGGACCTACGATGACGGCTATCAGCCGAACCCTTCGGTGGAGAACACGGTCAAGCTGATCCTGAAAGACAGGGTGTTCGCCCTGTTCGGCTATGTCGGCACGCCGACCGTGACGCGGGTGCTGCCGCTTCTGAAGAAATTCCAGAACGAAAAGACATTCCTCTTCTTCACGTTCCCCGGCGCCCAGCCCCAGCGCCAGCCGCCCTACGGCGAATTCGCGTTCAACCTGCGCGCCTCCTACCGTCAGGAAACCGAGGGTCTGGTCGACAATTTCGTCTCGGTCGGCCGCAAGCGCATCGGCATGTTCTACCAGGCCGACGCCTATGGGCGCAGCGGCTGGGCCGGCGTCCGGCGCGCACTCAGGAAATACGATCTGCGGATCGTCGGCGAAGCGACCTACCGGCGCGGCAGCAAGTTCACCAGCGTGATGCGCCAGCAGGCCCAGATTCTCAAGAACGCGAAGGCGGATGCCGTCATCTGCATCGGCGCCTATGCCGCCTGCGCCGCCTTCCTGCGCGACGCCGTGGATAACGGGCTGCGCGTGCCGATCGCCAATCTTTCCTTCGTCGGCAGCGAGAACCTGCTGAAGCTGATTGCCGAATCGCAGGACGAGCCGCGGCGCTATGCGGAACTGCTGGTCAATTCGCAGGTTGTGCCGAGCTACGAGGACATTTCGATCCCGGCTGTCCGCGAATACCGAGACCTGATGCAGCGCTACGATCCCAAACCGCCCAAAGAGCTGCTCAAGGAAGCCTACACGCCCTTCGCCCACAGTTTCGTCAGCCTCGAGGGCTTTCTCGATGCGAAACTGATGGTCGAGATTCTGCGGCGCATGGGCGACAGTCCGGAGCGCGGCAAGCTGGAAAATGCCGTGTTCTCGGTCAGCGACTTCGATCTCGGCGTCGGCGTTCCGGTCTCGTTTTCGGCCAACCGCCGGCAAGGCCTGGACCGGGTTTACTACACCGTCGTCGACGGCGGCCGTTTCGTTCCCCTGCACGATTGGAAAGGCAGGTTCTAGCGATATGAAAATCCAAAAACTTTTCCAGAAGACCCTGTTCGGCATCTTCATGCTGTTCGGCCTTATCGGCATCTCGACATCGATGCTGGCCATCTACACGGTCGATTCCCAGCTGTCGCAGGAGTACGAGTCCAACGCCAAGGGCATCGCGAAGACCATCGCCGACTCCAGCGTCGACATCATCCTGAACCGCGACCTGTCGGCGCTCCAGTCCCTGATCGACCAGTTCGTCGAAATCCAGGGCATCAGCTATATCTACATCGTCAACGATAGCGGCGAATATCTCGCCCATACCTTCGTGCCGGGGATTCCCGACGAGATACTGAAGGGCGATCCCAATAATACGGCCTCGATCCAGCGCAGTCTGCCGGGCATGGGCGATTTCGTCGAAGTCAGCAGCCCGATACTCGCCGGCGTCGCCGGCAAGGTCCACATCGGGATGGATACCGGATTGATCGCGCTGAAAATCCAGCGGGCGATCGGCCAGCAGATCTATCTGTTCTCGACCATATTCGTGATCGGCATTATCGCCGCGATCTGGCTGGTGAATCTGGCTGCAAGACCGATTGCCAATCTTCTTGCCTACGCCGCGGAACTGGCGCGTGAACAATCGTCCGCGGCGGACGGCGGAGTCCTGGTGCGCGATGACGAAGTCGGGCAGCTTGCGCGCCTGTTCCAGTATTTTTCCGGGACGGGCGATCTTCCCGCGCCGGCGCGGCCTTCTCCGGGCGCCCGGGCGTAAACCGGAGCGCCGACGAACAGCCCGGAGCCTGCGATGACGATCCCCCGCGCCGTCACGGTCCTGCTCTGCACGACCCTGCAGATCTGTTTCGGCACGGTCTATGCGTGGAGCTTCTTCCAGACGCTGCTGGTCCGGCAGCTCGGCTGGACCTTCACCGAAACAGCCATTGCCTTCAGCATCACCATCTTCTCCCTCGGCTGCTCGGCCGCCTGGGCCGGCGCAATGTTGCCCCGGCTCGGCCCGCGCAAGCTGGCGATCATCGGCAGCGTCATGTTCGCCGGCGGCTACGTTCTCGCCGGCCTCGCCCTGCAGATGGATTTCCTGCCGCTCTTCTATCTCGGCTACGGCGTGATCGGTGGCGCGGGAATCGGCCTCGGCTATGTGACTCCGGTCGCCACGGCCGCGAAATGGTATCCCGACCGCAAGGGGCTGGCGACCGGCATCGTCGTCATGGGTTTCGGCGTCGGTGCGTTCCTGCTCAGCATCGTCCTGGCGCCGATCCTGATCGTCCACACAGAGGGCGACCTGCCGATGGTATTCGCCGGGCTCGGCATCCTGTTCGCGCTGATCCTGATTCCGTCCAGCTACTTCCTGAGCGATCCGCCGCCCGGCTACCGGATGACCGCCGCCGGTTTGCAATCGATGGCGCAGGAAGAAGAGGAATCGGCCTCCGTTCGCCAGTGCATCTCTTCGCGCGAATTCACGATCATGTGGCTGGTCTTCTTCTTCAACATTGCCGCCGGAATCTCCGTGATCAGTTTCCAGTCCTCGCTGCTCCAGGATGTCTGGGGGCTGGCCGATCCCACGATCGAGCCCGAGGTTCTGGCGGGATACGGCGCGACGCTGATTGCCGTCAGTTCCTTGTGCAACGGGGCGGGGCGGTTGTTCTGGGGCCTGCTGTCCGACCGGATCGGACGGGTCCGGGTTTTCCGGATCCTGCTCGGCAGCCAGATGATCGTGTTCGGCATCCTGATGACCGAGAGCAACCCGTGGGTGTTCTCCGCCCTCGTCTGTTATGTCCTGCTGTGCTTCGGCGGCGGTTTCGCCACCATGCCGTCCTTCGTGCTCGATGTCTTCGGCACCAGGCGAATGTCGGTCATTTACGGAGCGATCCTCACGGCCTGGGCGGCGGCGGGCATCTTCGGCCCGGTCTATGTCGGCTATATCAAGGACCAGTATCCCGACCGCGCGGTCATCTACTGCTTCATGATCGGGGTCCTGATCCTCGGGCTCGGCTTTTCCTTCTCCTACCTGTTGAACGACGACCGGGCCCGCTTCGGCAAACCGACCCTCGAAGGCACCCTGCGCCGGTTCGGCATCCCGGTGCCGGACCGGAAATAGCCGTAGAGGAACGGACTGGCGAGAGTCCCTACCGCCAGCCGGCGCGGTCGGCCAGCCGGACCGCTTCCTTCTGGTATTTCGCCAGCTCGGAAAGCGCCAGCGAATCGGCCTTGAACTCGCCGAAATCGGCGACGATCCTGCCGGGCTGGACATCCTTGCGCACCGGGTATTCGTTGACGATGCGGGCGTAGATCTGCTGGGCCTCCCGGCTCGCCAGGAACTCGATCAGCTTGACGGCGTTGGCCCGGTTCTTCGAATGCTTCGCCACGCCGGCGCCGGAGATATTGACATGGGCGCCCCGACCGGCTGAACCGGGGCCATCCTGGTTCGGCCAGAACAGCCGGACCGCGGCAGCGGCCTTGCGGTCGCGCTCCTTCTTCGATTTGGCGAGGCCGGCGTAATAGTAGGTGTTGGCGATGGCGATGTCGCATTCGCCGGCCGCCACGGAGCGGATCTGGTCGCGGTCGCCGCCGGCCGGCTTGCGGGCGAAGTTCTTCACGAAACCGTCGGCCCAGGCCTGCGCCTTCTCAACGCCGTTCGCCGCAACGATCGAGGCGATCAGCGACTGGTTATAGACGTTCGAGGACGAGCGGATGCAGATGCGGCCCTTCCATTTGCCGTCGGCCAGCGCCTCGTAGGTCGACAGCTCCGACGGCTTGACCTTCGCCGGGTTGTAATAGATCGGCCGGCCGCGCACCGTGAGACCGAACCAGTGGCCCTTGGGATGGCGAAGGTTTGCCGGGACGGCCGCGGTAACCGCCGCGGAGTCGAGAGGCTGGAACGAACCCATCCGGTCGAGACGGATCAGCCGGGCGGCGTCCACCGTCAGGATCACGTCCGCCGGGCTGGCCGCCCCCTCGGCCTTGAGCCGGGCCATCATGCCCTTCTTGAGATAGACCACATTGGCCTTGATGCCGGTCTTTTCCTGGAATCGGTCGAGCAGCGGCTTCATAAGGACCGCCTGCCGGTAGGAATAGATATTGACGTCTTTGGCGACGGCGGCGGCGCCGGTCGCGACAAGAGCCGCGGCGGCGAGAAGAGGAAGTGTCATGCGCATTGCTTACAGTTCCCGGTATGAGGTGCAACTGATAATCATTTGCAATTATCCTTTAACCCGGCGTCGGCGCAATTGGGAAATTGCGAGCGACTCGCAACAAGGTGTCGCAGGTTTACAGGCGCCCGCCATACAACACAGCCGAAACGATGTCGTAGGGTTCCATGCCCAGTTCGATGGGGTGAACGTTGCCGCCGGGATGCGCAGCGACCATACGGCCGCGCGCCGTCAGCCCGATTGCCGGGACGGCAATCGCCGGGCCGCTGCAAGGGGGCCTGTCGTAGGTTCGCACCAGTCCGCTCGCCCGTGCGGCGCGCACCGCCTCTGCCCCGAACCGGCGGCTAAGGATGTCTTCGGAGATAAGCCCGTCCGGAACGCCGTACATCGTTTCCAGATCCAGCAGCAAAGACAGCATGGGCAGATCTCTTATTGCGAGTGATAATCATTCGCAATAAGAGATCTTTGGATTTTGTGCAAGAATTAATGCGCCGTATCCCGCAACGCCGGCGGATACGACAGCGGCCTGTGCACGCCGTTCGACGAATGACCCGAAGCCCCGGCTGCGAGGCTTGACCGGCCATGCCGCCCATGGGAAGGCAGCGCAACCCGATTGCGGAGCGCGCCATGCTCGATCCCAAATTCCTCAAGTTCGATACGCTCAGCCTCCATGCCGGCCAGCATCCGGACCCGCTGACCGGCGCCCGGGCGGTGCCGATCTACCAGACGACCTCTTACATGTTCCCGGACGTCGAGCATGCCGCCTCGCTGTTCAATCTGGAGCGGGCCGGCCACATCTATTCGCGGATTTCCAACCCGACCGTCGCGGTGCTGGAGGAAAGGCTCGCGGCGCTCGAAGGCGGCGTCGGCGCGATCTGCACCTCCAGCGGCATGGCGGCGATCCATCTGGCGGTTACCACGCTGATGGGGCAGGGCGGCCATATCGTGTCCTCCGGCTCGATCTACGGCGGCACCCACAACCTGTTCACCCATACGCTGCCACGCTTCGGCATCGAGACCACCTTCGTCGATCCGCGCGATCCCGCGGCCTTCGAAGCGGCGATCCGGCCCGAAACCCGGCTGGTTTTCGGCGAGACCCTGGGCAATCCGGGCCTGGAGGTCATGGACCTGCCGGTCATTTCGGAGATCGCCCACCGGCACGGCATCCCGGTGATGATCGACAGCACCTTCGCGACGCCCTGGCTGTTCCGGCCGTTCGATCACGGCGCCGATATCGTCATGCATTCGGTGACCAAGTTCCTGGGCGGGCATGGCGTGGCGATCGGCGGCGCGATCGTCGACGGCGGCACCTTCGACTGGGAAGCCTCCGGCCGCTTCCCGACCATGACCGAGCCCTATGCCGGCTATCACGGCCTCGACTTCGCCGACGAGTTCGGCCCCGCCGCTTTCATCATGCGCGCCCGGGCGGAGGGCCTGCGCGATTTCGGCGCCGCCATGGCGCCGGCCAACGCCTTCTACCTGCTCCAGGGCGTCGAATCCCTGCCGGTGCGCATGGCGCGGCATGTCGAGAACACGCGGAAGATCGTCGCGTTTCTGGACGCCAGCCCGGATGTCGACTGGGTGAGCTATCCGGAACTGCCGTCCCACCCGGATCACGAACTTGCAAAGCGCCTGCTGCCGAAAGGCTGCGGCGCGATCTTCAGTTTCGGCATCGAGGGTGGGCGCGAGGCCGGACGCCGATTCATCGAGCGGCTCGGCCTGTTCTCCCATCTCGCCAATGTCGGCGACGCCAAGTCGCTGGTTATCCACCCGGCGAGCACGACCCACCAGCAGATGGATGCCGCGGCGCTGAAGGCCGCCGGCGTCGGCGAGGACCTGGTGCGCCTGTCGGTCGGCATGGAGGACCCGGACGATCTGATCGACGACCTGGCGGCGGCGCTCAGGGCGTCGCAGAAGAGCCGGGCGGCTTAGGGGGCGCGGATCATGGAACTCACCGTCAACGGCAAACGCGTCTACGGCTCGACCGGCGGGCGGGATTTCGACCCGGCCCGGAACCCGGTTGTCTTCCTGCACGGCAGCGGCATGGACCGCACGGTCTGGATGTTGCAGACCCGCTATTTCGCCTGGCACGGGCGCAGCGTGCTCGCTGTCGACCTGCCGGGGCACGGCAAGTCCGACGGCCCTGCCCTCGACGGCATCGAGGCCCAGGCCGAGTGGGTTATCGCCCTGCTGGATGCGGCTGGCGTCGCAAAGGCGGCGCTCGTCGGCCATTCGATGGGCGCGGCGCTGGCGCTGGAGACGGCGGCGGCGTATCCGGACCGGGTGAGCGCCATTGCGCTCTGCGGCGTCGCCGAGACCATGCCGGTGCATCCGGAATTGCTCGCCGCGGGACTGGAGGGCGACCGCCACGCCTACGACCTCATCACCTCCTGGGGCTTCGACCGCAAGGCCCATATCGGTGGGCACAAGGCGCCGGGGACCTGGATGACCGGCGGCGGCCTGCGCCTGCTGGAGCGCGGCCGGGACGCCGTGGTCGGCACCGACCTCGCGGCGTCCAACGCCTACAAGGGCGCGGCGGCCGCGGCGGCGAAAATCGCCTGCCCGGCGCTGTTCGTGCTCGGCGACCGGGACAAGATGACTCCGCCGCGCAACGCCCGGCCGCTGATCGACGCGATCGACGGCGCGCTGGTCGAGATCGTCGCCGACTGCGGCCACATGATGATGGTCGAACGCCCCGATGAAACCCTGGATGCGCTCAGGCGGCTGCTGTAGCGGACCGGGCGGCGCTGTCGCTTTTTCCGCCAGCCTCCCGGGTGCACTTTACACGGTGCTGGGGCGTCCCTATTTCCACCTGAATTGCGGCTGCCGGGGCCAGCCCCGTTTTCCCGGCTGCATCGGTCGACCTGCTGCTGTCGGTCCGCCGGCCAAGGCGTAGCAGAAGATTGAGAGACTATCGAAAATGCCGAACGACGGAGCCGTTTTGACGAAGGATAATTCGAGAGACGACGCCGCCCCGACGTCCGGAGGCGCCGGCAAGGAGTCGTCCAAGAGCCGCAAACCCCGCCGGAGGCCGGTGTCCGAGCGCATCATCGAGGATATCTCGGTGGAGCGCAGGGTCGCCCTGGAGATACTGGCGGATCGCTAGAAATCATTACAGGGTCGCCTGGGTCGACGCTATCCGCGGGCACGACAAAGCGGTGCGCGGCGCGCGGCGTCTGGGATTCTCAACGAAAATAACATCCGATCGGCGCTGGCACGGCCTTACCACGGCTATCATCGATTCATTCACGAAAAGTCCGTCGCTCTCGTTCACGGGATTGTTTCCAGCCACGGCTTTGTCGACGGGAACAAGCGTACGGCGCTCTATCTCGTCGAACTGTTTCTGCGACGGAGCGGTTATCGTCTGGTCGAAGACGATATCGCCATCGCCGATGCCATCGTAGCCGTCGCCGCCGGGGATATGGAATACGAGGCGCTGATGCGGTGGTTCAGGGAGCGGGTGGTTCGGGCCGAAGTCGTATAGCTGCCAGTGGCGCAGTTACCCGCCTCACCACAGCCAGCTTCCCGAGTTCGGATAAGGCACACCCTGCCCGAGATATTGCAGGCCCTTGACGCTGCGCACGATCCACCAGATCAGGGCGGCCAGCAGGATCAGCCAGCCGATGAATACGAACACGGTCGCCACGCCGATGGCGCTGTAGAGCAGGCCGATCCAGAAGGTCCGGATCTGGAAGCGGTAATGCTCGGCGGCCCATTCCGCCGCGTCCTTGCGGCTGACATAGGCGACGATGACGCCGGCGATGGCGAGCACCCCGAAAACGATCGCGCCGAGATAAAGGAAATAAACGATCTTCGCGTTGCCGCTGCCGTCGGCGGCGGGGTTTTCAGACGGCAGGATGTCGGCGTTCGGCATCGGTCTTCAGCCCCCGTTTCGGCCTAGGAGAACAGCACCGAGGACAGGCCGCGCCGGCCCTTCTGGGTGAGCGGGTGGGCCGGCCCGAGCGCGTCGAAGATCTTGAGCAGCAGCTTGCGCGCCTTGCCGTCCTCCCATTCCCGGTCGCGCCGTATGCTCTCGATGAGCGCCTGCATGGCGTCGTCCGCCCGGCCGCGTGCGTAGAGCGCGCGGGCCAGGTCGTAACGCGCCTGGAGGTCGGCGGGTTCGGCGTCGACCCTGGTCCGGAGCGCATCCGGACCGCCGGTCTCCCCAAGGTCGTCGATCAGGGCGAGCGCCGCCCGGGCGGCGACGACATCGGGGTCCTTGGCCATGTCCTCCGGCACTTGGTCGAGCATCTGGCGCGCCTCGTCCGGCTGGCCCAGCGCAATCGCGGCGCGCGCCAGGCCGACCAGGGCCGCGGCGCTGGCGCCGTCGAGTTCGAGGATGCGGGAATACAGGCCCGCCGCGGTGCCGGCGTCGCCCTGCTCGAGCGTGGTCTTGGCTTCTGCCAGCATCTGCTCGATCACCGGGTCGTCCTGCTGCGCGCCGCCGGGCGCGGCCGCCGCCAGCCGTTCGACGAACTGGCGGAGCTGGCTCTCGGGCTGGGCGCCGACGAAGCCGTCGACGGGCCGGCCGCCGGCAAAGGCGAAAACGGCAGGAATCGACTGTACCCGCAACTGGCCGGCCAGGGACTGGTTCTCGTCCACATTGATTTTGACCAGACGGACCTTGCCCTTCTGCTCCTTGACCGCCTTCTCGATCGCCGGGCCGAGCTGCTTGCACGGGCCGCACCACGGCGCCCAGAAATCGACGATCACCGGCGTCTCCTGCGACGCCTGGATCACGTCGGCGGCGAAATTGGCCGTGTCCGAATCCTTGATGAGGTCGGCGCCCGCCGCGCCGCCTTCGCCGATCAGCGTGTCCATGAAAACCCCTGTACCCTCGTCCTTGCATCCTCACGCGGTCGCGTCGCGCCATACATGGCGGACGGTGCGGCGCCGGGCAAGGGGATGGAAGCGCGCGGGACCGGCGCCAGCGGCCTTAGTCCGCCGCGGCTTCCAGATCCATGATCTGCGGATCGTGGCCGCAGTCGTGGATGAAGGCCAACAGGTCGGTGCTCGCGATGGTCGTCGTCGCGTCGTTGCGCAGGGGGTGGACGTTGACCAGCCGGTGCGCCATCAGGCCTTCGTCGAGGATGACCGTAACCCGGCAACCGGTATCGTTGATGAGGCCGAAGGGCGTGACGGCCCCGGGCGTGACCCCCAGAACCTCCATTAGCAGGTCAGCGCTGCCGAAGGACAGAGAGCCCCGGGCGCCGATGCGTTTGCGGGACGATTTGAGATCGACCGTTCGATCCTCCTCCGCCACGATCAGCCAGAGCGCCTTGTTCTTGTCGCGCAGGAACAGGTTTTTGACATGCCCGCCCGGCAGTTCGCCGCGCAATGCCTTGCTGTCGGCAACCGTATAGAGCGGCGGGTGCTCGACGGTCGTCCACGAAAGCTCGAGGGCTTCGAGGCGGGCGTAGAGATCCTGTTCGGTGGCGGGCATGGCAGGTTGCTGGTCGTCGTTGGTCGTCGTCGGCGGCGGGCGGCCGCCCGGCTTGAAATCCGGAGGGGCTTATCTAATTGTGACGCAGCCGCGATGCCAGCCCTTGTCAATCGCCCTTGTCAAATTGGGGGGCGGGCGTATAGTCCGCGGCTTCACGGCAGACCGCGACGTTCCGGGCGGTCGCCGCCATAGTCTGCGCGGGAGTAGCTCAGAGGTAGAGCATCACGTTGCCAACGTGAGGGTCGCGAGTTCAAATCTCGTCTCCCGCTCCAGACTTCGCCGGCAAACCGGCCCCCTTTCCGCAGCGCCATTCGCGCCTTGAAGTCGTGCCCGGCCGGCGCTATCGGCTGCCGGGCGAACGATCCTGCCTGGCATCGCATCTTTCCGGCTGTCGGCCGGCGCAACGGGCTTCCCTGAAAGGCACTCCCCCGAAAGGTCATCATGAGCAGCAACAAATCCCTCCTCATCCTGCCGGGCGACGGCATCGGCCCGGAAGTGATGGACCAGGTCGTCCGGGTCGCCGACTGGTTCGGCCGGGAGCGCGCGGTGAAGTTCGACCTCGACGACGGCATCTGCGGCGGCGCGGCGCTGGACGCCGAGGGCACGGCGATGCCCGACGCCGTGATGGCCAAGGCGAAAGCCAGCGACGCCGTGATGTTCGGCGCGGTCGGCGGCCCGAAATGGGACGCCAACCCCTTCCACCTGAAGCCGGAGCAGGGCCTGCTGCGCCTGCGCAAGGAGCTCGACCTGTTCGCCAACCTGCGCCCGGCGCTCTGCTTCGAGGCGCTGGCCGAAGCCTCTTCGCTCAAGGCCGATCTGGTCTCCGGTCTCGACATCGTGATCGTGCGCGAACTCACCGGCGGGGTCTATTTCGGCGAGCCGCGCGGCATCGAAACCCTGGCCGACGGCAGCCGCAAGGGCGTCGACACGCAGCTCTACACCACGCCGGAAATCCACCGCATCGCCCGCGTCGCCTTCGACCTGGCGCGCAAGCGGCGCAACCTGGTGCATTCGTCGGAGAAGTCGAATGTCATGCACACCGGCGTGCTGTGGCGCGAGGAGGTGACGGCGATCCACGAGAGCGAATTCGGCGACGTCGAATTGCGGCACATCCTGTCGGACAACTGCGCCATGCAGCTGGTGCGCGCGCCCAAGCAGTTCGACGTGATCGTGACCGACAACCTGTTCGGCGACATGCTCTCCGACGTCGCGGCCATGCTGACCGGCTCGCTCGGTATGCTGCCCTCGGCCTCCCTCGGCGCGGAAGACCCGGCGACCGGCAAGCGCCACGCGCTCTACGAGCCGGTGCACGGCTCGGCGCCGGATATCGCCGGCCAGGGCGTCGCCAACCCGCTCGCCAGCATCCTCAGCTTCGCGATGGCGCTGCGCTATTCCTTCGACCTGGGCGAAGAGGCGGACATGGTGGAGGCCGCCGTTGCCGGCGTCCTCGCCGACGGCCTGCGCACCGGCGACCTGGCCCAGGCCAACACCCAGCGCGTCGACACCGCCGAAATGGGCGACGCCGTCCTGCGCGGGATGGAGAATGCGGCGGGGTAGGGGCTTCGCCTACACCCCGATCAGCAGCCGTTCCGGATCCTCCAGGCCTTCCTTGACCTTGACGAGGAAGGTCACGGCTTCGCGGCCGTCGACGATGCGGTGGTCGTAGCTGAGCGCGAGATACATCATCGGGCGAATCACGACCTGGCCGTCGCGGGCGACCGGGCGCTGCTCGATCCGGTGCATGCCGAGAATGCCGGACTGCGGCGGGTTGAGGATCGGCGTCGACAGCATCGAGCCGTAGACCCCGCCGTTCGAGATCGTGAAGGTGCCGCCGGTCAGCTCGGCCATCGACAGGGCGCCGTCGCGCGCTCTGACGCCGAGTTCGCCGATCGTCCGCTCGATGCCGGCGAAGGACAGGCCGTCCGCGTCGCGCAGGACCGGGACGACGAGGCCCTGTTCCGTGCCGACGGCGACGCCGATGTCGTAATGGTTCTTGTAGACGATGTCGTCGCCGTCGATCTCGGCGTTGACCGCCGGGATTTCCTTCAGCGCCTCGATACTGGCCTTGACGAAGAAGGACATGAAGCCGAGGCGCACGCCGTGGCGCTTCTCGAAACTGTCGCGATACCGTTTGCGCAGGTCGAGGATGGCGCTCATGTCGACATCGTTGAAGGTCGTCAGCATGGCGGCGCTGTTCTGCGCTTCCTTGAGCCGTTCGGCGATCCGGCGGCGCAGGCGGGACATGCGCACCCGCACTTCGCGCCCGTCGTCGCGAGGTGGCGCGGGCGCAGGTGTCGCGGCGGGTTTCGAGGTTGCCGGTTTCGGGGCGGCGGGCGCCGGTGCAGGTTCGGGCGCAGGTTCGGGCGCAGGCGGGGCCGGTTCGGGCTCCGCCGCAGCGGCCTGTTCGGCGAGGTGAGCCTCGATATCGGCCTTGAGCAGGCGGCCGTCCTTGCCGGTGCCCGCGATGGCCGCCGGATCGAGATTGTGCTCGGCAACCAGCTTGCGCACCGCCGGGCTGAGCGGCGGCGGAGCAGCCGGCTCAGGTTCGGGCTCGGGTTCCGCTGCCGCTGCGGCCGGTGCCGCCGCCGCCGGTGCGGACGCGACCGCTGCCCCGGTCTCGTCGATCCGGCCGAGCAGCGCCCCGACCTCGACCTCTGCGCCCGCGGGCGCCAGAATTTCGGCCAGGACGCCAGCCGCCGGCGCGTTCACTTCCAGCGTGACCTTGTCGGTCTCCAGCTCGACGAGCGGCTCGTCCGCCGCGACGGCGTCGCCCACCTGTTTGAACCATTTGGCGACCTCGGCTTCCGTCACCGATTCGCCGAGCGTGGGCACCTTGATTTCAATGGTCATAGCGGGGGTCCGGAAGGTCGGTCTTGCGGTTACTGTGCGTTCAGCCGTCGAGCGTCAGCGCTTCGTCGACCAGGCGTTTCTGCTCGGCGACATGGCGGGCGTTGAGGCCGGTCGCCGGGGAGGCCGCTTCCGGCCGGCCGACATAGCGGGGCCGGGCGTATTTCATGCCGATCTCCTGCATCGTCGCCTCAATGCGCCGGTCGACGAAGAACCACGCACCGGCATTCTCGGGCTCTTCCTGGCACCAGAGGACCTCGGCCTGCTTGAAGCGCGACAGCTCCTCGGCCAGCGGCTTCGCCGGGAAGGGGTACAGCTGCTCCATGCGCTGGATGCAGATGCGGTCGTTCAGGCCGCGCCGGTCGCGTTCCGCGGCCAGATCGTAATAGACCTTGCCGGAGCACAGGATAACCCGCTCGATCCCCTCGTCCGGGCCAAGGGCGGAATCGTCCCACAATATCCGGTGGAAGGAATGGCCGGTCGTGAACTCGGCCAGCTTCGAGACTGCCGACTTGTGCCGGAGCAGCGACTTCGGCGACATCACGATGAGCGGCTTGCGGGTCTTGCGCCGAACCTGGCGGCGCAGGGCGTGGAAGTAATTCGCCGGCGAGGTGCAGTTCACCACCTGCATATTCTCTTCTGCGCACAGTTGCAGATAGCGCTCCAGCCGGGCCGACGAATGTTCCGGACCCTGGCCCTCGTAGCCGTGGGGCAGCAGCATCACCAGGCCGCACAGGCGCAGCCACTTCGATTCGCCCGAGGCGATGAACTGGTCGATGATGATCTGGGCGCCGTTGGCGAAATCGCCGAACTGGGCTTCCCACAGGATCAGCGCGTTGGGCTCGGCGAGCGCATAGCCGTATTCGAAGCCGAGCACCGACATTTCGGCGAGCGGCGAATCGATGACCTCGAACAATGCCTGGTCCGGCGACAGGTTCTGCAGCGGCAGGTGTTTGGACTCGGTCTCCTGATCGACCAGCACGGCATGACGGTGGGAGAAGGTACCCCGGCCGCTGTCCTGGCCCGACAGGCGCACCGGCGTGCCCTCGACCAGCAGCGAGCCGAAAGCCAGCGCCTCGGCAAGCGCCCAGTCGACGCCTTCGCCGCTGTCGATCACCTTCTTGCGGGCGTCCAGCTGCCGGGCAACCTTGCGGTTCAGGTTGAAGTCGTCCGGCACGTCGCTCAGCTTGCGGCCGATCCGGCGCAGCTGCCCCTCGTCGACGGCGGTATCGCCGCGGATATATTCGCCGCGCGTCGGCTCCACGCCGGTCCAGGCGCCTTCCAGCCAGTCTGCCTTGTTGGGTTTGTAGCCGCCGGCCGCCTCGAAATCTTCTTCCAGCCGCTGCTCGAACTTGCCGACGATGCCCTCGGCTTCCCGGTTGGTCAGGATGCCCTCGTCGACCAGCTTCCGGCTGTAGATTTCGCGCACCGACTCGTGGCGCGCGATCGTGCGGTACATCAGCGGCTGGGTGAAGGCCGGCTCGTCGCCCTCGTTATGGCCGTGGCGCCGGTAGCAGAACATGTCGATCACGACATCGGTCTGGAAGGCGTCGCGGAACTCCATGGCGATGCGGGCGACATGGACGACCGCTTCCGGATCGTCGCCGTTCACATGGAAGATCGGCGCCTGCACGATCTTGGCGAACTCGGTGCAGTAGGGGCCGGAGCGGCTGTGCACCGGATTGGTGGTGAAGCCGATCTGGTTGTTGACGATGAAATGAATCGTGCCGCCGGTGCGGTAGCCGTTGAGGTCGGCGAGGTCGAGGGTCTCCGCCACCACTCCCTGGCCGGAGAAGGCGGCGTCGCCATGCAGCAGCAGGCCCATCACCTGGCGCCGGGCGCTGCGTGTCCTGGCGCCCTTGGCGGCGCGCTGGGTCTGCTTGGCGCGCACCTTGCCGGAGACGACCGGGTTGACCGCCTCCAGATGGGACGGGTTGGCGGTGAGCGACAGATGGACCGGGTTGCCGTCGAAATCCCGGTCCGACGACGTGCCGAGATGGTATTTGACGTCGCCCGAGCCCTGGACGTCCTCCGGGTTGGCGGCATTGCCCTGGAATTCCGAGAAGATCGCCTGGTAGGGCTTGCCCATCATGTTGGCGAGCACGTTGAGCCGGCCGCGGTGGGGCATGCCGACGATGATTTCCTCGACGCCGAGCTGGCCGCCGCGCTTGATGATCTGTTCGAGCGCCGGGACGGTCGCCTCGGCGCCGTCCAGGCCGAAACGCTTGGTGCCGGTATATTTCTTGTCGAGGAAGCGCTCGAAGATCTCGGCCTGGACCAGGCTGCCGAGAATGGCCTTCTTGCCCATGGTGGTGAATTCGGTGCGGTTCTCGATCGCCTCGATACGCGCCTGCAGCCAGGTTTTCTGGTCCGGATCCTGGATGTGCATGAATTCCACGCCGATCGTGCCGGCATAGGTCGCTTTGCAGCGGGCGACGATCTCGCGCAGTGTCGCGGTCTCGCCGAGGCCGAGATAGTTGCTGATGAAGATGCGCCGGTCGAGGTCGCGCGGCGTAAAGCCGTAGGTCTCGTAGTCCAGCTCCGGATGGTCTTCGCGCTGTTCGATGCCGAGCGGATCGAGCCGCGCGAGAAGGTGGCCGCGCACCCGGTAGCTGCGGATCAGGATGAGCGCGCGGATCGAATCCCGCGTGGCTTCGCGAATTTCGGTATCTGTCGCCGGGGCCGCGGGGGTCGCCGGAGTCGTCGGCGCGCCGGCCGGCCCAATATTTTTTCGGGCCGCCGTCCCGTCGTTGCCGAGCGTCCCATCGTTACCGGCCGCTCCGCCGTTGCCGACCACCCGGGTCGCCCGGGGCGCCCAGTCCGGCCCGGAAAGGTCGGCCAGCGCGGCTTGGGCGCTGTCGTCGAGATCGTCGAAGAAGTCGCGCCAGTCGTCGGCGACCGCGCGCGGATCGGCGAGATAGCGTTCGTACAGATCGATGATGAAGGGCGCGTTGGCCCCGGTGAGGTAGGAGGACGCCTCGAATTCACGCGCCGTCTGTGTCATGGGTCCGGCTTGCTTGCTGTTGCGGCCGCTGCACCCGGCCCGCGCCGGACGCCGCTGAACACTAACGAATAACAGTAGGCATCCCGGCCGCTCTTGTCACCGGGAACTGCCGTAACCTTGCCGCGGCAGCACGGCGAACCTGCGCTCAGCCCTGCATCGCCGCGAGCATGGTCCGGCCGATCGCCGCCGGCGAATCGGCGACATGGAAGCCCGCGCTCTTCATCGCCTCGATCTTGTCGCCCGCCGTGCCCTTGCCGCCGGAAATGATCGCACCGGCATGGCCCATGCGGCGGCCGGGCGGCGCGGTCAGGCCGGCGATGAAGCCGGTTATCGGCTTGGCGGTGCCCGACGCCTCGTAAAATTCCGCCGCTTCTTCCTCGGCCGTGCCGCCGATCTCGCCGATCATCACGATGCCTTCGGTCTCGTCGTCGGCCAGGAACATCTCCAGGCAGTCGATGAAGTTCGTCCCGTTGACCGGATCGCCGCCGATGCCGATGCAGGTCGATTGCCCCAGGCCGGTCGCCGTGGTCTGGGCGACCGCCTCGTAGGTCAGCGTGCCGGAGCGCGAGACCACGCCGATCCGGCCGCGCTTGTGGATATGGCCGGGCATGATGCCGATCTTGCAGGCGTCCGGCGTGATGACGCCGGGGCAGTTCGGCCCGATCAGCCGGGTCCCCGAGTTTTGCAGCGCGCGCTTGACCCTCACCATGTCGAGCACCGGAATGCCCTCGGTGATGCACACGACCAGCGCCACGCCGGCGTCGATGGCCTCAAGGATCGCGTCGGCCGCAAAGGGCGGCGGCACATAGATCGCGCTGGCGTTCGCGCCGGTCTGCGCGACGGCCTCGCCGACCGTGTCGAAGACCGGCAGGTCGAGGTGGGTTGCGCCGCCCTTGCCGGGCGTGACCCCGCCGACCATCTGCGTGCCGTAGGCGATCGCCTGTTCGGAATGGAAGGTGCCCTGGCTGCCGGTGAAGCCCTGGCAGATCACCCTGGTGTTTTCGTCGACCAGTACCGCCATGGCTATGCCGCCTCCTTCACGGCTTGCACGACCTTTTCCGCCGCGTCGGCCAGATCGTCCGCCGAGGTGATCGGCAGGCCGGAATCGGCCAGGATCTTTTTGCCCAGATCGACATTGGTGCCGGCGAGGCGCACGACCAGCGGGACGTGCAGGCTGACTTCCCGGGCCGCGGCGACCACGCCTTCGGCGATCACGTCGCAGCGCATGATGCCGCCGAATATGTTGACCAGGATGCCTTCGACATTGGGGTCGCTGAGGATGATCTTGAACGCGGTGGTGACCCGCTCCCGGGTCGCGCCGCCGCCGACATCGAGGAAATTGGCCGGCTCGGCGCCATAGAGCTTGATGATGTCCATCGTGCCCATGGCGAGGCCGGCACCGTTCACCATGCAGCCGATGGTGCCGTCCAGCTTGACATAGTTGAGGTCGTGCCGGGCGGCTTCGAGCTCGGCCGGGTCTTCCTCGTCCTCGTCGCGCAGTTCGGCGACGTCCGGATGGCGGTAGAGCGCGTTGTCGTCGAAGTTCATCTTGGCGTCGAGGGCTATCACCTCGCCGGCGCCGGTCACGACCAGCGGGTTGATCTCGACCAGGCTGGCGTCGAGTTCGGTGAAGGCCTTGTACATCGCGGTCAGGAACCGGATCGCCGATTTCACCTGGCCGCCCTCCAGCCCCAGGCCGAAGGCGACCGTCCGGCAATGATGGGCCTGGATGCCGGTCGCCGGGTCGATGGCGACGCGGATGATCTTCTCCGGCGTCTCCTCGGCGACCTGCTCGATGTCCATGCCGCCTTCGGTCGACGCCATCACGGTGACGCGGCTGGTCGCCCGGTCGAGCAGGACGGAGAGATACAGCTCCCGGGCGATGTCGCAGCCGTCCTCGATATAGAGGCGCTTGACCTCCTTGCCCTCCGGGCCGGTCTGCTTGGTCACCAGCACCTGGCCGAGCATGGCGTCGGCATTCGCCCGCACATCCTCGACCGATTTCACGACCCGCACGCCGCCCTTGCCGCCGGGATCGTTTTTGAAGCGGCCGGCCCCGCGGCCGCCGGCATGGATCTGGGATTTCACGACCCAGACCGGGCCGCCCGTCTTTTCGGCCTGCTTGACCGCCTCGTCCGGCGTCCAGGCGACGCCGCCGTCCGGCACTGCGATGCCGTAGCGGCGCATCAGCTCCTTGGCCTGATACTCGTGGATGTTCATGCTGGCTCCCCTGCAGGGAAAATGAGGGCGGTTTCGGGCCGGCCCTCGTTACATCAATGGCCGGGTGGCCTCGATCAGGGCCTTCACGGCGCTGACCGATTTCTCGAACCCGGCGCGTTCCCCGTCGTCGAGCTCGATTTCCATGATGCGCTCGACGCCGCCGGCGCCGATTACCACCGGCACACCGACATAAAGGCCGGAATGGCCGTATTCGCCATCCAGGTAGGCGGCGCAAGGCAGCACCCGCTTCTTGTCCCGGAGGAAGCTCTCGGCCATCGAGATCGCCGAGGCGGCGGGCGCGTAGAAGGCCGAGCTGGTCTTGAGCAGGCCGACGATCTCGGCGCCGCCGTCGCGGGTGCGCTGGACGATCGTGTCCAGCCGCTCCTGGCTCAGCCAGCCCATCTTCACCAGATCCGGCAGCGGGACGCCTGCGACGGTGGAATAGCGCACCGCGGGCACCATGGTGTCGCCGTGGCCGCCGAGGACGAAGGCGGTGACGTCCTCCACCGAGACGTTCATCTCCTCGGCCAGGAAATAGCGGAAGCGCGCGCTGTCGAGCACGCCGGCCATGCCGACGACCCGGTTGTGGGGCAGGCCGCAATGCTCGCGCAGGGCCCAGACCATGGCGTCGAGCGGGTTGGTGATGCAGATGACGAAGGCGTCCGGCGCATGCTCGCGGATGCCGGCGCCGACAGCCTTCATGACCTTGGCGTTGGTGCCGATCAGGTCGTCGCGGCTCATGCCCGGCTTGCGCGGCACGCCGGCGGTGACGATGACGACATCGGCGCCGGCGATTGGCGCATAATCCGACGCGCCGGTCAGGCTGGCGTCGAAGCCCTCGACCGGCGAGGCCTGGGCGAGGTCCAGCGCCTTGCCCTCCGGCACGCCTTCGACGATGTCGAACAGCACGACATCGCCGAGTTCCTTGAGGCCGGCGAGCAGCGCCAGCGTGCCGCCGATCTGGCCGGCGCCGATCAGGGCGATCTTGTTTCGAGCCATGGGAAACCCCGCGGTGTGGAGGGACTGTGTAGACGGGCGGGGCGTCCGGCGTCCGGGACGCGTCCGGGACGGGCAAACGCCCTGACGACAGATGACGCGGCGGGATTAGCGCGATGGGCCGGGCAAGGCAACCGCGCACAATGCGTCAACAAAGGGCGCCGGGCAGCATCGCACCGGGCAAAGGCTCTACGGCGTCATCTCGTACAGGTTCCAGGCGGTCTTGACGGCGACCCGGTCGTAGAGCGTGCGGGCGCGGTAGTTGTCGTCGGCGGTGATCCATCGGATCTTGTTCCAGCCGCGCGCCGCGGAGATTTCGTTCAGCCGCGCCAGCAGCTTCTCGCCGACCTTCGCCCCGCGCGCCGCCGGATCGACGAACAGGTCGTCCAGGAAGCCGATCTCGATGCCGCGCAAGGGGCTCGGCATGGCGCGGAAATGGGCGAGGCCGACCAGCGCGCCGCCCTGTTCCGCCACCAGCGCCTCGACGACATGGCCCGGATCGTGGATCCATCCCCACACCGTCTCCAGCGACTCGGCGGTCATGGGCACCTTGTAGAAGTCGCCATACCCCCGGAACAGCGGCTCCCAACACTCCCGGTCCCCCGGCACGGCCGGGCGGATGATGAGGTCGGTCATGGGGCTGCTGCGACGGAATTGTAGGCGTAGGTTGGCCAGTCCGGGCGGTAGTCGTCCACGGCCTGATCGCCCCACACTGTCCAGCCGTCCCGCTTGCCCCGGCCGAACAGTTCCAGATACGGTCCCCGGCTGCACGCCTCAATCAGGCCGTACAGTTCGTCAGGCTTGCGGGAATGCTCGCGCTTTCGGCTGGCAAGCAGGTTGACCTGGCGCCGACCGGGCGCCAGCGTCCGCGCGCCCTTTCCGCGCACGCCGAAAAGCACGAGTTCTGTGACGTTGCGGAAATAAAATCCAACCCCCCGGCCGTCCGATCCACCGTCCTTGCGGATTTTGTGCCAAACGATGTTCGTCTTGTACTCAAAGCCCCAGGATCTCAAGACCTCGATCCCAATTGGCAACAACGCGTTAGGTACCCACAAATAGCAATGCGCTGTATCAAGAAGACAGTCACTTACGGGAAGGCTCGCAATCTCTTCATTGGATAATGTTCCGTAACGCAGTAACTTACAGTTTTCAGGCGCGATCTTTCCGCTTCTATTCTTGAAGCGCCACGGAGGATCAGCCAAAATAGTTCCAAATCTTTTCCTTTCGATATAGGCTGCAAGCTTTACACCAATGTCCAGAGTCATCAGACCATCCTTCCGAAAACGCATTACTATTCCAACAAACGAATGTGTGGGATAAAATATGCATTATGGAATTTTGGGACTCACTTCTGTTCTTAACCAATCAACAAATTCTAAATCTTCGTCTGTATACGTTCTAAGCTGGTTCTTATGAGCCGCAATATTTCGCAACTCGCTAAACCTACTTACCCAACTCAAATAATATTTCTGGCCTTTTCTGTCAACAGGACTGGGATTTTGAAATACATGCTCAAAATGAGCCCAATTGTTCTTCTGTTTTACTATCTCGGAAAGGTCAATAACGTTCAAATATGCTTCTTTACGGCTGCGACGGGTTTTGTCGCGTTGCTGTGCTTCGAAAGCATTACGACGAATACGCTCGCTTTCGACGCCTATTTCCCAATAGGCGGGTTCGTCACTCGGCAACCGATTAGTGCCGTGAACTTTCTTTAGCGTATCAATTACAAAATTTATTAAGCGCTCAGAAAATTTCATCAAAAAATTATTGATTTCATTGACCTTTTCGGAGGCGCTTTGCTCCATCCAACGACGAAAATCATCAGGTCCAAAGTCGATATGCGTCTCCACCAAAATTTCCATCAGTCTATAGGTATACTCTTTAACTCCCCCTTCGCCAAATTTTCTCGAAAAGCGGCTCCGAATATCTTCATCGGAAGCGTTTCGAATGAACGAAAAAATAGGCTCCGTAAAATCAACGATATAATCCGCAAACTCTTCCTCTTTCATCAAATCAAAATCTAATGATTTTTTGTGGGTAAGGTATGATTCAATTTCCGCTATAATGTTCAAATGTGCCCGAAAACCCGGATTTGTTGCAATATACGCATCTCGCCCTGCCTCCCACCTTAAAGGATTGGCGACTCGCAAAGCTTCGAAATAAATTTTCAGTACTTTGCTGGCACGTTCTACGGTTTCTACGTCAACTGGACCAGAAAGCGAACCCGGGACGAGTGCGCGTCCTACCACTTTACCAATTAGAGAGGACCGCCGTAGCCCGTTCACGGCTTCCGACATCGTAAGGTTCTGGTTTGGTTCGGGCGGTACATCAGGCAAAGCGAAACGCCGAACCAATGGGCTGGTAATATCCGTGTTGAGTTTCCTGATGACAGCAGAGCCAAGCGCCGATAGTGCCGTAGATGGGTCGCTATCACCAAGTCGAATGTCTGCCAGTAAGCTAACCAGCAGGCTCTTCGGCACGCTTTTTTGCTTGTGATTTATTGTAATGAATAGATCCGCCTCCTTTTCATTATCCATTTCTTCAAACGCTAACACAAAAAGACTTTGATCCAGATTCTTGTCCATGAGGTGAGAAAAGCCATACAAACGGTGTTGGCCATCAATGATCCAAGCAGACTTATAGGTAGACGGTAACGTCAGCCAGCCGAATTTTATACTCGGATCCGTATTTTCGGAATTAGAAATCAAATCGAAACGAGGTTTTTTAACAAAATTTACCAGTATATTAGTTGGAAAATACCCGCCTTTTTCGATAAATGAGCCAATTTCCTTAATCCGTTTCGACGAAATCATTCGTTGATACGCTGGGCGGCCATCCGGATGATTTAATGCTTGATGATTAATATATGAAACTTTGAGCAAATTACGAGGAGTTGTAACAAAACTGTAGAAAATCTTACCACCAATTTTACCTCGAATCGCGGGTAGTATATTATTCGTTAGCCCTGGAATTTTTTGATTTTTGAGGAACTCACCTAGGATTTGGTATTTGGCCGCGGGGCCCATGTGTTTTACAAAGGTTTCAAAGTACTGCAATTCATTTTCCGTAACTACCTTTATGTCTCCTGCTTGAGCTCGCTCTACGTCTGGTTCAGACCAAATAATATTTTTTGTGGCGTAAATCCAAATGATTCTAGGTTTGGAATCAAATCTTTTGTTGATCTCGCTACGGAAGCTTTCCTTTAAAGAAATAGTTTCTTGGATATCCTTCTGTAAAGAACGATGTCCGCGTATTGCTTTTGATTTACATTCAACAATAAAGGCGGTTTCCGAATCTTCCGCGTAAACGTCAACTTGCTTACGTCCAGGCGACAAATCTTTTCGCCTAAACGAGATTTTGAAATTTTCTCCATTTATCCTTCGATATCCCATGGAATAGAGTAAGCACCAAACCCGGTCCTCGAGTCGTTTGCCATGGTTCTTTTCTTTCTTGAGTCGCGTGGTTCTTTTTCCTGCCCTTTGTATTGTCCAGCCTTTTTCTACTTCCATTTGGGCGTCTGCTTGATGTGTGCTCTTAAACGTATATGCACTTCTCCGCTTACGATATTCGGAAGCTAGCTCTTTTTCGTTTGTTATGAGAGGTGAGAGAATATCTGTATTGCCCTCGTCTGCTTTGAGAACAATAAGCTCTTCAGCACGATTGGATGCGTTCATCAATGCTACACCTAAATTTGCTGTGCTCGATGTTTGATTTACCAAAATGACCTAAAGACGTTAGAATTGTCAAGGTTAGGGAATTAGGTTGCGCAGTCTTTGTTTCCCGGACGCGATCCGACGGTCGGGGTGGTGGCGCATTTCGATGCTTAGAGTTTTCTCTCATCTCGCCTCCTGCCGCTCTTCGACGCGGCATTCTTCATCGCAGTCATCGCAATATGAGAATTGGTAAGGTCCGCCTTCCAGTTCCCATTTCTGGTCCGGCACACTCCAGACGGCCCAGGCGTCAGATTTGACGCTCTCACTGCCACAGGTCGCGCAAACCATGGTTTTCACGGTGTCGTCGGCCATCGACTGATCCTCCTTCACGCTTTCGCTTCGGTCGAGCAACGGCCCCCTCACGTCCGATACCCCGCATCCTTCCTATCCATCAGTCGCATCAACGCCGGCCATTCCAGCGTTTCGTCGTTCGCGCCGCCGTTGCCGGCGGTGCCGTCGTGCCATTGGGCGGCGGTGTGCGTTTGCACGGCGGCCGGCGGCTGGCGCAGGGCGCCGCTCGCCATGGCGTCGAGCTGAATCTTGCAGGCCATCTCCAGATAGTAGATGCGCCGGAAGGCCTGGCTGACATTCGCCCCGCAGGCGAGCAGGCCATGGTTGCGCAGGATCATCACGCTGCAATCGCTTAGGTCGGCGATCAGGCGCGCCTGCTCGGCCTCGTCGAGCGCGATGCCCTCGTAATCGTGGTAGGCGATGCGGTCGAGGAACTGGTAACCGTTCTGCTCCATCGGGATCAGCCCTTCCGCGAGGCAGGAAACCGCGATGCCGGCGCGGGTGTGGGTGTGGATCACGGCGTGCAGGTCCGGCCGCGCCCGGTGGATGCAGGCATGGATGACATAGCCCGCCGGGTTGATTCGCGTCCCGGGACTGTCAGGCGGATCGTCGAGCGGCCGGCCGTCTAGGTCGACCTTGACCAGGCCCGAGGCCGCGATCTCCGAATAGTGCGGGCCGAACGGGTTGATCAGGAAGTGATGGTCCGGTCCCGGCACCCGCGCCGTGATGTGGTTATAGATCAGGTCGGTCATGCCGAAATGGTCGATCAGCCGGTAGCAGGCGGCGAGCTGGACCCGCACGTCCCATTCCTCTTCGGACATGCCGTCGGGGCAATCGTCCGACCGGCCGGCCGGCAGCGTGGCGATGTTCATGGCGGTTATCCTTGCGATTTCCGGCGCACGATGCGTCGGATCGAACATGCCGCGGGCAGGCACCGGGAGACAAGCCCTTCGGGACGGTCGCCCGCCGGCGTCCGCCGCCGTCCGGGTGCGCCGGCTTGCGGTGCATCGCCTGGCCGGGTCGGGTTGAAAATATTGCGATAAATTTACCATTTTCGCTTGATATCACTTTAATAAATCCTAATATAGGGAAAAATAGGCGATCACGGTGCCGGGCTCCGTCTGTACGGTGCGCCTCGGCTCCTCCCCGATCCGCGTCGAAACATGACGAAACATGACATTCCATGACATCCCCATCCGTCATTTCGACCGGAGGCCCGGATTTGATCCGGGCCGAAGTGGAGCGACTGTCTTGTTAGT